>PAGK01000003.1 GCA_002704515.1 Methanobacteriota archaeon
TCTTGGATGCCGGACTCGGGAACAATCCAAATAGAGTCGTCGTATTTGGCCAATGTTTGTTCGATGGCCAACTTGAACAGATCGTCCAATACATTCAGCCGAGAGTCATCAAGGGTCGGAATGAATCCGGCCTCAAAGTACTCAACCATGGGCGACTTCATGCGTTTTGCAGAGTTCTTTGCAAGATAGGGCGGATTGGTCAGCACAAACGCTTGCTCGTGCCGAATAACACGTCGGATTGAGTCGTTTGGTTCACCCCACTGCTTTGATGCGCAGATGTTCTCATCGATGTCATGCCCTTGGATTTCAAAGCCCATCTTTTGAGCAAGTTCCAACAAGTGCCCGTCTCCTGCAAATGGGTCAACGCACATCTTGTATTGGTTGCTCAACGATTCGATGTGGGCACGGATGTGGGGGCGCAGCCAAACCGAATCACGGGTGAAAAATTGCCCCAGGTCGCGCTTGGTTTTTTCTGACATGGCGACAACTCATCACTGGCAACAGTACATAACGAATTTCGAAATTCAATCCTCGCCTTGACGGGCCCGGCAAACAGCAACGAAATTCTCGAACATTTCTTTTCCAAACTCCGAATCGTTCACTTCGGGATGAAATTGCAAGCCAAAGCGGTCGCCGGCCTCATTTTCCATGCCTTGAACCTTGCACGAAGGGCTCCCCGCCGTGATAAAGAAACCATCTGGAACGACATGGACTTCATCGTTGTGCGATTCCCAGACCGTTTGAGTGGCGTTGGTTCCTGCAAAAATGGCCCCTCCGCCTTCGATCAGTTCAATGTCCATCGCTCCAAACTCAGGTTCGGGCGACTCGCGAGCGTCGCCACCGTAATGTCGCGCCATGAATTGATGTCCTGCACAGATGCCAAGAATAGGGATGTCCAATTCCAAATAAGCCCCGCAATTGCCCAGCTCGCCGGTCAAGCCGACACGCGCTGCTCCGCCTGAGAGGATGAGGCCATCGAGTTCACGCAGTTCACTCACCGGCGTGGTGTTGTCAATGATCTGTGTGTCCACTTTGAGATAACGAAGCATGCGCCATTCTCGGTGGGTCCACTGGCCTCCATTGTCCACGACATCAATCACAAGGGGCCTGTCCGACATGGTGCTCACTCCTCTTGACGTGGATGAGGAACGACCATCAACATGCCGATGCAAGCGAATTCAGTGAACGCTTCACCGTCGATGGTTTCGGAGAAGTTGTTTAGCGCTGATGGGTCGTGACAGACCCGCAAACTCGGCACCAAACCTTGATGCCGTCCTTTCGTGGAGGAATGCCAGCGATGTTGATGCTCGCCCCGCATGTGCACTTCACGATGTTCTCCATGAGCAATCCCAGCCATCGGTGCTTCATGAAGTGAACGCTTCAATCCCATGTGATGGTGGATTGAAACACCACGAAACATCGCGTCGTGGAGAATCCTTTGACTTCTGAAACAAAGGTCTGGGTTGGGGTTCCACCAGCAGCCTCAACCATCCCTTCCAATTGTGCAACACGTCCGTCAAGGGAAGTGCGCTCAATGATGGCCCACCCGCGCAAAAGCCCCAATTCAGATGGGATAAACAACGGGAAAAGGTCTGGGAGGTGCTCAAAACTATCGTGGGGCAAGTTCACCAGCATCACGTTGGCTTTCCCGCGAAGCTCCTCGTCTTCTTTCCATGTACGTGCGTCCTTGCACACCACGGTTGACGGAGAGAATGTTGTGGGCGATTTCCTCGTCCAGCTCTCAAGGTTCTTGGTCAGCAATTCGACCGCTTTCGGGTTCAAATCCCCGGCGAGGTACCCCGAAACGAGGCCTTCATGCTTCAACAAGAGAGGGAAGGCAGGGCCAACACCGGCGTAGGGGTCGGCAACCACCAAAGGTGAGCCGAGTCGTTCTCGGAAGCCTTGAAGCGATTCGTAGGTGTTCAATCGCTGTTTTGAAAGGCGTGCGGAGTAATAGACTTCGCCCGGGTCAACATGGATAGTGAATTCATGCTCGCGGACGGCAGTGGTCGTATGTTGGCTACCATCGCGGCTGGCGATTGGTCGGAGGTCACGAACGCGGAAATCGCCCTGAACGCCTTCATCCGCGCATACAATGCGGACGCTTGGCATCTGCTCCATCATCGCTTTCGCCATGGCCGAAGCGTGAGGGCGAACCTCTTCCTCCAATTTCACGAGAAGAACGTCTCCTTGAACCTCGTAAGACGAGGGCCAAAAGGAATCAGGGAGGGTTTGAAGTTCGCCAGGAAGCCGTTCCCTCCAATGCCTTGGTCCGTTCTCTCTTGGAGGCGCATCGATGTGGTCCAGCCCCTCCCAGCAAGCGTCTTCACCGGCTGGAGCGTTGTCGTTGAGTGGGACGCCTCGTCGGCCTTCATCCAACGAAAGAACCCCGCTTCCACCGAGCCATCCATTGGCTTTGCAACGCTCTAACCAAACCTGTGTCTGGTCGCTCGGCACGCTCAAATGACGCATGGCCCTCGCCCTGTCCAAGCGCTTCGGTGGTTTGAGCATGGCGGCAACAGATTCCGAATCCAATGCCTTCCCTGAGAAAGGCTTGCTGTTGGTCGGCATGGGCATGGGTTCACTCGATGGAATGACCGTTGAAGCCCAAAGGGCTGCAAAGGCAGCTGACCATCGGCGATACGAGGCTTATACGGCCCTTTGGCCTGAAGATGAATTGAAGCGACTCGAAGAAAAAGTCGGGCCCATTGAACGCGTGATGCGCCCTGAGGTTGAAGAGCCAGATGAGTTGTTTACACTTGCAAAAAACTCCCTCGTAGCGCTGCTTGTCGTGGGTGACCCGCTTCAGGCCACCACGCACGTCGACCTGCAATTGCGCGCTCAAGAGGCCGGTATTGACTGCCGGGTGATTCATGGAATTTCCATCACCACCGTGGTCACTGGAGCCATTGGGCTCTCGAACTACAAATTTGGACGCCAGACAACCCTGACGTATCCTTACGGAGATTGGATCGCCACCTCTCCATTGGAAGTCCTGGCATCAAATTCGGAACAACACCTGCACACCTTGGCGCTCCTAGACCTCGACCCCACCGGGCTGGGAACCGGTGACCAACGCCCCATGCGGCCAGAAGACGCTGTCCAATCCATGCGCCTCATGTGGGAAAGGCTTCAGAAAACGATGAATGAGCCACTTTCAGAGGAAGACGGGCGCTTGGCTTTCCGACAAATGGCGACCAAACGCTACCTTCAGCAATCCTTTGATGAGATTCCTGTGGTGTTGTGTTCCGATATGGGGACCTCGGAGCAATCCATGGTGACCACCACCCTTGGCGGGCTTGGCGATGAGCAGGGGGGGCGGTTGAACTGCCTCGTCTTCCCAGCAAGCACGGGTGAGGTTGAAGGTAAGGCGTTGCTTCGTTGGAAAAAGGAGTGAGGGAAATGTTCGGGCTTTCGGATGAACTGGTGCTCCTTCTCTCCTTCCTGTTGTTCATGGGCTTCTTTGCCGGTGTTGGCCTTGCGTCCATGCGCGTGAAGCAAGACACAACCGACGATTACCTGGTCGCAGGACGAGGGATGCATCCAGCCCTAGCTGCCCTGAGTGCCGTGAGCACCTGGAACTCCGGCTACATGTTCATCGGTTTTATCGGTTTCATTTTCGTCCAAGGGTACTCGGGGATATGGATTGGCCTCGTCTCAACCTTGGGCCAAGCCGTTGCATGGATATGGCTTTACAAATTCATCCAAAAAGAAGGATCGGAGCGGGGCGTTCGTTCGCTGTCTTCCCTCGTTTCGAAAACAAGAGGCTCTCCTGAAGCAAAATTAGCGGGCATCCTCTCAGTGGTGTTTCTTGCTATTTATGCCGCGGCGCAACTCGTCGCTGGCGGTGTGGCGCTCCGGGCCATGCTTGGATGGTCAGAAGTAGCTGGCATCCTCATTGGTTTCGTGCTCGTTGTGGCGTACTGCTATGCGGGTGGCATCCGCGCCTCCATCTGGACCGATGCGGCGCAATCCTGTGTCATGCTGGTCGGCTCAACCATCCTGTGCTACGTGGCAGTTTCCGAAGTCGGCGGCTTATCGGGCCTCCATGGAACGCTTCGGGACATCGACCCNGGGATGGTGAATTTCTTCCCCGCCGACCTTACCTTCGGTGTCACGTTGTGGATTGGCGCATTTTTCCTTGGCGGACTTGGCGTGGCAGGCCAACCTCAAGTGGTGTCGCGTGTCATGACACTCAAGGACGACAAGGACAGAAAAGAGGCAGCGATTTGGTTCTTCGTTTGGCAGACGCCATTCATCGCCCTCATGTTCATCATTGGCCTTGCGTGTCGCGCTATTTTCCTCGACCTGGATGCTTCTCAAGCCCAGGACGGTCTGCCCTTGTTGGCCATGGAAGTGCTCAGTCCCTTCCTTGCAGGTGTTATTCTCGCCTCCATTTTTGCAGCCACCATGTCAACAGCTGACAGCCAGGTGCTGGCCTGTACGGCGGCCATCACCGACGACGTGAAACCCGAATGGAGTCAAGAGCACAAGACCACGAAACTCGTGACCATGGTCGTCGCTGTATTTGCCACCCTCATCGCCTTGGTCGGGCAGCAATTCCCCGGCTTCGGCGATTCGGTCTTTGCCCTCGTGGTGTTGGCAGTGTACGGCTTGGGCGGCATCTTCGTGCCCTTGTTGTTGATTCGCATGATGGGGTATGAACCTGATACAGAGCACACGATTTGGATGATGATCGCCGCTCTGAGCGCCGTCATCGTTTGGAGTTTTAGCCCGTGGGGCGCAGACATCTTCCCGTCCATTCCGGCCATGAGTTCGGCGTTTGCCACGCACTTCATTCTGTGCTGGAAGCGGTCGGAATCCCCTTCGGAACCGTTTGGACGGTACAGCATCCCGACCCAACGTACGACCACCATCGGAGCAGTCGTTCTCTTGGTCCTCTTTGGAGCATTGGAAGGCACCTACTACACCATGGCGCCAGATGCCAGTGAGGCTTCCGGAGACAACCCCTACCAACTGAGCTACACCGTCAGTGAATGGACGCAATCCGAAACGTTGAGCCTCGACGATGGCGAGACACAGACCTTCAGCGTCTCCATTGACGAGACCATGACCGCTGTTCTTGCTGCGACCCTCACCATCACGTACAGTGACACCGGTGAAACGGCCTCGAATGCGTGTGATGACATCGTCACAAGCCCGGATTACAGCGCACTCGCCGGACCCTTTTCGGAGAGCGACGATGCGGAGCGAAGCACCAATGCGTGCGACACCACCACCGTTGTGGGCAGCATTGTCCCGAACGCAGCCCTTCAGGAATACGCCTCGGAAACGGGAGACTACACGCTCAACGGTACGGAAGCCGACCTCATCGAAGTCCTGAACATGCTCGGTAAATCACCGGAAATGATGGGTGCGTTGAACATGGACGTCAGTTTGAATGCGAACAATGGACTCATCTTCGGTGGAGATTCTACTGAATCGGTCACCGTCACGCTCAGTCTGCTGGTGTTCCAACCCAGCGGCATGACCCCTCTCACAGTCTGAAGGTCATGCCCTGCTCACCTACCGTCCAACCCATATCGATGACGGTTTGATGTTCTGATGAAGAGGGAACATGAAGGGGATTTGTGTGGTTGAGATGAATGAACACGATCTCAGGGTCGCCCTCAGCACGTGGTCCCAAACGCTCGAGCGTTTCGCTGACGGTGGGGTGGGGCACCTCGTCTTGCCTTCGGCCCTGGAGTTCATTCGCACTCCAAAATGTTCCATCAACAAGGGCGATGTCAACGCGAAGGGCTCGAAGCCATTCGCGAATTGAGGAAGCGTTGTGATGAGCAAGCGTGTCGTCCCAACGGTCGTGGTCGGGAAGAAAGAGAACGGATTGGTTTGGACCACGAACAATGAACGCATGCATGTCGGAAAGTTCGGCACGGTGAGGAACCTGAACGGCCTCAAGACGAACGTCTGGAGAAAGGGGGTGGATGCGCCCTGCCGCCGTTGGAACAGCGGAAAAGACGCCTTGGTCAACCATCAATGACCACTGTGGGGTTTGCTCGATCAGAGAAAGCATGGACGCGGAGGCGTAGAGTTCGAGTCCTCTTGCATTCAGGGTTTCTCGGCCAAAGAGCCCCANCCCGTCAACGTGGCCGAAGTGCGCATGTGTCAGGATCACAGAATGGAGTGGAGGGTGCCCCCAAATGCTCAGCTGTTCCCCCAGCGCTCGGGTCGCTTCAATGAGGTGGCCACGGCCGGTTTCATCGGTGATGCCGAGGCTAACTGGGTGTCGAATGTCTTCGGGACCCAAATCGCTGCAACACGAGCGTTGGCAGCCCGGTTGAGGGCGCCCCCCATCTTGGGCCGTTCCAAGGAGGGTTACCTTCGCCATGGAGGGACGAAGACGGTTCACAACATGAGGACTTTCACGCGAAGGTCTCAAACATCACCACAGAGCCCGTCGCTGTGAGGGAACCCTTTGCCAGCACCGTCCAAAGTGGAATTCCCCGGCCAAAAAAAGACACGGGCGAGGATGCGCGGGACAAAACAGGCCAACGAAGCGACGGCGAAAAAACTGGCACGAGAACTTGGGCAATTCAGAGAGAACCCTCGAAGCCACCTTCCTGCGATGGAATTCTCAGGAAAACTCCGATGGGGCCGAACTGACCCGGTCACCAAGACCTTGTCGGAACTTGAAAAAATTATCAAGAAAAAGGACGACCTCAAGTGGTTGTCCAAGCGCATGATGTCCAAGCGGGGCGATGACGTCGCCAAGGCCTTTGCTGGCTCCCTGCACGCTGCCCACGATGAGCAATTCACCATGGTGGGCCAGTTCAAATCGGGTTCCTTTGGTTCCGGATCCTACGTGCGACGCGGCGACGGTAAACCGGGTTATCTCGCTGGAATTCAAAATTATGCCAACCTGACATTGCGCATGCTCCCGTGGGAAGACCACGCCAAGCGCGGCATGCACTTTTTCAGTTGGGAAGGTGGTTTTGTGTGCACTGGGCCCAACCCGAACCCTCCGAAGGACTGGCTTGCAGACGTGTTAAAACGCTCTCGATTTGAATTGGAGCACAACGAAATTGACGGGCATCAAGTATGGACAACCAAAGGACTCGATGCTGAGGATTTGATGAACGGCGCCCCCTCCTCCACCGGGCATGTGGCGTTCCGTTTCCACAACGGTTCGGTGATCGGTTTGGGCCTCGATGCCTTGCAAACCTTCTCGAAAAAAGACAGCCCCTTCGTTCACCATTTGGCACTCTCAATGCTCCCTCCCTTGCTTCCGAGCATCCTCTCGATGGATGCAGTTTGGAAGCCGGAAGGGTGGCCGGAAGACCGTGAACTCCCGGAAGCGAGCGTGGAAGGCATGAACAAAGTCATCGACGCATGGCAGGGCTTGAGCATGAACGAAGGCATTGTCGCCTCTGCGATAAAACAGACCGTGATGGAAGGCATTGAGGACGGTGTACTGATCGGCGAAACTTGGCTTGACGGAGGTGAAGCCGAAGCGTTGGAAGCAGCGCTCGAAGATTCCAGTGGTTCCACCGAAGAACGCTTGTTGGCAGCGGAGATTATCCGTTTGGCCATCACTGAGCCTCACGAAGATTCCATCGGTCTCCGGATTGAAGCCAAAGGAAGCCCTGAGCAACGTGAGGAACGGTGCCTTCGAATCATGCCATCCGCCGCTTGCGGTGATGTTCTGTCCGCCTTCTGGGCGACCCATGGGTGGGAAGCATTGGAAGTATTGGGCCTGGAAGGCGAGGATGGAAAGGCGATTTGGGAACAGCAGCGAGACGCCCCCAAACCGTTCGGGAAATTCCTCAAAGGACTTGACAAAGCCAAGGCTCTTGCCCAACAAAAATCTCGCTTCCCGCCGTGTGAAGAGGCGGGAGTCGCATCAAGAATGATTCACGGCTACATCGTTGCTGGACTCACGCAAGGCATGGGCTCGGTTGAACGCAAAGCGACAGCCCGCCACGCTTCCATCGACGAAGCGGCCGCTTCATGGGCATGGCTGGTGGCCGTTGGCCGCTCGGGTGGCCAAGAGTGGCATTTCGAGGCCAACGCCAGGGACCGCGGTGGCGTTTGGGCCGTACCCACTGGTGTGCTTTGGGCGCTGGGAAAGCAGCTGCTTGAGGCTGAGGACGACGATTTGGATGGCCTCCAAAACGAATGGAACGAGACCTTTGAAACGCTCAAAACGACCACGGGCCATTCGTGAATCCGTGAAGGTTTCACTCAACGCTTTGACGGAAAGAGAGCGGTGCTGAGGATCATAAACAGGGCGAGGAATACATAGAAGATCAACAGCCACTTGAACGTCCGTGGGGCTTCTTCTCGGGTTTTCCATCCTTCGTAGCGCGAATGAATGCCTTGTTCTCGCCAACAATACGCTGAATATCCAAGTAAAAAGAAGCCGATGACAAGCCCGTACATCCACTCACCTACAACGAAGCAAGGGCGCCCTCAATGTCGGACCAGAGGTCTTCGACATCCTCAATGCCAATGCTCAGTCGTACAAAGCCAGGAACGACACCTGCCTCCACACGGACGTCTTCAGGAACGAACATGTGGCTTGAGTTGAACGGGCATTCGATGAGGGATTCCACGCCTCCAAGACTGGTCGCTTCGTAGATGAGGGTGAGTTTCCGCATGAACTTCAGGGCCGCTTCATCGCCGCCCTTGACCACGAAAGCAACCATGCCTGAACCGTGGGGGAGAATGCGTTGTCCTACCTCGTAATCGGGATGGCTTTCGAGCTGAGAATGGTACACTCGCTCAATCGCATCATGCTGTTCAAGGCGGGTGGCGAGCGTGAATGCGTTCTCGCAAATTCGTGGCATTCGAACATCCAGAGTTCGCATGCCGCGTTCAAGCAAATAGCACGAGTGGGGGTCAGGAGCTGCTCCAAAGTGCACTTTTCGCATGAAGATTTTCGCAATGTGTTCCTTTGACCCCACCACGGCTCCACCGAGGATATCGGAGTGGCCGCCGAGGTATTTCGTCGTGGAATGAATGACCAAATCAACCCCCATGGTCAAGGGTTTGCATCCCCACGGAGAGGCGAAGGTGTTGTCGATGATGAGAAGCAGGTTGTGACGCTTGGCCACTTCGGCCATGGCCTCAATGTCGCAGATTTTCAGAACGGGGTTCGTCAATGTCTCAATGTAGAGAATTTTCGTGTTGGGTTGAATGGCGGCTTCGTACGAAGCAGGGTCTCGCATGTCAGCCATGGTGGTTGAAATGCCAAAGCGTGGGAATTCTTCGGTCAACAAACCGTAGGTGCCTCCATAGATGTCAGCACTCGCAACGATGTGGTCGCCTTGGTTCAACATCGACATGAGGGTTGTAGAGATGGCGGCCATCCCCGAGGAGAAGGTCTCAGCATCTTCGCCGCCTTCGAGCGCTGCTAATTTCTGAGCCACGGCGTCCGAGTTCACACTGGACAGTCGGGCGTAGAGCAAGGTGTGTTGAGCACCGGCAGCCCAACCCGCATAGCGTTCATCGGTCAACTTGTACGTCGATGATTGGAAGATGGGTGTATTGACCGCATCGCCGATGTGCTGGGTGCCACTGTGAACAGCGTTGGTTGCAAAACGGGATGGTTTGTTTTTGTCAGTCATACGCATCTCCGCTCTTGCGAGCGAAACTCCCCCCTTCAACCATTCTATTCGGCAGGTTGCGTAGTGGAGGACGGCTCTTCAGCCGGGGATGTAATTTCAACGAGGAGGTTTCCTAGCAAAAGCACACCACCACCAAATGGAATCCACCAAGTCCAACTGACCAAACCCAGCCCAAGTCCGAACACGGTGGCCCAGACGGGTTCGAACGCGTAGATGATGGCGGCTTGGACAGGATGCATGTGACGTTGGAAAACATTGAGCGCTACGAGGCAGAAAAACGAGCCCCCAAGACCCAAAAGAACCACGGGAAGCAGCACTCCCTCCCTTCGCAAAACGGCCACCATCATGTCAAGTGCTTGGTCGGAAGAAAGCAGGGCCAAAAGGAGCGACCCCACGCCGACCACGATGAACGAGGTCAGGGTCAGCATCAACGGGTCAAGGGCCGTGGTGAGTTTTTGCGTGTAGATGATGTGAAGAGCAAAGAACAGCGCACAAGCGACGGTCATGACTTCACCCCATCCCCACGAGAGATGTGGTGGGCCTTCGATGAACCCTGCTCCGAGCGTGGCCATGAACACACCCCAGTACAGCGCCCGGCGCGGCGGGTGTTGACTCATGCGTAAGGTCAACAGAGCCGTCATCACGACATAGAGTGAGGTCAGGAAGGCAGAGGTTGACGGATTGATCTCGTTGAGGGCCACCATTTGACTGACAAAACCTACGAGCATGAGCCCGCCTAGAATGGCTCCCCCTTTCCAAATGGCAGGAGACCGCAGTCCGGCGTGAGCTTTCGGAAAGAAGACGGCCACCAGCACCATCGCAAGAAGAAAACGCAAAGCGACCAAATAGGCGACGACTGAAAATGTCCCGAAGGTTTCAATCTCAACCTCAAGGGCGTTCAGGGCCTGCTTCATCCAGATGAAGGTCGCCCCCCACACGAGGGTGACGGTCAACAACACCAGGGCCGCTTTGCGACGTTGTGGATGGAAAGCCGCCTCCAATCCAGCCTGCCCCCCATCCATGGTGTTGGGAAAGACCCGCAGGTGATGAGGGTGGTGGTGGTTGAGGTTTGCCCTGACAAACCCTCAAAGAGTGCCCTTGCCCCAATTCAAACCATGGGACATCCGCGAACGGCTGACGATGTGATGTGGAAGCAGCCCATTGATTCCGGCCCCCTTCCCAAGGATGGAGAGTCTTACGACAGCATCGTTGTCGGTGGAGGGCCTGGTGGCGCTGCAGCCGCCGGCTATTTGGCGATGGAAGGAAAGCGCGTGTTGCTCATCGAAAAGGAAACATGGCCACGAGACAAAATCTGTGGAGATGCGGTCGGTGGAAAATCGCTCAGCCACGTCAAAGATCTAGGCGTCAAGGAGACGCTCGAGGCGACCCCTCACTTTCGGGTAACCGGTATTGTCTTCTCGTCTCCAAAAGGCCACAATGTTCGTGTCGCTCTTCCAGAAGAGGATGTTCAACGGCTCGAGGCGGGGTATTCCTTGCCCCGGCAACAATTCGATTACTTGTTGTTCAACCAAGTTCAACAGCTCGTTCGGGATGCTGGTGGCACCGTCATTCAGGGTGGCGATGTTCGCAATGTTCTGTACGATGACGGGAAAGGCGGAGACGATCCCGGAAAGGGAAGCGGAACAGAACGGCATGCGAAAGGTATCGTGGTTCGAATCGGCGGAAGGAAAGGCGAGGAATTCACCTATTTTGCTTCGAACGTGGTTGGCGCAGCCGGCTACCGATGCCCCGTGGCCAAATCAATGCTCGAGGAGACCTATGACGAGCCCATGATGGACCGAGACCACTACTGTGCGGGCTACCGCGAATATTGGCGCGGCGTCAAAGGATGCGAAGCCAACGTTGGCGACATTGAAATCCACTTTGTTGACACCATTATTCCCGGCTACTTCTGGCTCTTCCCGGTCGCCGAGGGCGTCGTGAACGTCGGCATTGGCATGGTGATGTCCTTGCTCGATAAACAGTCCAAGAAACTCAAAGCCCTCCAGGCCGAGGTGATCGCCGAACATCCGCTTTTCAAAGAAAGATTTGCAGAAGCCTCCATGATCGCTGGAACCGGAAAAGGGTGGCAACTGCCGTTTGGCTCACCACGCAAGAAAGCCAGTCGTCAACCGCGCCGTTCCGCGAGCAACGGCATTTACCTGGTCGGCGATGCAGCATCACTGGTTGACCCGTTCAGTGGCGAAGGCGTGGGTAACGCGCTTGTCAGTGGGGAAATGGCTGCCAAGCACATCATGCAGGGGAAGTCCCCCGAAGACTACCAAGAAGCGCTTTGGAAGGCTCTTGGGCCGGAGTTGACCAACTCCTACAGAATGCAGAAGATGAGCCGACGGGGTTGGCTTCTCAATTGGTTTGTAGGAAAAGCAGCCAAAAAACCGGCCATTCAAGAGATGATGACGGAAATGATTGCGAGCAAAGAAGCACAGGAAAACCTCCACTCTCCATGGTTCATGTTCAAGACCTTGATGTTCTAAGGTGGAACCATGGACGCTTCCCTCTCCGGCATTGACGCCGTGTTCCTCGACCTTGACGGTACGATTTACCTCGGTGGTGAACTCATTGAAGGCGCCGAGGCTTTTCTTGGCCGGTGCAAAGAGCAAGGTGTGCAGCGCTATTTCCTCTCCAACAACTCATCAAAATCCGTCAGCCAGTACCTCACGAAGCTCCACGCCCTTGGGTTGGAGGCAACCGAAGAGGACGTGCTGCTCTCCACCCACGACCTCTTGGCTTGGCTAACAGCCAACAAGATCACCAAAACATGGCTGGTCGGAACCGAAGGCATGCGGAGCATGCTCGAAGCCATTGGTGTGGCGACCCAGAGCACGGACCCCGAATACGTCGTGCTCGGATATGACACCGAATTGACCTACGATAAAATCGCCCAAGCTAGCATCCACATGCACGCCGGGGTGCCTCTGGTGGCCAGCCATCCCGACATGGTGTGTCCCAGTCCTGACGGAGGCTTACCTGACGTCGGTGCCTACCTGGCGATGTTCAAGGCGACCACCGGCGTGGACCCCGAACACATCACTGGCAAACCAAATGCGGGCATGATCCTTCACAAAATCGAGGCGCTTGGTCTCAAACCCGAACGCTGCGCCATGGTCGGCGACCGACTTTACACGGACATGGCCATGGCCACTCGAGCTGGCGTGGCTGGTGTGCTCGTGCTGTCGGGTGAAGCGACACAGAGCGATGTGGACGCCCTCCCTGAAGGCGCTGAACAGCGCCCCACCATCGTCGTGAACAGCGTGAATGAACTCCTTCGGTGAGACCATGAAACTCATTCAACGATGGTCATGGTGGCGTCAACGACGACGGTTCCATCCTCCGGATGAAATCCATCGGGCCGGTGAACTTGCTGAACAACGGTTGGCGAAGATCTGTCGCGCCGCCGGCAAAAAGAACGGGTGGCACGTGTTTGAATCCGTGCGAATACCGGATGCTGAACAAGGCGGCAAGCGTGAAATTGACCAGGTCATCGTCGGTGGGAACACCATGCTGGTGGTCGAACAGAAACACTGGTCGGGGACGTTTGAAATCAACGCTGAAGAAGAATTTATTCAGCACAGAAAGAACGGTACAACTCACAACCACAGCACCGTGAATCAGCGCATTGCACGGAAATCCAGGATGCTTAACGCCATGCACAACGAACGCGTCGGCAAGGACGATGGCGTGGATGTTCGCGTGGTGCTTGCGTTCACCAATCGAAACTTGGACTGGCCGAAATCGGTCAATCAACTCAGCAGCGAAGTCTACAACGAAGCCGAATTTATCTCGGTGTTGGAAAACGGCGACCCGGGAGAACTCAATGAGGAGCTTCTCAAGACCGTGGCGGGTTTTGGTACGTGGGACGAAGTCCAACTCAATGGCGGGTTGATGTGCAAAGGAGATGTACTCGGCCTCGGTTTGGGCGATGATGTCGAGGCGTGGCAATCAGCAAGAACCACCCCCTTGACCGCTCAAATTTCTCACAAATCTGGCTTCGCTTCGATGTTTTCTTCCCAGCCAAGTTCCATGGAATTGGCCCATGGTACGCTTCGGCTTTCCGCCTCGCTTCCCTATGGCGCCGCCATGAAAATGCACGTGGTTGGAAAGAAAGCGCCAGAGGAGATCCTCTGGTCAACCATTGAAGCGATCAACCTGTCGAAGCCCGTCGAATACCCCGAACTCGGTCAAGNGTGAACNTNNGGCGGACCGAAGAAGCGCGTCCCGTCGGAAGGCTTGAATGGCGTCGGGTTGGCGCTGAGTCATGGCTGAGCCTTGGATTGAAGCGATCGGTTTGGTCGCCGGCGTTCTTGGAATCGTGGCCTGGGTGCCGCAGATCAGGGAGGTCTGGGTTCACAAACGGCACGAAGGTATCTCGTTGCCAACCTTCCTCGTCGTAACCGTGGCGCTTTCGCTTTGGCTGATTTACGGTGTTCTCGTTGAATCCATAGCGATGATCTTCTCCAACGTGTTCACACTGGGCGTCATCCTTGCGGTCGTCATCGGCGTCATGCGTCTACGGCGCACCGAGTCAGAAGCGTAATCCTTCTCACGAGACCGACTTGGTGGTCGAGATGATCACGGCACCAATCTTGTAGGGGTCGCCATTGGAGGCGGGGCGGCGGTCTTCAAGACGACCGACCCAACCATCGGTTGGAACGGTTGCTGGGACACGAATCGATGCCCCACGGTCAGAAACGCCGTAGGAGAACTGGTCGATGGACTGCGTCTCGTGCAGGCCGGTCAAACGCTCTTCGTTGTGAGCACCGTACACCGACATGTGCTTCTCGATGTTTCGGCCGAAGGCCTCGCAGATGCTGTCGAAGAGTTCCTTGCCGCCCGTGTCGCGCATGGCTCCGTTGGAGAAGTTGGCGTGCATGCCCGANCCNTTCCAGTCGCCCTTGATGGGTTTTGGATGGTATTCGATGTAGTAGCCGTAGCTTTCCGTCAAGCGGTCGAGGAGGTAGCGAGCCACCCAAAGTTCGTCGCCTGCTTGCTTGGCGCCCTTGGCGAAAACTTGGAACTCCCATTGGCCACAGGCCACTTCTTGGTTGATGCCTTCAAAGTTGATACCNGCCTCGAGGCAAAGATCNGCGTGTTCCTCAACGAGGGCACGTCCGTGGGTGTTCTTTCCACCAACTGAACAGTAGTACAGCCCTTGTGGGCCAGGGTAGCCGCCGACGGGGAAGCCAAGTGGAAGTTGAGTGTCAACGTCCATGATGAAGTATTCTTGCTCGTAGCCGAACCAGAAATCGTTGTCATCATCGTCAATGGTGGCGCGGCCGTTGCTGGGATGAGGTGTGCCGTCGGGGTTGAGCACTTCGCACATCACGAGGTACCCGTTNACGCGCTGNGGGTCAGGGAAAATGTTCACGGGTTTGAGAAGGCAATCGGAATCGCTGCCATCGGCTTGCCTGGTCGAGGAGCCATCGAACATCCAGATCGGGCATTCTTCAAGGGTGCCTTCGAAATCCGAACGCACCATGGTTTTGCTACGCATGTTCTGCGTTGGTTCGTATCCGTCAAGCCAAATGTACTCCAGTTTTGCTTTATCCATCATGGGTATCAAATGCTTCGCTATGAGGACGGTATATGAAACATACGCTCATTCTTTTATTGATTTAAGAATTCAAATGATTGAATATGAAGTATTTCCTTAACCAATTGATTCTTATTTTCTTTCACTTTATTGGCGATGATACACATCTGCGCGAAAAAAAACCATCCTTCCGCGCAGATGCTCAAACGNCCGTCAGAGGGCGAGGGGGGTCTTGGATGAAGGCGCCGAGAAAGTTCACTGGTTGTTGGCGGCATCTTCGCCTTGCGGCGTGATGAGAACGGTTGAACCGTCTCGGTCGATGACCGGCAGCATGAGTTCACCTGAATTAACCGTGATGGGGCACGTGTTACTGCAAGCCGGGGGAAGGTAATCCTCTCCGTTTTGCGTGAGGACAATCTCGAGGCCATGCCCTGCAGGAAGAATCACGTCCATGCCTTGGAATTCCATGAGCATGGTAACCGTGGAAAACGGCACCACCGTTTGAGCATCGTAGCCACCAGCATGGTACCGCACGTCCATGGTAGCATGGCCGAATCGCAAACCGGTCTGCGTATCTCGTAATTCAGCAAAGATTTGGCCTCCATCAAAAGAAGGCGTCACATCGAGATGGAGCGTGGGCAGACCGCTGATATGGGTGTCATGGTCCATGGAAAAAGCTGCACAATCCACGGTGTAGGTGGAAGAACTTCCTACCGAACCTCCACTGAAAGCACAATCGCTTGGCGCCCATTCGGCGTCGAGTGGGGGCCATGTTTCTTCGATGCGCCACTCTCCATCGTTGCGTTGGATTTGAGCGTGAAGGCTGGGCTTCTCTCCGATGCCTTTGAGGTAGTACTCCATCCATTCAAACAGATCTTGGCCCCAGTCCCAGCGAGTCATGTTGCCAATGGCTTCACCGCCATACCCCGATTCCTGATTGTTGTGTTTTGACCACTGGTCGGGATAGTTGTGTTCCCATTGGCCAAGCATCCCTCCAACCTCGTAGCCTGCATCGATGTACGCTTGGTACCAATGGGTCCCGGGAGGGCCGCCGAACACTTGGTGCGGGTCAACGTTCCAGTCCTGCATGCCCTGCACCCAGTAGATGCTCCCGTTGTACGTGCCGAGGGCTTTGTCAATGTGGCTTCGTTCATCGTAATAATTGTCCATGTACGGGTCGAGTTCCCCGAGTCCGTATCGCGTTGGGCCGGCAAGGAAGCCTTCCAAGACGTCGGCGCACATGTTGTCGAGGTCGTCGGTGTCGTAATCGAGGATGGACCCACCGTAATTGGAATGCATGACCTGGCTGCGCGCTTCAGCGCTGCCGTTCTTGTAGAGCAGTGGCCCCAAAGCGGTCGTGCCGGAAATGGGGACGATGGTCTTCAGGTATTCACTCCCTTGAGCTGCGGCTTCCCACGCTGTGGCTCCTTCGTAGGATTTTCCATAGATGGCAACGTGGCCGTTGCTCCAATTTTGCGTGCCAAGCCATTCAACGGCGGCATGAATTCCCTGTCCTTCACCATCGCCCCGGTAGTCGAAACAGCCGGTGCTCTCTTCTGTAGCGAAGACGGCGACTTGGGCCAACGCATAGCCGTGAGGTATGAAATTGTCATAGATGAATTCGCCGCGCCCGGCGCCGACCACGTTGGTTGGGCTGGACTGGCTTCCGGGAGAACCGTAGTCAAAATAGGGGCTGACAATGGCGATAACGGGGACTTGTTCACCTACCTCGGTGTTGGATGGAAGCCAGTATGAAAGGTGGACTTCAGCCGAGTTCGGCCCACCTTCCCATGTGCCCGTGGTGTCCACGTCGATGAACGCTTCTTGAACGGGGAGGGGTTCGTGAGGCCCGTCCTGCAGCACGCGAGCGTAGGAACCCGTCCAATTCCACTCGAGGGTATGGCGCTCCCAAATGGAAGGATACATGGACTCATCTTCGGATTCTTTCGAGGTTTCCGGCGATCCAAAACACCCTGAAAGAGGCATCAACAGCAACAACACCATCAGGAAAAGTGCCTGTCGCATGGTTTCCCGACGGGCGGGTGCATCATGAACATAATGTTTGGTCGTGGAGGCCACAACCATTGAGGAGGGGGTGCGCACAGGCCTTCTTCATGGAGCCGTCGGAAGCGTGGGGTGTTCGATGGGAAATGGCCGCTTCGCCAATGGCAAAACGGTACATGAAAGTCGCCACGGCCAAGCAATCTTTGGTTTGCTTGGCGGCCGATAGAAACACGATGGCCGGGTTGTTTGAACTCATCGAAGCCGTTGGGCCACACGTGGCTGCGCTCAAAACCCACGTTGACCTTGTGGACGATTGGACACCAGAAGCGTGGTCTCGGTTCTGCAAGGCCGCCCATGAAGCGAATCTGCTCATCTTTGAAGACCGGAAATTCGCTGACATTGGGAAAATCAGCCGTTCGCAAATGGCCGGCGTCTACGACATTCGGTCGTGGTCGGATTTGGTCACGGCCCACCTCATCAGCGGCCCCGATATCGTCGATGGATTGCAAGCCGCCTGGACGGACGTTGGCCGAAGCGGAGGCGTCCTCTTGCTGGCTCAAATGTCCAGTCGCGGCAACTTGCTTCATCCAGCTTACACCACTGAAGTCGTTGGGAAAGGCACGGCGCATAACGGCGTCTTTGGATTCATTGGCAACGGTTCACGCCCCGAAGAATTGCAGCAATTGCGCAGCGCTGTCGGTGAGGAGAAGATGATCTGGACGCCTGGCGTCAACCTTGCGGTGGGAGATGGCGAAATGGGCCAGCGATACGGCGATCCGACCGAAGCGGTTCTCGCCGGGTCCGATTGCATCATCGTTGGCTCTGGAATCCACAAAGCAAGCGACCCGAGGGCCTCCGCCCAAGCCTACGCTGACGCCTCATGGAAGGGTTTGCTTCAACGAAACAGGTGAGTGTCTTGGCCGCCTTGGAAATGATGCTCGCCTCGCTGATTTTGCTGTTTCCTGCATGGTTGATTTGGCGGGCGTTCTCCACCTCCCGGCAACTTGAGCTTCGCTTGGCCCAGGGCGATGCCTCCTTGCTCAGCGATGACCGTTTCAGCATTGACCGAGTCACGNTGGGNCCNCCNGGNACCCAACTNATCGAAGACGTCCAGTTTGTGGCCGTCCAGCCCATTGTGTCGGCTTTCCCCCCTCAAACCACCGAGGTTCAACCACCCCAAGGAGAGGTTTGACGTGGGTGGGGGCCTTAACGAGCGAGAACGACGATTTTTTGTGGACGGTCGGGACGAAAAACCGTGGCGTGGTGAGCGGGTCATCGCCATCGCGCAACATTACCTTCCNCGAGAACACCTNNGCCTNAACGAAACGGTCCTCGAGTACAACGGAGTTGCGCTNTTTTCACTAACCGAAGAAGAGCGAGNATTGTTCANCGCCCAAGATGNGTGGGGGGCACGCTTNCGCAANGCGAACGNNGCGTNNNTCTTCACCTCAAAGACNAAGAAAAANGANGACACNNNGTATGANATTGAANNAGAAATTTCNGATGAGNNCNTANCGAGAGCTCTTCTCNAANACCAACANNTNCCACNNATCACGAAAACCAGGTACCTTTGGANCGATGCNCAGGGTTTGACNTGGGANNTNGATGAATACGAAGGCATGTTTGCGGGTCTCGTGGTTGCCGAAGTGGAATTGGATGAAGGCCAAGAAATTGANAANATGCCTCCATGGGCGGGCCAGGAAATCACCGGTCTCGGTGCTCTTTCAAACCGCTCATTGGCCCTATTGGCTGAACAGCTCAGGCCGTGATTGACTCGCAGACCGCTTGAACAATGCGTTGGACATCAACGTCCGATAGTTGATGGTGAACAGGAATCGCAACCAATCGGTGAGCGATTGAATCGGTGATGGGGAGTTCTTCATCGTGTTGGAGGTGGCCGGCGTAGACCTGTTGGCGGTGAATGGGGGTCGCGTAGTAAACCCGAGAATCAATGCCTGCTTGGTCAAGGGCCGCGCGAAGGTCGTCCGGGTCTTCAACCAGAAGGCAATACTGATGCCAAGCATGCTCGGTTCCTGGTCGTATGTTTGGAAGGATGACGTCGTTCAATTCCGCAAAAGCGGCGTGGTACGTTGCGGCGATCTCACGCCTTCGTGCCAACCACCCATCCAAACGTTGGAGTTGGACACGTCCAATCGCAGCGGACACTTCTGACATCCTCAAATTTGAGCCAACTTCATGCGATTCAAGTCGAGCATCCCGGCCGTGATTGACCAGGGCGTCCATGCGGGCAGCCAAGTCTTCTCGCCGAGTCGTCATCATCCCGCCTTCTCCCCCGACGGCGAGGTTCTTCGATGGGAAGAANGAGAAACAGGCCACGTCGCCAACGCCNCCCGCNTTCGTGCCGTTTTTCGCTACGGCNCCNTGGGCTTGCGCNGCATCTTCGATGTAAGCGATGCCGTGGTCGTCGCACCATTTGACCAGGTCGTCGTCGCACATTTGCCCAAAGAGGTGGACGGCGATGACCGCTTTGGTGTTGGGCGTTCGTGCGGCTTCAAGCGCAGCGAGGTCAACGCACCAATAATCGGGCTCAACGTCCACAAAGACCGGTGTGGCTCCAGCCAATGAAACGCAGGTTGCAGTAGCGATGTAGGTCAGTGAAGGGACGAGAACTTCGTCGCCNGGACCAATTTCCAACAAACGCAAAGCAGCCCACAGAGCGACCGANCCGCTTTGNCAAGGCGTTCCTTGAACGGCGTCGCTGTAGGTGGCAAACTCGGACCCGAAGGCTTTGCCTTGCGGCCCTTTCACCCAATGNAGGGANTCNAGGGTGTCNANGGCCGCTTGACGCATCTCGNCGTCCCATGANGGTCGGGCCATGGAGATGCGTTCCATGACTCGGCGTGGCTCTTCTCCTCCTTGAGTGTGCGTTTTCTGCATCCTCTCCATCGCGCCTTTGAAGACCCCTTGCTTTGTTGGCGCAGGTATGGTACCGTCCGGCGGCGAGGATTTGCCCTCTTCCTCTTCGGGCGGNGGTGAAGACGCTGATGTACCGGTTGGAGGGCTCATTTCCGACCTGTTCGACGACACCATGGCCACCATCAACGCCGCTGGAGCCGCCGTCAAAAAGTCCACNAAACGCCAATACAAACCAAAAGGGATGTTTCTTGGAAACCGGCGTGACACCGGTGAAGCGATCGACATTGCTCCGCAAGTGTTGGCCCGACACGGCGCCATGCTCGGGTCGACCGGGTCCGGAAAAACGGTGATGGCCAAGGCCTTGATCGAAGAAGCGGCCCTCGCTGGCATTCCTTCCCTCATCATTGACCCACAAGGGGATTTGGCGAGGTTGGCCCTTGGCATTGACCTTGATGAACTTGAAGAAAAAGACGGNCTNGTTGCCCGAGCNAAGCANTTGATGGACCGGTGTGAGGTGCGAATTTGGACGCCCCTTCGAAGCAAGGGTTTGCCNCTCTGCATTGACCCGTTTCGCGCCCCGCCGGCCGACCTTGACCCTGAAGANGCCATCACGGCGTGGGACATGGTCGCCGCTGGATTTGCCAACCTGGCCGGGTTTGACGTTGAGAAAACACAAGGCAAGACCGTCAAGCCGTTCCTCTATGAAATCCTCGTTGAAGGCACCCGTTGCGGCCTTGATGTTGGCGATTTCCAAGCCCTGGCCCGAGTGGTTCGTGAACCGCACCAGGAGTTCATTCGCCAGCTCTACCCTGAGTGTTTTTCAGAGGATGAAGAAGACCGTGTGGACCCGCCCACGTGGAACGAAGTGATGATTGAACATCGCTTGACAGACTTTGAGGAGCGCTTGCCAAAAACCACGCGCAACGACCTCGCCCGTCGCCTCGCTGCCTTTTCCTCGGGCGTGAATCAACTGCTGTTTTCCAATGGCGTCCCCATCGACATCGATGCGTTCGTCGAGCCTGCAGTNCCTGGGAAAATTCCTCTGAACATCGTCTATCTGAACACCATTCAGGATGAAAATCAGAAGCAGTACTTCGTTCAAGAGCTTTCCAGAGAACTCTACGATTGGATGCTCACCCAACAACCAGCGGATGGGGAACTGAAATTGCTGTTCTTCATGGATGAAGTGGCGCCTTACCTCCCCCCTCACCCGCGCAATCCCCCGGCCAAAGACCTCATCAAACTCATCTTCAAGCAAGCCCGAAAATACGGGGTAGCCTGCGTTTTAGCGACACAAAACGTGAGCGACGTGGATTACAAAATCCTCGCGCAGGCCAACACGACGTTCATCGGACGGTTCACCCAACCGCAAGACGTTGAGAAAGTCCGGCACTTGCTCAAGGAAAGTGGCGGCGACCAAGACCTCGTTGCTCAACTCCCGACCCTCGGGCCCGGACAGTTCCAGATGGTCGCTCCCGACGTTGACCCCAACCCTGTTCCCATTCAATGCCGCTGGCTCTACACCGACCACGGTGCGCCGCTCAATGAGGACCAGGTGGAAGAGATCATCACGCCTGAAATCCGGGCTTGGGCCCGAACCCGTTCAGCGCAAGGTGGACGTTCCCGTGGAGCGGGGGCAGCTCACGCCGCGAGCCGCGGCTCATCGTGGTCCGGAGGCGATTCGTGGGGCGATGGTGCCGCTCAAAGCATCGTGGAGGCGGCCCGCATCAAATCGGCCGGAGGCATGGCCGCAGCAGCGCATGGCATTGTCGACGATTCAGCGTTTGAAGTGAAACTCATGGGTGGTTTGGCGGTCCTGCGAGACGGTCGAGACCCGCTCTACACCATGCAAGCGGCCGTGAACGTGGCCACTGTAGCCCTGCTCACCTGGGTGATGGCGGCGCTCATGCTCGCTTGGCGGGACGCTGATTTGTCCGGCTGGTGGTTATTGGTCAGCGCCACGACGTGCCTCGCTGCCGTCGGTGTGCTCGTGTTGGAATGGGTGCTTGGACACGATGCGGAACTGCTTCAGAAATTGAGTCAATTCGCTCATACGTTCCAAATGCTCCAGGTCGTTTGGCTGTGGGTGCTGCTCGGCTGGACGGTGTGGGGCACGCTTGATTTGCGAGGGGCTGAACCCTTCCTCGAAGTCGTCGTTGTGT
>PAGK01000005.1 GCA_002704515.1 Methanobacteriota archaeon
CATCCACCATTGCGAATCACTACTAAACCATCGGTTATGTAGTTGCCAAGGTGCAACCCCATATAAATCTAGTGAAACCAGTGGACGAAGCCATGATGCTCAGCTGTTCAATTGGAGAGGTTTGCACCATCTCGCGTTCGGAGCACCCGATTTGAGGTCGGGAGAACGTTGGGTTTGACGTGTGTTCACTCGCCGGTGATCAAACGGACCATGGTTCGAACGTGAACCCCCGTAGCGCCGTGGTTCACCATTTTGTTGGTCTTGGCGCCCCAGTAGGTTCCAGCGATGTCCATGTGTGCCCAGGTGATTTGTTCAGCGTCATCGCCTTCGCCTCGGCTGGGTACGAATTGCTTGAGGAAGGCCGCAGCGGTGTTGGCACCACCGTACCGTCCAGCGCCAAGGTTTCGAGTGTCGGCGATCTTGGAGCTGGTCATCTCCTTCTCAAAGGCCGGAAGGAGAGGCATGGGCCAGGCAAGCTCGCCAACGTCGTTTCCAGCTTCGTGAATTCGGGTGCGGAAATCATCATCGTTGGACCACAATCCTGTGGCTTCATGTCCAAGCGCAACGACACAAGCGCCGGTGAGGGTTGCAAAGTCCACGATGTATTCGGGTTCGTAGTCCGTACCGGCCTTCCAAAGTCCATCGGAAAGCACCAATCGGCCTTCTGCGTCGGTGTTGAGCACCTCGATGGTCTTGCCCGAAAGGGTCGTGATGACATCGCCTGGTCGCTGAGCGTTGGCAGCGGGCATGTTTTCTGCCATGCAGGTGATGGCGACGACTTTACCGGGGTAGCCACTGGATGCCAAGGCTTCCATGGTTCCAAACACCGTAGCAGAGCCGCCCATGTCGTACTTCATTTCGTCCATGTTCGCACCGGGTTTGAGTGAGATGCCTCCGGTGTCAAAGGTGATTCCTTTGCCGACCAGCATGGGATGTCGTCCCTTTTGGTCGCCGTTGAGGGTGAAGATGACCATGCAGGGTTTGCGAGAAGATCCCATGCCAACGGCGACCAGTCCACCCATGCCGTGGCGCTTTGCTGCTTCGTAATCGATGATTTCCACTTTCACATTGTCGTACTCCTTTGCCCAGAGTTCGGCCTTTTCAGCGAACGCCATGGGGTACATGTCGTTGGGTGGGCAGTTCCCAAGGTCTCGAGAGAGATGAACGCCGCTCACGATGGAGGCGGCTCGGTCAATGGCTGCGGAGAGAGCCATTGTGTCTCCCTCGTTGCAGTTGATGCGAGCTGAGAGGTTGATGTCTTCATCGTCGTCGTCTTTCTTCTTGTAAAGGTCGTAGGAGTAATCGCGCAACATCATTCCCTCGGCAAACGAGGTCATGGATGCTAAATCAGCGTCGTGAAAGACGATGGTTAACTCGCCGCCGTGAACTTTCTTGCACGAAGCGACCACCGTTGCACCTGCTTCTCGGTAAGCGTGCACGTCGGCCTTGTCGGTTTTACCGAGTCCAACCAGCATGGCTTTCCCACCTTCGGTTCCCATGAGGGTCATGGTCGCGTTGGCTTTGGCCTTGAAGTCCCCATCAGCCAGCACACGGTTGATTTGGCTTTTGAGCGTCGTTGGAATGCCTTCGACGATTTCGGGCAATGCTTCTTCGCCTTCAAAGAGGGGGAGGACGAGGGTTCCGTTGATGTTGTTTCCTGAACTGATGGTCACTTGCATGGTTTCACCGACCCTTGCCAATGATTTCCTACACTTCAACCCTCGCAGTGCCTCACCTCGTTCGTGGGTGTGGTTTGAGCATACAGGTTAGTCATTGTCTTCTTCTCGCCGTGTGAGGACGCTCACGCCAATCATGCTGAAGATGACGGCCAAGGGATTGAACAATCCAAATCCAAGCAAAAATCCTTCTTCGGCTTCAATGAAGTTCACGGTGAGGTTGCTGTCAACGGTTTCATTGACCCAGGTAGCAGCGTTGATCACGCGTTTTTGATAATTGAGGTTCCACTTCCCCTCTGTGGTGAAGACGTTTTGGTCAACATCAAAGGAAACCGTGGTGCTGTTTGTGGCGTTCACTCCAAAGAGCGACGAAGCCCAGAGAACTTCACCGGCAGCGTTGTGGTACTCGAGGCTGGCGTTGGCGGTTGAGGCTTGGCCGTGGTTGATGACGTCAAGCGTGAGGGTTCCCTCTTCAACGGCGAGGGATTGGACCACAAGACGGGCACGCCAATACCAAACGTTCTCGATGAGGTAGCGCATGACATCCATTTCCTCGGCCAAACGGTCGTTGATGTTCTCAAAACTACCCGGGACGAACTGCTCGTCGTCCGTTTCAAAGGTGAAGGTCGGGAAGCCCATTTGGCCGTATCCATAGTCTCGGCTTGTGCCGCAGTTGGGGTAGAGCCCTTGGTTGGCGTTTTGGATGGGAATGTCCGAAATTCCAGCGTTTACGGTGTCCCGAATGGTCCAGAAAAGTTCCCAGTCGGGCGGCTGTTCGGGCCATTTGCCCCACGGGTAAAGGATAATCCACACACCTGTGTGCATGGTGACATAGAGGTCGGCGTCCGTGACATGGGCGTCAATGTAGGCGGCGTTCGCCGCTGTTTCAGCTTCGCTGAATGCGCTGCTCCCAGGTTGGGTTGTTGGACACGTGTTCCAGTAATGGTCGTAATTTCGGTTGAGGTCGACCTGATTGATGTTCCATCGGGTATCGATGTCGTTCCCATCGGGGTTGAGCATGATGAGGATGTGGAGCTCGTTGTTTTGGAGTACGCTGATGGCTTCTTCGTTGCCATCGTTCCAGCCGTTGATGTACCATTTGGCAGACAACCACGCAAGGGCGGTCCCGAGGTATTCGTTGCCATGATGCCCTCCGTCAATGTAGACGATTTCTTTGCTCGAGCCGTTTGCTTTGGTTTCCATCGACCAGTCGGAAAGGCGCACAACCCAAAGGTCTCGTCCGAGTTCAGATTTACCAGCACTGACCAAGTCAACGATGTCGGAATTCTCGTCGGCCCAATCGTTCACCTCCAGCGTGAGGGCAGCCCAGGTCATGTGAACGTGGCTGTCAACCGGCTCACCCGGCCACATGGGCGTTTGTGTTGGGTCGTACTGAGCGGCGGCCGATGGAATGACGGCCAACATCATGCAAACAACCAAACCGACGGCTACTCGCATGGTTCCGCCTCGTGGCTACAAATGAAAAACACTTGCATCGTTCAACTTCACCAGTCGGAGGTGAAGGCGTTCGGGTTGGCGACTTTCTCACCTTCACGGGTCCAAATGCTTGGGCCGTCCGTGGCGTAAATGTCGGCGAAGGGATCGATGTCCTCCTCTTGCAGGTTTCGCTGCATGTAGGCCTCAACGCGCTCACGGAGGTCGGGCTTAAACTTCCAGTAGTGAATGCGCCATTCGCGTCCATCCCACAAGGTGGTTTCTTCGGACTCCGTGGTCAGTAAATCGTAGTCTTGGAACATGTAAAACAGGTTTCGGTCAGTCGGTTCGAGAGCATTGTCGATGATGCGGTTGTAAAACCCAAAGAAACCGAGGGCGTGCTCGGCCATGCCTTGAGCGACCTCGGTGTCCATGTCCAAGTCAATGTGTTGCTGTATCGCTTTGGTTAGTTCTGCCAGTGTCATCCCCATGTTCTCGCCCCCACAACAAGTGAACCGGGTGTTTTCGGTCCCCGTTGCTATATTTTATTGGTCACCGACCCATATTAAGTGTTCCATCCTTTTTCTTGAAATCGTTCCTTTGAGCCTTTAATTCGGGGCAAGTTTGGCATCGGTAGGATGATGAAGGAGGCAAAGACGGACAGAAAGCATGGAGGAGGCGTTTGAAGAGGGCGCGTTTCTCGGTCTTCCACGTAGCGATGGCCATGTCGATATTGCGGTGGTTCCGTTGGCTTACGAACTCACTACTTCCTACGGAATGGGGGCCTGCGATGGACCTCAGGCATGCCTTGATGCGAGTGCTCAAGTCGAACTTTACGACGAACACCTTGGCACCGATTTACCTGCTGGCCGAAGCATTGTGACCGAACCGGTTTGGGAAGGCACCGCTGCCACCCTTCGGGGGCAACTCGACGAGCTTGCCCGCCATGCCTTGAACTTCTTCAGCGGAGACCTCTTTCCATTGTTCTTGGGCGGTGAGCACGGAATTCTACCTCCCATCATGCACGCCGCACGGCACCATCCCGCCGTGAAGGGCGACCTCTCTAACTTGACCGTGGTTCAGCTCGATGCCCATGCTGACCTACGAACTTCGTTGGACGGTGAAGTGTTTTCTCACGCCTGCGCCGCTTCCCGAAGCCTTGACATTGGTGTGGGGCGCCTCTTGCAGGCGGGTGTGCGCGCTTACAGCCAAGAGGAACACGAGCGGATCAACGCCGATGACCGAATCACCACCTACTTCGCTAAGGACACGCAACACCCGCACACCGGCGGAGAAGCATGGAATCAGTGGCTTGACGAACTCAAGTCGCTCTCTGGTCCTGTTCATTTCACCCTTGATATCGATGGATTGGACGGCGCATTGGTCCCCGCAACGGGTACACCTGTGCCGGGGGGATTGAGCTATTGGCAGGCGGTTGAAACCATTGAGACCCTGTTTGGCAATCCACAGGTGGCGGTCATCAGCGCCGATGTGAATGAAATCGTGGCCCAAGACGGCACACCCCTTACACAGTTTACCGCGGCTTGTTTGGCCACAAAAATCGTGGCCTCTCACCTCGTGGCACGGGAAAATGGGCGTTGGGAGCCAACGGCCCCATCAGGCCATCTCGAATTTGCCGGTTCGTATTTTTCTGAACTTGAAATCAAAGCCAATTCGGCATTTTGAAATAGCAAACGGTGGGGCAAAGCGCAGGTGAGTGTATGGTCGTCAATCCAAGCAAAGGAGCCCACGTGTTCTTGGATTATGTTCATGCACGGTTTGCCGATGAGGATGAATATCAATGGCTCTTTGAGCTCATGAGGGAAGCCGTAGCTCAGAGTTCAGCGACCGAAGTGCATGCTCACCTCGCCCCCTTTGACGGCACAACCTCTCCGCCAGGATTTGCAGCCGTGGTGCTCATCGATGAGAGCCACATCACCGCCCATTGCTATGCTGACCGAGGTCTGCTGGCCATTGATTGTTTTACATGCGGAGAAACCGACCCAGACCAAATCGCTCATTTCCTCCACGAGCGCCTCTTGGAACGTATGCCGGAACTCGTCTGCCTCCGAAGAGAGCGGGTCGACCGTTTCATCACGGAGGCATGATCATGACCGTTCGAACATTTGTTGATGANCNCTNCCGCCACTTCAACGCTGGCACCGTGGGCCGAGCGGCACGTTCCCTCACTGGNTTTCTCACCGATGGCGGGCGTCTCTTTCTGACCCTNGCNGGAGCCATGAGCACGGCTGAAATNGGACGCAGNCTGGCNGANATGATNCGGGCTGGNCACGTNGCGGCCATNTCCTGCACGGGAGCNAACCTCGAGGAAGACGTGTTCAANCTCGTGGCCCANGACGCCTATGTNAAGGTGCCATCNCANGAGGACCTNTCACCAGAAGATGATTTGGAATTGTTCGAGCAACACCTCAACCGTGTGACGGACGTCTGCATNCCGGAGGAGGAAGCCATCCGAANGNTGGAGCANCGTTTGATGNAGNTTTGGAGCGNTGCTCAAGCCGGAGGAGANTCNTTGTTGCCCCATCGCTATCTGTATCGTNTNCTCACNTCNGGAGCACTCGCNGACGANTTCCAAGCNGANCCTTCGAATTCTTGGGTATTGGCCGCCGCTGAAGNNGANCTGCCGCTNTANGTTCCCGGNTGGGAGGATTCCACGCTCGGTAACATCTTNGCNGCNCGATGTTCNCAGGGCAAANTNCACCCANACATCGTTTTGAGTGGCACCCANTACATGACGGATTTGATGCGTTTCTACCAAGCGGCGAACACGCCGNTGGCNTTCCTCCAATCGGGTGGAGGCATCGCGGGTGATTTCCCCATCTGCGTCGTACCTCTGCTTCACCAAGACCTNGGNGAGACCGANGTTGAANTGTGGTCGTGGTTTTGTCAAATCACGGATGCTACAGCTTCGTTNGGGGGNTATTCCGGCGCTCCACCCAATGAGAAGATCAGTTGGGGAAAACTTGGAATTGAAACGCCTAAATTCAACATTCAAAGCGATGCAACGATTGTTCTCCCCTTGNTGTTCGGCTANGTTCTCGACCTGTAGAGAGCACATTCCCCCCAAAGTCTTGAAGGGGAGCAGCACCACCACATTCCCATGAACACCCGNCGGAAACTTGCGCCGTTGTGCATCATGGTCCTCTTGGTGACCTCNTTGGTGCCCGCCTCGGTCCAAGCGGATGGCNCGCCNTCGGTTCAGATCACCACNCACTGGATTGGCGATGGNACNACCGACGCAGCCCATGCCTANCTCCTGACGTTNTCCGATAACGGTACNTACGGNTTTGATGTTGACATGGTTCANCANCGCAACGGTTCATCGCTNNCAACCGCNNNCACGNTGGCTTGGGACAGNNNGNACGGNGTNCGTACGGCGCTNTTGANNTTCAATACCTCACTTCTGTGGGGNGACACCGTCGAACTCACCATCACCATNACCGACCACAACGAGGTATCGGGGCTCTCCATTGACACCACTCGGGCGTTNACAGTGGGTCANTGGAATCAGCCNATGGACGACCATGAAGTTCTTTTGTCAACCTCATGGGCACTNGACCAAGGCTACACAACCGAATTCGGGGAGCAAAATTTCTCCCTNGCGTTCACNGGGCAGGGCTGGCAGGAGCGTGTTGGCGANACCCTGTCTTCTTGGGAACTTGGGAACGGAACNTTCCAAACNCTNGAGAGCACAGAGGACGGCACCACGGCGTTGAATTTGGTGTTCACGCAGTTGTGGAAAAACGANACCATCGTCGCTGGCGCATTGACCAGCCAAATCTTTGATGCTCGTGGTTTTGGGGATTTACGCACCACCATCGTTGACGGAGAGACGGTCACGGTGATCAACGCCAACGTTTCGGAGGCCCTGCTCAATCGGTCGGTCATCAACGGCGTGGTTGGAGANCATTTGTCGCTTGAGGCCACCGGTNTACTCAACATTTCAGAAGAGGGCGAGGAGAACAATTCTCTCAACATCGATGGAGAACTCGCCGTATTTTTCCTCGAATACATTGACGTNGACGGTGAACGAATCCTCCAACACTCCCAGTTTGAGGCCATGGCTGATTTTGTTTTGATTGAGGACGGTTCTCGATTGGACGTNTCTCTTGATGGTTTCACCTCGGTCAACCGTTGGGAAGACGGNGTTCGTACCCAACATTTGGAGGAACTTTACGGCGATGGAACNTTCGGTTTTGAGGACCAAGATGAAAATGCCTCNCTTCAGGTGAACGGNACAATTCTTGACCTTCATACGAAATTGGAAAACGGCACGACGGTCATNGACGACCTGCACGTTGACGGAACCNTGAGCGGTGATGTTCAAGGAACCTTTGGGGTNCTTCGAGGCATTGAAACCACNGGAATGCAAGCNAATNCAACNGGCGATNCTTTCCTTGTCAACGTTATTTTCCAAGAGTCATGGTTCAACATAACCGGGATTAACGGTGGGAATTTCTTTGATGGGGCTGGACTTGGAGCCACCCACAACCAAACATGGGATTACCAAACCGTCCAGTCCGATTGGGACAACCGGACCGTTCGTCTCGTCTGGCGAGAAACCGGCCCCGATGCTTCAGAAGGAGAGGAATTCCCCGAACGAAGCCCTCAACAGCGAAACGCTACACCGCCGGTGGCTGAGGAAGGCCTTGGAAACCTCACGGTGGGTCGAGAAACGGGGCTGATGCCCATTCCACTGGCTCAACATGACCGTTTACGGTTGGGCCAACAAGATGGTGTCTCGCTCACGGTCACAGCAGGCGAGACCCGGATCGATGTCCGCGACGGTCACAACTTGACCGTCATCGAATGGACCGGTACCTATGCTGGCGAAGGAGGTTTGGCCTCTGGAACCATGGTTTCCTCAGGTCCATTGAAGGGCCTCTTGACCTCCGTTCAGCGTTCCCTTTCGGTTCCGTTTGGTGACGATGGTGAATCGGTGGTCCTCCAAGAGACACAAGTTTTGGAACGCGTGCTTTCCCCAGAAATCGTTAGCGAGGATGAAAACACGCCACCCAGCATCGGTCAGATTCAGTGGAGAAACGGCCTCGCCGTCGGTGAAGGTGGAAGCATTGCTCATCTCGAAGCGGTGGTGGAGGATGCAGAATGGAACATCATTGACGTCCAAGTTGACCTGACGGCCTTTGGCCTGGGCGTGGTTGAACTCAACGATCGCGGTCTAAATGGAGACCTCGGAATCGGTGATGATGTTTACACGGCAGCTGTCGTTCTTCCCGGTCTTGAAACCGGCGNCCTCCAAGCCATCGTATCAGCCACCGATAGCTTTGGTTCCANCTCGACTGCATCCGATACGCTCGNTGTGACCAATCAACCTCCTCGGTTGTTGGACGTTGAAATGGTACCAACCTCTCTCGAGCGAGGTCAATCGGTGGTGGTNAACATCAATGCCTACGATGGTCANGGAATNGCTTCGATNCAAATNGANTTGAGNGAATACGGAGGGGAANTNATCAANNTNACCAATGAAGGTNCAGGNAGTCCATGGGCNGCCATGGTTGAGATGCCANCNGGAATGACNCCTGGCTATCAATCGCTGCTGGTCATCGCCACNGATGNGCTTGGCGCTACGGTCCAGCAGCGGGTGTATACGCCCGCTGATGGTGTTGGAAGTCCNNCGTTTGGTCCACACCATGTCGCATCAACAGGGGAGNTNCCGGTGGAAGTTCACATTCTCAANGACCGTCCNGNCCTNGACTATGANCCTGCAACCATCGCCAAAAANCCTNAAGANACCTTCACCTANACGGTGNAAGCAAGCGATCCNGACGGTGTTGANCGNGTCCAAATCAAGCTCGGNGTNTANNCGCCCATTGGNGGTTCNGAATGGGCNNNCATGTTCGACGATGGCTCAAATGGTGGGGATGAANTCGCCGGNGATGGCAATTACAGCATNCTCCTNTCTGTNCGGGAGGGCACGCCGATTGGNACCCATGANGTCGCTCTTCGAGCNTTTGATNCCTANGGCGAACTCAACACGGGTTCCTCCGTGATCACGTTGGTTGAACCCAATNNGCCGACCGGNACNGGAGGGGGGTTNAATGCNGCNGTTCTNGGAGGNCTTGGNGTGGTTGTNTTTGCTGGAGCCNNCGTTGTNTTCACGTTGATGTGGCGNCGNGGAGGCCAAGGCGGCNGCGACCGGTTTGGCATGCAATNACAGGACGATTCGCAACCCCTTTCTTTCANGAAGGTTCTCGGCCGACAATGGTTTAAACTCGGTCTAGGTGGGACGGCTACCAGCGAGCGTAGTGTAGTGGTTATCACCGGGCGTTGCCAACGCCTGAACCCGGGTTCGAGTCCCGGCGCTCGCACCACTGCGTGGCATTTTTGCAAAAATTACCATGAATGTTTATGGGATGAACAGGCCCATCAACCCTCGAGAGACATGTCGGAACGCCGAGTTATTTTTGTCGGAAAAAAACCCCTCCATGCATATGTCCGAGCGGTTGTCAAGGCCATGGAAGACGGCGATAGGGAGTTGCAATTGGTCGCACGAGGGGCAACCATTTCGCGGGCGGTTGACGTCGCTGAAGTCTGCCGCCGTCGCAACGGGCACATTGCGCAAGGGTTGCCTGAAACGGTGAACATTCAACATTTGACATGCGAATCCGAAGAAGTGGACGGAGAAAACGGGGCTCGTACCGTGAGCGTCATACGCATCGACCTCGAGGGTGTCGGCGATGTTCCATCGGCTCAAGATGATTGATTCAGAATCAGCGAAAGCCTTCGTTCAATTTCGGCCGCCGTTGTTTCGTACACTTCGTAGGCCTGCCCGACGGGATCTTCAAGTTCCCAATCCTGGTCAATTTTGATGGCNGGACAATGAACTCCACACCCCATGGAAATGACCATGTCGAATGAACTTGGAACCATGTCATCAACGGATTTTGGCACCATGCCTACCGTCGAGATGCCTCTGGATTCAAGCAACGTAGCAGCATGCTTTGCTATCGATGGCGCAGGGTGTGTTCCGGCCGACGACGCCTCAAAACCCATCGATTTCGCCAAACCTTCAGCCATTTGCGAGCGGCATGAGTTTCCAACACAGACAAACAGGAGTTTCATGGATTGAAGAGGCCCGTTACGCCTCTTCAACTCTTTCTCCTTAGTTTCTTGATGAGTTCACATAGGTGGGCTACTTCGGAAGGGTATGCAGAAAGCGCTTCTCATCAATTTGGGCGTTTTTTCAAGTCTCTTCCTCCTGCACATCGTATTCGCTGCCAACGGCATGGACATGGCGTTCACCGCTGTTGCCTTGCTCATCAGTGTCCAAATCATCGGATTCGGCCCGTTCACCGTCGCCCTTGCAGGAAAGAAGGATGCTCGTCAAACCCTGCGTCGCAGTTTTGTGGTGGCGCTTCCGTTGGCGTTTGGATTGGCGTGGGCTTATGGCGACATGGCGTGGTCCATGCCCGAAACGATTGGGGTGGTCGGTGCCTCGTTGGTCGTTCATCTCGCTTTTGACCGATATTGGCGTGAACAAGCCTGATTTTTCCAGCGTGGTTTCGTGGGTGGGTTGAAGTAGGCCAATTTGGTGGTTCAATCATGGCGGATTCTCCAGTATCCATCAATCCTCCCGGCGGCAGTGACCAAGGTTTTGAAGGCCCTTCTCCTCAAGAGCAGAAGCAGATGGAGCAAGCTTTTGCACAGATGAAACGCAAGATGTCCATGGAGGAAATTGGGCGTAAAATCAAACACAAAATCATGGTGCTCTCCGGAAAGGGTGGGGTGGGCAAGTCCACCGTATCCACCGGTCTTGCGCTTTCCTTGGCTCAACAAGGCCATACGGTTGGTATCCTCGACATTGACATCACCGGACCGAACGTTCCGAAAATGATGGGATTGGATGGCCGTCGCCTCCATGTGGAAAACAAGCGGATTCATCCTGCCCAGGGTCACCTCGGTGTGAAAGTCATCAGCATGGCCTTCCTTCTGGAAGATGAGGATACGCCAGTGGTGTGGAGAGGTCCAATCAAACTCGGAGCCATTCAGCAATTCATTGGTGACGTGGAATGGGGCGAACTTGACTACTTGGTGATCGATTTCCCTCCGGGGACCTCCGACGAACCTCTGACGGTCGCTCAGTCTCTTCCCGACATCGACGGCATGGTCATTGTCACCACACCGCAACAAGTGGCTTTGCTTGACAGCCGGAAATCAATCACCTTTTCAGAATCGCTCAAGGTACCTGTCTTGGGTGTGGTCGAAAACATGAGTGGCTTCACCGTCAACGGCAACACCGCCCCGGGAACTCAGGTCAGCATCGCAGGCCCGGGTGGAAAAACGCTGTCAGCCACGGCTGATGAGAAGGGGGACTTCTCGGTTACCCTTGACATCTTCAAAGAAGGCGGTGGCAAGGATACGGCTGAAGAATTCGGTGTTCCCTTCCTTGGAGCTCTTCCCTTTGACCCCGGTTTTGTTCGTGGAGGTGATGACGGCGTCCATCGCATCGTTTCCGAGCCCGAAGGTCCTTCCGCCCTTGCCTTTGCTAAGGTGGTCGCTGCGATTCAAGACCAACTCTCGGACGGCGCTGATAGCGGCCTTGAGATCATTTGAGGTGGCTCCATGACCGAAGTGTTGCCNACGCTGAAGAAANTGGAACGCCGTCAGCAGGACATGGTTCTCACCTANGANGACGAAACAGAATACACNGTCTCTTACGACGACCTNCGTTTTGCGTGCCCGTGTGCCAAGTGCTCCCCCATGCGCAACGAAGACGACAGCAGCCGGAGCCTACGACGCCAAGTTGAAGCGCTTCCNGCNGAAAAACCNACGGTCCGNACCGTCGGGAAGTANGCCTTGGCGTTTGAATGGATNCANGGNTGCTCCAGCGGGATTTANCGCTTTGAACGCATTTANGACTTGGCCAACCGNCGTGACCCTGACCGAGGGAAGCCNTACGTTCACGGTGCATGGTAGAAAGAACGCTCTTTCGCCCAGNAGGTTGACGACGCTTTGATGAAGGGAGGGCATGACCCTAAACCGGAGTGAGCCCAAGTGCAGAGCGTCTATTTGACTTGGATGATCAGCGCTTTGGCGCTGGGAGTCATTCTGCTTCCGGTGTTCAAACCCCCTTGGGCCAAGTTGTCACTTCCACCGTTTGTTGACTTCTTTCGNCGTTATTGGGTTCANATTCTGATCGTCTTTGCTATCTACAACGCAAAAGACACCCTTGACCAAATTGACCGTNTNTTGATGGCAAGCACNGGACTCGACATGACGCCTTACATTTGGGCCATTGAAGGGAATCTGGTGTTGTGGGTTCAACAAACCTTCCAAGCGGATTGGCTTACCACCGTCCTCACGCATTTTTATGTCGCAGGGTTCATGTTCATCTGCTANGTTTCCATTTTCTATTTTGCTTATTTTGACGATCGCTGGTTGGCTGACCGAGTCACGCTTTCAATCGCTTGGGTCTACATCCTTGCCGTGCCGTTCTACCTNTTCTTCAANGTCAGAGTGACGGGTGACACCATCCCTGAAATGGAGACCCTCGCCTATACGCTGACGCCGGAAATCGCTGATTGGTTCCGACGCATNGACCCGTTCACCAACGGTATGCCTTCGCTCCACATTGGAATTCCATTCGCCGTCTGGCTTTGCTTGACGAGGTTTGACGATGACCGTCGTTGGAATCGGTACCGCTACACGGTCTTTGCCTACACGTTGCTCACNGCGTTTACCATCATCTACCTCGGTATTCACTGGTTCCTTGACATCATTGGGGGTATGCTCATTGCCGGAGCTGCCGTTTCCATGGCGGACCGTACCTCAAACACGTGGTGGAANTTCTTTGATGAGCGCACCATGAACGCACGAATCGTGACGGTCTTGACCCGTCCNAGCCAAGCATGGANGTGGNTCCGTTCCCGCCTTTCTCNAACGTTCAAACAGTACCGCACACCGTCCAGCAGAGAAACGGGGCACATCGCCGTTGTCATCCTGATTCTTGTCGCGGCNGTTGTCACNTGGGATTTGACTCATCGTTCAATGCCTGCTGGAGGCGTTGAAGCACCGGAAGCCGCTGCCGCNGCCGATGGCTGGTTGGTGACCTTGGACAATCAAAGCGAAGGTGTGTCAATGATGCTTCACGACCTCTCATCCGAGGGTTTTGACTCGACCGACGTTGAGGTGCCAGGNCTCAATTTGAATTCATCTTATGCGCTTGAAATGGACCGTTTGGTGGTTTCTAACGGGACCTCGCTCTTTGTGTACGATGTTGATCAACCCAAAACCACCCTCAATGTTCTGCCCCTTGGCGAACATCAACATCTTTTGCTCTGTGAACGGGCCTCTTCGTTGGTTGTGGCTTACACCACCCAAGGGGAATTGCAGGTGATGGACCTCGANGGAACACCCATTGTCGAACCTGGAGAGGGGCACAATGGCATCCGNNCCATGACCTGTTCGGGTTCAGAAATCGCNTACGTCACTGAGGAACAACCANTGGANGTNAACATCATTCAATTGGGTGTTCGTGGNCAAGTTGGTTATGCCATCAACGCTTCAGCACCCGNGGAGGAGGATTNGATTCTCANTTCCTGGGGGACNCCGGTCGACATGGAAAATGCAACCATCNAAAACATGACCTTCGACCGAGAGTACCTTGCCGTAACCGTGAATGTTTCAGCCACNGACCGCTTGGTNCTCTACAATCGGACCACGGCAGAACAATGGTTNGCCAGCAATCCGAAATACCATGTTTCCGACCTTTCTCTNGACCACGGTGTCTTNGCATGGTCGGTTCGAGATCACTTCAANCCACTCGCNCCNCAAGCGAANTACCTNGATCGNGANATCTACTTCACCNANTTGGCGACCAANACTTCGCATGTCCTCACNTCNGATTCCAACGATCAGTGGGGNCCNCANGTGTTGGAACANCACCTCGTNTACTTCCAANNNGACGGNGANGNCGTNTCNGTTGAGATTTATTCTTGGGAACCNGAANTNCGNTTGTATTCNAGNATCGTGCTCCAAATTGGCGTNCTNGCNGCCTTCTTTGTCGTNGCATGGAACATGTGGCAGCGNCAAAGTGANCGTCGCTTGAGCCGTCAGCCGTGATAACGAACNCGAGTTCGNATGTCNTCAAGGCGAGCATGGACNTCAGAAGCCGANGGCACNGCNCCTCCCTGNANNACNGGAGCNGGACCGAGTTCNTTTTCGGCAGCGAGGTACCCTTCAATCACCCAGTCAATGGCCCCTTCCCATTGTGGGTGAGAGGCGCCGAGAATCTCGTCCAGCACGTGCAAGTCAATTCCAAATCGCTCAACNTCGTACTCGATGGANGCGAGNCCNAAATCGATGAGGTGGACNCGTTCNNCTTCNATCAGAACGTTATTGNTTGACAAATCNCCGTGCGTCGTGGCGACACGGTGGAGNCTTCGNACGGANGCCCCNACNCGNTGNAGAATNGATNCTCNCCTCNTCTTTGGTGGTNGAAGCATCGTTGAGGACTTCNATGAGNGGTCGNCCNCCNAGGTNNTCAATGATGAGTTGTCCGCCTTCGTAATCAAGGTCCCATACGGATGGTACGGAAAGACCCGCTTTTCGAGTTCGAATCAGCAACCTTGCCTCACTGATCATTCGACGAACGCCAAGCCGATGGTCGAGGTTTGGGTGGCGCCAAGACCGAGGGCGTCGTTGTTTTCTGACAGCCGGTCTTCCGAACCACTCCCCTTTCCAAACTTCAGCCTCAGCGCCGAGGTGCAAGCGTTGGTCGGGGTTGAAGACCATGCANCGCTCACCAAGGCCTTCTTTTTGAACGTTCATGCCTATCCGTTCCTTCAAAAAGGGTTGAGTNTTGGGTAGTATGAGAGCCATGGCGGTAACCCTNCCAATGTGTTCGGTCGATTTCATGGATACGACCCTGTCGATTGAGGAACAAGCCGTCGCCGACCGTATTGAGGAACTCAAAACCCAGCTCGGTGAGGANTTGCTCATCCTTGGCCATCATTACCAACGAGACAGCATNGTCATGCACGCNGATTTTCTNGGTGANTCNTTCATGCTGAGNCAAAAAGCAGCGGAATCCGANGCCAANTACATNGTTTTCTGNGGCGTTCANTTCATGGCTGAATCCGCCGACATTNTGACCTCTGANNAGCANAGTGTCATGCTTCCCAANCTNCGNGCAGGATGTTCCATGGCCGACATGGCNACNCTCAGCGAAGTTGAAGTGGCTTGGGAGGAATTGCTGCGAGANTCTGGNCTCTCCGACCCGATTCATCGTTCAAATCCNGAAGACCCGGTCGGNGAAGANGAGGCTTACCTNGTTCCAGTNACCTACATGAANTCCAGCGCAGACCTCAAGGATTTNGTCGGTCGCCATGGCGGTGTNGTGTGNACNTCTTCNAACGCNGANGGNGTNCTNANCTGGGCNTTTGANCGAGCGGGNCCCAAAGGGGCNGTCTTGTTTTTCCCCGANCAACACCTTGGACGAAACACAGGAATTTCCATGGGAATTTCAGAGGACCGAATGCCGACCTGGACTCCTGGCTTTGGCGCNATGGGTTCTCTCGAGGAGGCACGAATTGTGTTGTGGCACGGATTTTGCTCAGTGCACAAGCGTTTCACCCCNCAACAGATCTCTGACTTTCGGACTGAACACCCGGACGGCTTGGTCGTGGTTCATCCNGAGTGCCCAAAGGAAACCGTTGAACTCGCCGATGCNAACGGTTCGACNCAATACATTCGNAATTNNGTCNANCAACAACCNGCNGGTGCNGCCATCGCNNTCGGCACNGAGATCAACATGGTCGCCCGATTGGCTCAGGAACATCCNGACAAACACATCGAGTGCCTNGANGAGGAAATTTGCCCGTGNTCNACCATGTACATGATTCATCCAGCCTACCTCATGGATGTGCTNGAGCGGTTGGTNNATGGAGAAGTNCCCAACCAAATTGTGGTTCCAGAATCGGTTCAAGANGGCNCNTTNTTGGCNTTGAACCGAATGTTGGCNATCCTGAAGTGATTCATCNCANAAGGGCCTGNCCACCTTTCCANCCCGNCCANGCAAGNATNGGNCCNACNAGNCTGCTNAGNGCNACNTAGANTCCAGCNGTNCGCCATTGCCCNTGNTCGACCANGGTGATGGTTTCCANNGAGAAGGTNGACATGGTGGTGAAGGCACCCAANAAACCGACNCCCAACAACAGCGCTTGNCNNTCAGAAATCACCTGTGTNAGNGCNGCTGAAGCAACNACGCCGAGCAGGAANGANCCGACNAAATTNACGCTNANTGTCGCCCAAGGGAACGANGAGGNAGGCAACGTCTCGCTGATGTAGAATCGAAGAACNGCNCCNGTTGCGCCGCCAAGAGCNACGAGNANCCAATTNGAGAGCATGCNNTGCTCACNTCNCCNCGGGCTAAAATCTCTCCTTTCACGAATGGAGGGCCTNNGGGACANGGGCAGGGTCATTAGCCGTCTTTNCNTGGAAAAAGCATGAACNCCACCGTTTGGTTTCTCACNTCCAATCAAGGCAAGTTGGCNGANGCNGCNCATCACTTNGCGAACATNGGCATNGNTGTCCAGGCCCTTGANGTGCCNGATGGGNCCNTTGTTGAACCNCAAGCATCCGATTTGGAAACGGTCGCCGAGGCAAAACTTCGNCANGCNTTAGCNCACCTTCCTCACGAAGGNGCTNTGGTCATGGTTGANGATGCNGGCCTTTTCGTTGAGGCNTTGGATGGNTTTCCCGGAGTTTACTCATCNTATGTNCATGAAACCGTGGGCAATCAAGGCATGGTTCGNCTTCTCGAGCACCTNCAAAGNGANGACCCNGTNATGGCGAAGCGCCTGCGNNCAGCCTCGTTTCATGCCGTGGCAGCGTTGTGGGANGGNGAACGGATTCTTTTCGGAAGAGGTGAATGCAAGGGTTCCATCGCNTCTGAAATACAAGGTGATGNTGGATTTGGNTACGACCCAATTTTCATNCCTGCGGATTTGGATGATGACGGAGAGCCCTTGNCNCCCGATGTTTTNGGGGNNGTCAGCACCCANGGNAAGACCTTCGGANCGGTAGNTGTNGAGTTGAAGCATCGNTTCAGTCATCGCAGGAGAGCACTTGAGGATTTGATGCGNCAATTNCCNNCNCNNGGNACNGAACNATGACCNACCNCCTCCATCATCGTCATAAAGAACCGATGATTGGATGGAGCGAGGGACATGGGATTCGCAAGGACCACCGTTGGGGTGTTGTTCATCTCCGTGCTGGGGTTCTATCTTTCCACGGTCGGCCAACTCACCGACCAAGCCAAGTGGGGTTTTGTTGCGGCCATGGGCCTTCTTGCCTTCCTCTGGATCAACCTTGGTGGCAGCCCTCAACCAGCACGAAAGCAGCGCCAACCTCGTCCTCAGTCCAAAGCTCGTGCCGAGGAACCCTCCGAACCTGAAGTGGAATTGGAGGAGGATGAAGACGACGGTCTCCCCGAACCCGTGGTCGCTTCTTCGCTTGATGGCGCAACACTAAGGGAGCGAAAATTGGCCAAGATTGCCTCTGCAGAAGCGGCTCAAGCAGCTTCTGCTCAGGAAAACGCCGACGATGAGACCGACGGCGAACTCGTGATTGAGGTTGAGTTGGAAGAAGTCCATGTGGCCGACGAATTTGTTGTTGACGTGAGTCCAGAATCCGTGGAGGATGCTGACATCGAAATCACCGTTCGGGACCGAAGAGAGCGACATGAAGCCATTCGGGAGCGCATAAAACGCCGTCGTATGGGTCAAATGGCTGACATTCGAGCCTCAACCGCCCAAATGTGGGAGGACCACGCTTCGGGAGAAGATTTGGTCGCTCTTCTCCAAACACAAGGACACGGCCACACCGTCTTGGTGGAGCCCGAACATCCTGCACCCGGCCACGTCTATGGTGCCACCTTTGTACGCATCGACGAGGGCCGAATTCTGAAACTTCGCCTCCCGCTTGACGTTGGATTCGAATCCGTTGGGCCTGCCCAAGCGGCTCAGCCGGAACTGCCAACATTGATTGGCCCGGATGGAAAGGAACTCCCTCCGTTGATGGCACCTGACGGCACACCGCTTGCTCTCCCGCCTTTGCCGGCTGCCAGCAGCGCTCTGGATGCCCTTCGTCAAGAAATGCAAGAGTGAGCGCCCAAGGGCCCCATTTCGAAGTAAACGCAGTATCCTTAGCGATGTTTCCACGCCGCTTTTTCGCGGTTCATGAAGGCATGAACGCCGATTTCCTTGTCTTCGCTGTCGAACAACATGGCGAAGGCTTCGGCTTCAATGGCTACACCCTCGGTCAGACCTACGTCCAAAGCAGTCCGTACGATTTTCTTTCCAACCCGCAGGGCATGGGAGGACTTGCTACCGATGCGGCGAGCCATGGCCATCACGGTTGATTCCAATTCTTCTGGTGCTACAACATGGTTGACCAAGCCGATGCGATGAGCTTCTTCGGCCGGGACCATGTCACCGGTCATGATCATCTCGTGGGCTTTGCCGTAGCCCACCAAGCGCTCCAAGCGTTGCGTGGCGCCGTATCCTGGAATAAGGCCGAGGTTGATTTCGGGCGTGCCAAAGGTTGAGCGATCGCTCGCCACTCGGATGTCGCACGAACAGGCCACTTCGCATCCCCCTCCAAGGGCAAATCCGTCCACCATGGCAATGGTTGGTTTGCTGAGGTTCCAGAGAGCTTCAACGGCGTTATCGGTGAACCGTTCTCGAATCACTTCGCTTCCCGCACCGGCGAATTCGGTGATGTCTGCGCCTGCCACAAAGGCATGAGGTTTGGCTCGCTTGCCTTCGGGCGGAGCGTTGGGTGGGGCGCCAGATACGACCAGCACGCGCACATCATCCGCTTCTTCCATCCAAGCACAGACGGCTTTGAGGGAGGCCATCACGTCAGCATTCAATGCATTCAACTTGTCAGGCCGGTCAATGGTCATGCAAGCGATGTGACCAACGTCCTCATCTTCGCTGATTGGATGGAGTTCAACCTTCATGACCTCACTTTGTGGGGGGTTCATGGCATCACTGAGGGTCCACCTCTTCTTGATGTCATCGCCAGTGTTCAATGAACACAAACCAAGGTATGATAATTAGCAACGGAATCAACGAAGCATGGCTGAGGGCAAAGAACCAATGGTCAGTGCCGTTGACATGGCGAAAAAATACGGTGACTTCATCGCTCTTCATCCGCTCAATGTTGAAGTTCATGCGGGTGAATTTTTTGGCGTCTTCGGGCCCAACGGGGCTGGCAAATCGACGTTCATCAAACTCCTAACCGGGCAACTCCGTCCCAGCAAAGGGCGCATTGAAGTTCTCGGAGTGGACGCCGTTCTTGACCCTCAAAAGGTCAAAGCGAACATTGGTATTGTGCCAGAATCGGAGTCTCCCCCCTCCTTCCTCACGCCGGCTGAGTTCTTGGAATTCGTTGCTCGATTGCGGGGCGTTGAGGACATGAAGGCGAAAGTTGAGCACTGGTTGGAATGGTTTGGACTCCAAGAAAAGCGAGACACCATGTGCAAGGATCTCTCCAAAGGGCAACGCCAAAAGGTCATGCTAGCAAGTGCGTTCATTCACCGACCAAAGTTGCTGTTCCTCGACGAGCCTTTTGCAAACCTCGACCCCATCTACCAGCGGAAATGCCGAGTGTGGTTGTTGGACCATGTCGCCGATGGCGGGACCATCTTCCTCTGCTCACACGTCTTAGAGATGGCTGAGCGGATGTGCAACCGTATGGCCATCATCAACGATGGGAAGGTCTTGGCTGCGGGGACCGTGAAAGGATTGAAGAAATCTGCGGACGAAACGTTGGAAGACGTGTTCATTCGTTTGGTCGGCCGCTCCATCGAAGACGTTGAGCGGTACAGCGATGAAGGGGCCAGTGACGATTCGGAGGAATGAACGTGTCAGGCACCTTCATCGAGTCGCGTTCTTGGACGGACGAAGATTTCAGCGAATCTGGCTCCCTGGGAACCTCCGCTCACGGTGCTAATCTGACTGAACCGCTTCGCGGGTGGTCCTCGTTCTCGGCCACCTTCAGGGTCATGTTCGTTGAAGAAGCGAGGAAGAGCGTTGAATTCGCCAAGAAACGGCAAATGGTTCTCTTTCCACTGCTGTTGAGTTTGGTAACCGCCATCTCCACCATTGGTTTGCAGTTTTTGGTTGGGGACTCAACGGCTCAATCATCGGACTTGGATTCCAAAACGTTCACGTGGGAAGAATTACGATTTGCTCTCCATCTACCGATGTTCATGTTCTCACTCGGAATGGGGACGTTTGCTTTCATGGGACGTGACGCCATCGTTCGACGGACGGGTACCAAAAATTTCCTTCTCGCCGCCCCTGCTCTCCAACCGCTCCCGAACTCCATGGCGCACTTCGCCTATTTCGTCAAGGATTTGCTGTTCTACGTTCTCCTCATCCTTACGCCCATCATTGCCGGCATGGCGTTGGGCATTCTCCTCGACGGCGTGGCTGGCATTCGGACACCGCTTCTTTGGAGTTCACTACCGTGGACTTGGTTGGCCATGGCCACCACCCTCGGTCAAGGGTTAGCCCTCTCTTTCCTCGCCTCCTCGCTCTGGCTTCGAGGCCGACCGTTCACGGTGGTTGGACCCCTGCTCATCGTCGCCATCGGCGTAGCCGTCGGCGTTGGTTTCCTTCCAGCTGAACTGCTCCTCTGGGGCCTTGCTGCGCAATCAAGTCAGAGTGGTTTGGCCATCATCCTCGGATTGGTGCTCTCACTCGGTCTTGGCTTGGTGTCCTCGCTGCTGATCCTCGACGACTTTGATGTCAGCGTGGTCGAACGCGGCGACCTTCTCGCACCGGTTCATGCCCGCCTCGGTTTCCTGGGCCGAGGGCACATCCGCCTCATTGTTGCGAAAGAATTCGTGGATCTCTTCCGCTCAGGCGCTATCAAAAAGATGACCGTTTCCTACGCCATCCCACTCTTGGTGCTCTTGGGCATGGCTTGGCTGGTGGATTTTGCAGAAGCCCCCATCCCCATCAATCTTCTTTCTTATGCCCCCTTTTTGGGATTCTTTGGTTTCAATTTCTATTCGTGGTTGACCATCTTGGACTCTCCCGATTTCATGAACGGACTTCCGTTAAAAGTTCCTGATTTGATTCGTGCGAAGGTGGTCGTGTATTTCCTCGCCACCTCATGGATTTCGCTCATTTTTATCGTGTTGATGGCGTGGAGGCTTGATGAGTGGGGCTCGCTTCCAACCAGCATCATCGTGATGTTTGCGAATTCGGTGTACATCGTCGCTTTGACCGCTTTCTTGATGGGATTGCGGCCCAACAAAGCGATTTTTGATGCTTCAATCATGGTTTGGTTTTGGATTGGGACGGTCCTTCCTTTGCTCGGATTGTTCCTTCTCTCGTTCACCCAAGGCGACGTGAGTCTGTACGGAAATTGGTGGGAGCGAGCCAGCCAAGATGGCTTGGCGGCCACGGCACAAATGTACGATGAATCCATGGTTCAGCAAGGCTACATGGGCATGATTGCCATTTCCATTGGTCTTATCTTTGCTTCCGCCTTGCTTTGGAAATTAATGGATAACCGCTGGGGCCGGTCCGAGTTCTCAAACTGAACATCTTCTTCGATAAGGGGGGTATGTTCTTGAGCGGCGGCGGCGGGCGTTTGTTCATGGCTCAAGTGGTGGCAGTCTGCGGAATGCCCGGCTCCGGCAAAGGGGAATTTGCTGCCGTTCTCGCTGCGTCAGGCGTCCCCATCGTCTCGATGGGCGACATGATTCGTGCGGAAGTGCGGTCCCAAGGGCTGGTGGAAGAACCCCATGTCTTTGGTCAAGTGGCTGCCTCGCTGCGGGCTGAACACGGCGAAGAAGTCTTGGCCGTGCGGCTGTGTGATCGTGTCGATGAGCTCCTAGGAGATCACTCCTTGGTGCTCATTGAGGGGCTACGGGGAACAGCAGAGGATGCTGTATTTTCAGCCCGTTGGGGGAAAATCTACCGCACCGTGGCGATTGAAGCGGACAACGAACTACGGTTCGAACGTATTCTCCAACGTGGGCGGTCAGAAGACGGTGACCGAGCAGCGTTCGAAACACGAAACGAGCGGGAGCGCGGTTGGGGGCTTGACCACTTGATTGCGGAAGCCGATGATGTCCTCCAAAACGACGTTGACCTGGAGAAATTTCAAGCCAGATGCAAGGGTTGGCTTGAGGAAATTCTTGCTGTTTAAACCGGTTCACTCGACCGGATGGAATTCGCCACAGCAGGGCGTTTTGCGAGCGATTTTCACCCAAGTGTTATAGTCGGGGAGATGTTGTAGCAAAATGCAATCGAGGGCGGTGATGACCATGGCAAGAAAAAAAGGCGGTGGCGGCGGAAGGCAGCGAGCCCGACAACGAGCGCAATACGATGAACTGGACAAGTACCCAGTCATGCCCCCGCATGCTTTCGCACGCATCGTTCGCGACAAGCAGACGCTGAACATCATTTACCAAATCATTGAGCCACCTTTGACAAAGAAGGAACAGGAACAACGCGATGAAATCATGGACATTTTCATCCGGTCGTTGACCGCCAACATCGAAGAAATTGATTCCAACCCCGAAGCTTACGTCCGAACGGCCATGGACAAGGTCATCAAAGCCTACAGCATGAAAATCAATAAGAAATCCAAGTCGAAACTCTTCTATTACCTCCGCAGGGACCTTATCGGCTACGGTAAAATGGACGTTTTGATGAACGACGTCAACGTTGAGGACGTCTCCCTTGACGGGACCAATGTCCCAATTTTCGCTTATCACCGCAAGTTTGAATCGGTGGAAACAACATGCCTTTGGGCGACCGACGAGGAACTCGAATCCTACGTTATCAAACTCGCTCAACGCTGTGGCAAGCACATTTCCGTTGCTGAACCCTTGCTCGATGCAACGCTGATGGACGGGTCCCGCATTGTCATGAAACTTGGGCACGAGATTTCAACTCGTGGCTCGGCCTTCTGTATTCGCCGATTCAAGGATGACCCGTTCTCGCCTGCCGATATCGTGGCGTTCCGAACCATGTCTTCGTTGATGGTGGCGTATCTTTGGATTGCCTTCCAAAACGAAGTCCCGATGCTTTTCGTCGGTGGTACGGCCTCTGGAAAAACAACGACGTTGAACGCCATGTGCATTTTCATTCCATGGCAGATGAAGATCGTCTCCATCGAATCCACCCGTGAAGTCAACATCCCGCAACCCAACTGGGTTCCAGGGTTGACTCGGCAAGGGTTTGGTGGTGAGAACGACGAAGGTGTCATCGGTGAGTTCGAATTGTTGAAAGCAGCGTTACGTGAACGGCCCGAATACATCATTGTGGGTGAAATTCGTGGTGCAGAGGCCTATGTTTTGTTCCAAGCCATGGCCACTGGCCACTGCGCTTACTCAACGGTCCACGCCGACTCGGTCCCTTCTCTCGTTCACCGACTGGAGAACAAACCGATCGACATCCCTCGTGTTTTGTTGCCCGCTTTGGAAGCCTGTTGTATTCAGATTCAAACCCGTATCAATGGCCGTCGTGTACGACGAACGAAGCAAGTGGTGGAGATTGTCGGCATCGACCCCAACTCAATGGAAGTCATCACCAACGAGGTGTTCCGATGGGACGTCACCAACGACGACTTTGTTTTCAGCGGAAAATCATATGTTCTTGAGAAGATCATGGTCAAAATCAACTACAGCCAAGAAGAAATGCGCCGTGAATTGAGAACACGAAAGCGCATTCTGGAATGGATGGTCTTGAACGATATTCGAAAGGCCGACCAAGTTTCTCAAATCATCACGGAGTATTACGTTCGACCCAACGAGATTCTTGCTCGAGTGGACGGGTTGAAGTGAGGCGGCGTACCCAAGCACGGTGATAGCATGGACTTAACAGCATGGCAACGCATCTGCAATCGGCTCCTTGGGCCCTTTGTCAAAAAGCGTGCTCGTGCTGACAAAGAACTCTCTGCGAACCTCGTGAAGGGCTCCATGGGCATGATGCCTGAAGTCTACCTCTCCACCGTCATCGTTACATCCATCGCCATCGCGCTGATGTCTTGGGCCTTTGTTGGCGTCTTCTTCATTCCAGACATCGGTGTCATCGCTTTCTATGAAGGCATACAGGATTCCGCCACAGCCAATCCGTGTTTTGAATGGGAGTATTGGAATCCTGATTTGATCAACCCCGCTCTTCCTGGAAATGGCTGCCCCGAATACGCCCTCCAGGTCTTCCCGCCAGCGTTGAAGGTCATCATCGTCGCTCTTGGTGGTTTTATTGTCCCTTACGCTGCCTTCCGCTACAACAAGGGTGGCGCCGCTCGAGAAGCAACCCGCCGTGGAGACATGATTGAGAAGTACCTTCCTTACGCTGCTTCCTACACCGCTGCCATGTCAGCCGCCAACGCTACACCGTCCAAGATTTTCCGTTCACTCGCCATGAACAAAGACATCTATGGAGACGTGGCTGACGATGCAGCCATGATTTACCGCGACGTCACGCTTCTTGGATACGACTTGATCACGGCCATGAAAATGAGCGTTGACCGGGCCGCTTCGGTTTGGCTGACCGAATTTTTCCAAGGGATGGTCGGAACCCTCACTGCCGGTGGCCAACTCAAACTCTTCTTCTTGAACCGTGCCGAGCACTACATGCGTGAAAACCGGACCCGCCTCGGTCAATTCCTTGAGTCGATTGCCCTCTTGGCCGAGTCGTACATTGTGGTCGCCGTCGCTATGCCTCTGTTCTTGATCGTCATGTTGGTCATCATGTTCTGGGTTTCAGGATCAGGTGCTCAGATGAGTGAAGGCATGCTCTACGGCATCGTCTTGGGCTTCATCCCAATGATTCACATCGCCTACGCCATTCTGGTGTGGACAAGCAGCAAGGAGCAAGAAATGTAGGGGGTGAGGTTCAATGGCGCGCAAAAAAGAGAAAATCGTTGTCAATCTTGACCTTCCCAAGGACGACACAACCCTGACAAAGCTCTACGTCATCCTCTTTTTTTCCATCATCCTTGGCCTAAGCAGCGGGCTTTTCTGGATTTCAAACTCTGGCTTTGTCCCAACAGCCAACGGTGAACCCATGTTCACCAACCTTTACTGTGGAGCAACCGCCCAGGACGAAGTCGGCAATCCAACCGGTGAATACTTCCAGACCAACCAGAAACCAAGTTACACCGCCAACCAGACGTGCACCATCCTCCAAGACCGCCCTGACCGGATTACATGGGACGGTGAAGAATGGAACATGGTGACCAAACGAGGGAAAAATTTCGACGTTCCGGGGGTCCCTGAATCAGCAACTGGGGGTACAGCTGTCCTCCAACCACTTTGGCTCAACTACACCGTCGAGGCTTCGGCCGATTACGATTATACCGTGGCCATCCGCACCTCGTCAGGAGACATTCTCGAATACGAGAACGAAACCGCAAACAGCGGTTCTCAACAATTGTACATGACCACGATTGCCCCAGATACCCGGTACGAAGTGGTGTTCATTTCATCCCAAGAGGGGCAATTCCTCCAAACGGTTTCCTTCGACATGACGGTTCACTACCAAGACGGTATTCCTACCAACATGAACAACAAATCTCTCTGGCTTGGTCCAGCGGTGGAAGCCGGCCCACTGAAGGTCCATCCAACCATTTTCCTGAACTTCTTTGGTCTGACGTTCTTCTTCTTCATCTTCCCAGCCTCCTATTACTGGGAGAAAGTTGAGAACGCCAAGAACGAAGTCGAGGAAAAATTCCCTGATTTCCTTCGGGACCTTGCAGAGTATTGGAAAGGTGGTCTTTCGATGACCGTCGCTGTTCAAACATTGGCGACCTCGGAATACGGTGCACTCAATGACGAAGTCAAGAAAATGTCCGACCAGTTGAGCTGGGGTGTCAAATTTTCAGACGTCATCGGCCAATTTGCAGAACGAGTTGGTACACCGCTTGTTCGTCGTGCGATTACGTTGATTGCGGAAGCAGACNGNGCCGGTGGAAAAATCTCAGATATTTTGGTGACNGCAGCGAACGACTCTCGNGAATTGAAGTTCCTNGAGGCTGAACGNCGACGNGCCATTGGCTCCTACATTGCGGTTATTTGGACCTCNTACTTCGTTTTCTTNGGTGTCATTGTCGTTCTNGCCAAGGTGTTTATTCCTGCNATTGCNGGTTCAAANTCGGGCGGTGAAGACGGCGGNGACAGCGGTGGTCANACCATTGGAAACATGACCATNCGCAACATTGACCCCCTGTTTTTCCTGACGATCTTCTACTATGGTGTGACCATGCAGGCCCTNGGAAACGGTTCCATGGCTGGNCTCATGGCGACCGGACGTTTCTCAACCGGATTCAAGCACTCNGGAATGATGATTGTCGTGGCTTTGGTCATNTTCAACTTCGTNGCTTTCTCTCCCGACTTGATTGGCATAACCGAAGTCCCNGGNNTGAATCCNTCCTCCGGNACGTTNGTNCCTTCACCGCTTTACTTTGGAGGTTGACGTCATGCGTCAAGACGAAGAGGCGCAAATCCATATTTTGGAAATGCTGACGTTGTTTTGGCTNTTTTTCATGTCGGCCACNTTTTTGATTCGNGTTCACGTTCCAGANTCNGCTTCAGTCGCCCTTGANTCNTCTTTGGAGATGGCTGCNGANGANGCCATNCGGTACGGCTTGGGANTNGAAGCCGAGATTNAAGGCGAGAACCGACTNGAGGAATTGCTGGGAAGCGATGACCGTGAGGGTGCATGTGAACTTCTTCAGTCGGCCATCGCCCCTGGAAAGGAAGCCAATTGCTGGCTGGCCAAGGACAGTTCCGTTGCTACACCGCATGGGACGGTNGGAACCCCATCCGGCGGGACCGTTGCTGTCCATCACCTCGTGGTCCTCGGTCCCTATGCTTGGACGGTGACGCTNGATGTGTGGGCCCGTGGAGGTGGTGCTTGATGCGTTCAACNTCCCTGCGNGACGCNCAGGCCGGACAGATGTTGNTGGCAACGGGCGTTGTTTTGCTGATGTCCCTCCTCTCCATGGCGATTTTTGGNGTCAAAGTTGCGGGCCTCACCTTGCCTCACGACCCTGCTTCTGACGATGTNATCGATACGACCGAACAGGTTCTTGAGTCGATNCAACCGTTGACACAAGCACGAATGGANTTGTGGATNGACGGAGGNCTTGANCCGTTGGAAGCCGCTGAATTGGGCTTTGANACCGTGCACGACGACTTTCTNCACCACGGTGAACTTCGCGGTGTAGAAATCAAGCTGACCAACATGGTCTTGACGGAGGTGGATGCCACCACCATCGAAGTCAGTGCTGAATTGGGTGTATCCGATGGNGAGGCCATGTTGAATTACGACGTGGTGTTCACGCTGGATGTTCAATCNTCGTGATGGGCATCCAATGCACGGTTTAACANNGTGAAGATTCGTTCNACATCNCTCTCNACGCGGGTGGGGTCAACCATCGGCCAGTTGGCAATNTTTGCNCGTTCAATCAANCCCGCNTGAATGGCACGAATGCGAGAGAAACTGGCCAAATANCGATCGGAACGNCGNTANGANTGGGCGTCCCTTGATTTTAGCATGNCCTGGTGNGCTCGCTCTTCGTCGACGACCATNACCACGCCCAAGGCAACACCGCCNGCATCTTCCCAGGCTTTGAGGAGCCGAGCGTTTGGGATGATGTGAACGCCCTCGATCAGGAGGTCGATTCCTTCTCGCCGGGCCCGTTCCACCGTTGCCGAGACTCCGGCCTCAACGGCCAAACACGTTTCGTTCCAGTCAAGCACGGGTTCACCACTGCTCCCTTTGGAGAAAGAAGACCGATGCAGGGCTTCATGCTGCTGTTCATGGTCCATTACCCGCATGATTTCTCGAATGGCATCGGTGGACATGACGCGGGTAAAACCAGCTCGTTGGGCCAAGCCAACGGCGGCCGTTGATTTGCCAACGCCGGTCGCTCCAGCGANNATGAGCAAGCGTGGGGGACGCGTTGAGATGGCTTGCGCAGTACGCTGTGCCATCCCTACGTTCCGGGTCATGAACNGAAGCAGACCGCACGAGCACATGAGGCTTCTGTCGTGTTCAACGTGCTCGCCGCAAATTTTCAGTCGAGAAATACCACCGATGGCCCTTTGAAGCGTGTTGGCTTGGAAGAATCATGGCCGAAGAACAGATGTGGATTGGTGGAGAATGGTGCGCTGCTGAGAATGGAGATACCAGCGATGTGCTGAACCCTGCAACNGGCGAGGTCATGGCTACGGTTCCAAAAGCNACCGCTGGNGATGTCAACCGNTGNGTTGAAACATCTCGAACAGCGTTCAACAACGCCGACTGGAANTCCATGGACCCTGCACAACGTGGNCGCATCCTCAACAAGATGGCTGCGGTNACCTATGCGAANGCCAAGGAACTGGCCGTGGTTGAATCNTCCAACAACGGNAAGACCTTTCGCGAGGCCCTCTCTGANATNCGTTATGGCGCATGGACGCTGGAATACTTNGCAGGCTTGACCGACAAAATAGAGGGNAGCACCATTCCNGTGCCTGGCTCTCGNCTCAACTACACCTTGCGCCAACCGNTGGGCGTNACCGCTCACATNGTTCCNTGGAACTTNCCGCTTCAACTNGCTCTTCGNTCCATCGCNCCTGCNCTCGCNGCNGGATGNACGGTCATCGCTAAACCCGCTTCTTGGACGCCAGTCTCCCTTTTGGCATGGGCCAAAGCCATCGATGAGGCTGAAACAGGCTTACCCACAGGTGTGCTCCAAGTGNTGACGGGCTCAGGTGCCCTTGCNGGNGATGCNTTGGCNGGNCACCCCGGCGTTGANGGCGTGGTGTTGACCGGNGGTGTTCCAACCGGAAAAACCGTGATGGCCAAAGCCAGTGAACAACTGACTCCAGTCNCCCTTGAGCTTGGTGGAAAAGGAGCCAACATCGTGTTCCCCGATGCCAACCTTCGCTACGCTGCAAAAGCCATTTGTTTTGGAATCTTCATGAATGCAGGACANATGTGCTGGGCNGGTTCCCGNTTGTTGGTTCACGAAGACGTNCACGACGAGCTCGTAGAGGCGGTCTGCGCTGAAGTCTCCAAATGGCCTGTTGGTCCAGGCATGGAAGANGGTGTTCGNATGGGCAGTTTGGTCCATGANCGCCACCGNGCCGAGGTGCTCGNGAAATTGGAAGCNGGNCTCGCTGAAGGCGGNTCGTTGGTNCTCGGNGGAAAGGCGCTTGACCGGGACGGGGCTTTCATGGAAGCAACCGTCGTGACCGGNGTCGANCGCTCNCANCTNCTTTTCCAAGACGAATTGTTTGGNCCGGTTTTGGCNGTCACCTCNTTCTCATCGGATGANGAAGCGCTTGAATTGGCCAACGANACNCCCTTTGGATTGCTCAATGGAGTGTGGACGAACAACCTCAGNCGAGCCCACTGCTTTGCANGGGATTTGGANTGNGGNATGGTTTCCATNAACGANTACCCCATCACCTTCCCACAGACGGCCTTCACCGGCTGGAAGCATTCTGGAATCGGTGTNGAGCAAAGCCAAGATGCCCTTCGGTTCTACACCAAGGTCAAGAACGTGAACGTGAAGTTGTGAGGTGGTAAGGTGGCCATTGAAATCGATCAGCAAGGGTCCATTCGCNTCATCAAAATGGCAGGNCAAGCCTCCACTCAATCCTTTTCGACNGCCTTTCTTCCNACCATNGCAGAAGCCATTGATGCNGGTCTTCNGGACGGAGANACGAAAGCGATTGTACTGACCGGNGATGGGCGTTTCTTTTCNGCAGGNGCTGACATCAACGCCTTCCAAGAGGCCATTGACAACGGNACGGCACCGGAATTGATTCGAACCTTGACNGGCGTTCTTCACCCACTNTTGCANCGCATTCGNACCTCNTCCACCATCGTGGTCGCCGCCCTCAANGGGGTTTCAGCCGGNGGNGGCTTGGGTTTGGCTTTGGCCTGTGATGCTCGTATCGGTACATCCGATGCCCGCATGGCAGCGTCGTATGCTGGAATGGGGCTTTCTCCAGATGGGGGTACTACCTGGCTGCTCCCAAGGTTGGTGGGTGAGCAACGCGCTCGTCGTTTTTTCATGAATAACGAAATTTGGTCAGGCCGAGAGGCCAATGAATACGGGGCGATTGATGTCTTGGTGGAGCCCGAATCGCTGATGGAAACGGCCATTGGTTTGGCCACCGTTTGGTCATCGTGGGGACCTCACACCAAGGAAGCGACCAAGCACCTCTTGCACGTCCAAACGGACAACGATTTTTCAACGCATCTTGACCATGAGCGAACGCTCATCGAAGCTGCCGGAACCACCGAGGCGTTCAAGGAAGGCGTTGCTGCGTTCCTCGAAAAACGCCATCCATCCTTTGATTGAATCACTGGATTTGGAATTGCACCTGTTGATTTGGCTTGCCCCCACCAACTCGCGTGAGGCCAACGATGAGGGCGATCACGCCACCACAAATTGAGCAACAACCAGTGCCAAATGCACCAACGGATACGATTCCGGTACCGACGAGTTCCTCAATAAAGGGCTGATACATTGCATCCAAATCAACGATCGACATGGTGATGTTCGCATCGTTTGAAACCGTGAACACTTCACCTTCAGCGCAGCGGTGTTCTCCTAAGTTACCTTCTCCATCGTTGATGGTATAACAAATCCTTCCGACCACGATAGCATCTTCGATGTCAAAGTAGGGTTCATCTGCGTTGGAGTTTTCATCCGTCGTGGAGGTCGAACAGGAAAAACGAGCGGCACGTTCCGTGGCGTCGTCACCATCACCGTCGATGATGGAGAAATTCACTCCCTCGCAAGCATCGATGATACCATCCTTGTTCTCATCCGCTTTTGGATCTCCTGGGATCAGAAGGTAATAACCCTCCTCGCCCAATCCGTCCGCATCCGTGTAAGACACTTCTCCACTGATGCCAATGGTGCTGGTGTAATCCACCGTCGAGAGGTTTTCAAAGGTCTCTTCCATCGACGCTCCCACAACAGCGCCTACAACGAAGCCGATGAGTCCGATGGCGACGAGGACAGCCGCAACGATCATCGGGACTTTTGGCCCCTTNCNTTGNCCGCCNACGACCACGGTTTGGGCTCCCATGCCCGGCTGATAGCCTTGAGCAACCATTTCTGGCGTGATTTGTTGCTGGAGTACGGGGCTCGGCCCCATCACATCGCTTTGTGAAACGGTGGTCNCCTTNGAGNCAGCAGGTTCACNNTTGTCNNTGTTGTTCGTCATGGCNCCCCAAGGGGTTGGTACGGTTCCGTCCATGAATGGATGNANCNNACCCTCCCAATTAAANCAATAGGGACGGNTTTCGCNTATTCGAGGCTNGTTTCCTCGGCTTGNCCGCTTGACCAGTCGTAGATTCCTTTTCCTGTTTTTTTNCCGAGNCGACCTTCACTTACGAGGCGTTCNAGCANNGGATGNGGTGCATAAGCNTCGTCGTTGAAGGAGCNTTGCAGGTTGAGGAGGATGTCNCGNCGAACATCAAGNCCGACCAAATCGGTGAGNGCNAGCGGNCCCATCGGATGTTTGTATCCCAGAACCATGGCTGTGTCGATNTCNTTGGCNCTGGCCACNCCATCNGCNAGCATNCGTATCGCCTCGTTNCCNAGAACGACNCCGAGACGGCTTGTTGCNAAGCCAGGNATNTCCTTGACNANAATNGTNGTTTTNCCCATNGCNNNNCCNGCNGNTTGTGCNNNNGCNATNGTCGTNTNNGANGTCNNNTCNTGCTGNACNANNTCNAGNANTTTCATGATNGGNACGGGATTGAAGAAATGCATCCCAATCACTTGTTCCGGCCGTTTGGTGACGGCGGCGATATCGGCGATGGAAAGGGANGATGTGTTGGTTCCGAGCACGGCATGGGGGGGCGCNAGNTCGTCGAGTTGAGCAAAGATGCTGTGCTTCAATTCGGGGATTTCTGGAACGGCTTCNATCACCAGATCNNCCTCGCTTACAGCCTCTGCAAGGTCGCTGACGGGTGTGAGCATGGTCGCCCATTCATCCCGCTGTTCAGGCGTCGTCTTTCCGCGGGCAATGCCTTTTTCCCAAAACGATTCAATGCGGTCCATGCCGCGTTCCAGNCCTTCTGGAAAAGCATCGTAGAGGTTGGTTTTCCATCCTGCTTGAGCGCAGACTTGTGCAATGCCTGCACCCATGGTTCCAGCACCGATAACNGCCACTCGTTCAATCGTCATGGTCACTGGAGTACGCTCCACTTCATGATGCTTGCTCGGTGGGCGTCTGTTTGGACTGAGCAAGAAGAACGCCTCCAACGATGAGGGCAAAGGCGACCACCAAGGAGGTTCCGAGTTGCTCGTTCAACAGGAGCCATCCTCCGAGGATACCGAAAGGAGGAACCAGGTAGATGTAGAAAGCAGAGGGACCAGCACCAATGACACGGATGCCTTCGGCGAACCACACATAGGCCATGACCGTCGAAAAAACAGCGAGAAAGAGGATGCCCGCCCAAGCCTCAACGCTGGGCATGGTCCAGTTCGCTTCCAAAGCTTCGATGCCGGCCCACGGTGTCAGGATGAGGAGTCCAATCACCGATGACCAAACGGTGAGGTGCAGTGGGCTCAACGGGGCCTCTGCATCCTCCGGTATGTCCGTCATCACCCGTTTCATGATGATGGTCGATGCTGCCCAAGCAAAAGCTGCTCCTGCAATGAAAGCGTTTCCAATCCAGCGTTCCATTTCTGGAATATCGGTGTTGGGCGACGCAAGGAAGAGCACAGCCACGCCTGCAAAGGCCAACACCAGACCGCCNAAGAGCCTCCATGACATCCGTTCGCCGAGGAAGAGCACGGCGAGGAAGGCAGTGAACAGAGGATTGAACGTGATCATCAAAGAAGCATCACCGGCTGCCGTGTAGCGCATGCCGTACATGAACATCGATTGGTAGACGAAGGTCGAAAACAGGCCAATCCAAGCAACATGTTTCCATTGTGTCTTGGATGGCAGAATCCATTGGTTTGACCACTTGAGATAGGCCAAGAACATGATGACGACCATCACGTACCGAACCCATGCTGACCCAATGGGTGGGAGTTCTGTGGCGACGACACGGCCTGCTGGCCAACCGAATCCCCAAATGGCAGCGACAANGATTAATTTGACGTGAATGGCCACATTGTTCATTCAAACCGCTCCAAGCCCAACTGCAGCATCCGGGTTCGTGGGAGTCCAATTTCCGGAAGTCCTGCGGCTGGGGCATGAAGTTTGAGCCCTTCAATCCTGTTGACGTACAAGCCATAACTGGCGATATCGTCTGGNTTGTACGGTGTTTCGAGGCCCATNTGTTCGAGGGCATTGCATGCTTTTTCTGAATAGATGGGGAAGAGGTTGGTGGAAAAGTGCATCCATTCTGAAATGCGTTGAGCATCCACGCCGTCCAGTGTCATCANGTGCTCAAGCAAAGAAACATCTGGGTAGNTTGTCGTTCGCATCACCATCTCAACCTCGTTGACAATGTCCTCNGGCCACGCAAATGGNGTGCGCTTTGACCATTGGTCGGCAATGCTGATGTGTTCGATGGATTGTTCGGCTTGAACGGCATAGAGCGATTCAATGTAGGAGCGGTCTTCGTACGCATCGGTCACCAGACCGGGCAATTCCTCGAAGAAGCGTTCGCACATCTCGGCGTTCACGCCGTAAAGGGCGACGGGGATCATCAACGATCACCTCGNTNTTCAAGCGCTCGCACCAATGCCAGAGGCAATTTGGCGAGCGGTCAAGGGCTTTTCAGCCACCCATTGCTGNTTGAAAATTTCCTTGAGGTCCTCTTCATCTTGAGCGGTGGGTAGGTGGTTNGCGACGTAGGTGTTCCATGCTTCGTCGGACCCTTCGAAAAGNGTGCCTTCNACGGTGTACCGCTGGCGCTTGAACGGTCCAATCTCACGGTGGAAGTTTTCATGAGGNACGTACAAGTCAATGTTCCCCTCTGGGAGGTAGCCACAGAGTTTCTTCACTTCACGAACGATTTCATCGTGGTAGTGNTGGCGTGCTTCCTCGTTGAGGGTCTCCTTGGAAACTTCAATGTCAGCGTCGAGCTTTTTCCGCTCGTCCCAGCGTCCCTTGATGCCCCAAACATAGGCCCAATGAGCGGACGAGGATTCGTCGACACCAAACAGGTCGTGAGCGGTTGACACCCACTTGTTGATGTAGCGCTGGAGCATGTCAAGCGGTACAACACCGGCTTTGATAATTCGGCGCAGTCCATTGGAACCGGTTCCCAAGTGGAACGATTCTTCCTTGAGCATGGGGCCCATGCTGGCTGCAAGTGGCTTGAAGGCGGAGGTGGAGAGCATCCCGAGTTGGAATTTTCCGTCTCGGTCAACAAACATGGTGTAGCAGAAGAAATCAAGCCAGTGAGGCATGGGTCGGTTGAATGCACCGAGCAATCGGTCGCCATCCTGTGCGTTCCGCTCGAGGAGCTTTTGGGCCTCACGTCGTCCTTGTTGGCCAAAGTAGGTCATCAAGAGGTAGGCCATTTGCCATCCGTGTCGCTGCTCTTCTGCCATGATTCGGGCCGCTGCATAGCGGTCGTAATCGGTTGGAGCGGTGGCGAGGAGATGTCGCTGTTGCTCAACGGAGGCAAATTCAGTGTCTCCCTGAACGGTGATCATGCTNACAAGAGCGTCTCGCATGCTTTGGTGAGGCACTTGGAGGGAGCGTTCCCACTTGGAACGGCCTGCGTAATCGCCGTATTCGATAACATCGCCAGCGCGTTCCCAGTCAAACTGAATGGAGAGGTCAAAATCGCCCATCCATTCTCGGTCGTACCCGACATTGTCTTGCCAGGCTTTGAAGTTCTCAATCCAGTCATCCCAGGTCTTCGGTAGGTTGTCCATGTACCACGGTGGACGGCGCCCTCCTTATACCCTTNACGAACATGTTCGCACGAACATGTTAGTCGCTTTGGCGCCGTATCTCTTCAGTGAACGCATGAAATACAGCGGATTCAATGCGCTGAAGTTGATTNGAAAGGGTCGACTTAGCCACTTCAAGAAGCCCTGCCAACTCGGTGAGGTTGATGCGCCGAGGGACATCCCAGTAGCCTTCTCTCGAAGCGACTTCAAACACTTCACGCTGGCGGGGAGTCAGAAGCCGAGCCCCAGTGCTTCTGGTTGAGAGCAAACGGTGGGGTATCTCGTCACTTCGAAAACGATTCACCAACTCCCTCATCGTGTCNCGGCTNCCNTCAACNGTCCATTCNACCCANCCATCNCGGACCTCNAANGGCGTTCGNGGNACNACNCCNAGNTCNACNAGNGGNCGAAGAAANCCNCCACCNCCAGCAGANATGTTGACTGAAAANCGNCCATCNTCTGGNTNGGTGCANGCATCAATNCCAGCGTGCAANCGAACNGTTTCGTGAAGNTTCNNATTGCTCCAGCAGCGNGCTGTGCCNCGGCCNTTGCTCATCGGCATGTGNTGTTCAATNCGNAAGGTGGCCNTGGGGTGGTCTCTTGTGACGTCCCCNGCCCANTGCCCTTGAGGGAGGCGAACATCNATTCGNAGTTGNTGGGCCATGNTNGTACCTCAANGGNTCAAAGGGGCCNTCGCTTCTCCGAGCGAACCACCGTCTTCTTGGTNACNTCAATGAGTTCACTGAACGTCGTGGNGTGTNNACCNTCAATTTTGACNCCNGGCAGGTAGCCNTCNCAAACNCCNGATGCTGCAAANACGGCATCNTCACTTTTACANAGNTCAGCNGCTTTCCAAAGACGGGTCAAATCATCGCCNACCATCGTTTCAGCTCTTGCTTCTTCNTCNGNTGACCTGAACACCAATCGNCCCTCAAACATCCCNCCNATGCCTCGGAGGGCTGTGGCGGAAATCACGCCTTCNGGNGCCGCTCCAATGCCCATGAGCATGTCAAANGGCCCNTCNTCTTTNGCGGCCCAAATNGCGCCAGAAACNTCNCCATCGCCAAGNAGATGNAGNTGNGCGCCCGTNGTTCGAATTTCCTTGAANAGTTCGTTNTGCCGTTCTCGGTCAAGGGCGACGATGCGGACATCAGCAGCCTCACAATCAAGCACNTGCATGGCTTGTTCAATGTTGTAGGTCGCACCACCATCGAGGGAGACGTGGTCGGCAAGAACNGGTCCAGCAGCCAATTTNTCCATGTAGCAATCCGGTGCATGAAGCAGTGTGCCNCGGGGCGCGGCNGCCAANACGGCGATGGAGTTGGGTTGGTTATCGGCGCAGTTGTTGGTGCATTCAAGTGGATCGACGGCGATGTCGATTTGNGGNGCGCCNGCGTGNCCGACCATCGAACCAAGTTCTTCTCCGATGTAGAGCATTGGCGCTTCATCNCGCTCACCTTCTCCGATGGCCACGCGACCGTCAAACGGCACNNCATCGAAGGTTCGCCTCATNGCNTCAACAGCGGCATCGTCTGCGGCGTTTTTATCGCCCTTGCCACGCCAAGCAGCACTGGCGATGGCCGCTTGGTCAACGGCTTCGAGAAAATGGTGTGCCAAGTCTGTGGTGATGCCCATGAACCGTTGGAAACGCGGGAAAGCCATCAATACAACGGTTCACAATCCCTTGAATTTCTGGACCACTTCGAGGTCGGTAATTCGTGCGACGGGGTATTGGCCCTCCTCGTCTTTTTCCAAGGATTTCACCATGTCGAAAGCGCACAAAAGGCCGGCGGCGACGCCCGTCAGGGCCTCCATCTCGATGCCTGTTTTGTAGTGGGCTGAGACCGAAACGGTGCACCAAAGGCTGGTGTTATCCCAGTGCCAGGATACTTCAGTTCCTTCAAGGGGGATTGGGTGGCAGTGGGGGATAATGCGAGGTGTATCCTTGACCGCTTGCAAGACTGCAACGGTGGAGGCTTCCAAAACGTTTCCCTTCTTGATGGAATTTGATTCAATGGCCGATTTGCTTGCCTCTTGAAGCACGACCCTCCCGCGGGCGGTTGCTCGGCGTTCAACGATGGGTTTGCTTCCGATGTTGATGATGCCCTCAATCGATTTTTCACTCAACCCAAACCCTCCTTCCAAGTCTCGCCGCTTGTTGTGACCTCTTTCTTCCATATGGGTGCTTGCTTCTTCAACTCATCAATGAGCCACTCGCAGGCGGTGAAGGCTTCTTTTCGGTGTGGGCTTCCTACGTGAATGGCTACGATGGGCTCCTGAGGCCCTACTGAGCCGGTTCGATGCGCCATCGCCACCGAAATAACGCCAAACCGTTCAATGGATTGGTGGGCTAAGGATTCCAATACCGGTGTGAGTTTGTCTTGCCATGCGTCGAATTCCAAACGCAATACCTCTTCATCGCCTTCGGTCTCTCGGGTGAGGCCAACGAAACTGACCACAGCTCCGCAACCTGCCGTGTTCAGTCTCTTCAACAGGTCGTCTGGATTCAACACATCTGGGGCTTCTTCCACCAAAACGGTCCCCGACATGGTCCGAACGAGAGAAGCACATCATTCAAACCTCACGCCTCCATGGCCATGCATGGCCGATACCACGACCCCATCCAAACCCATCACCGTGATGGGTGCTGGACTCTCGGGGTTGGCCGCCGCCATCGTGCTTGCAAAGGCCGGAAAAGAGGTTCATGTCCATGACATTCGTGCCGATTCTGGGGCCCGTTTTGACGGAGACTTCCAAGCGCTTGAAAATTGGAGCATGGATGAGGATTTCTTTGACCAACTCGAAGGGTGGGGTTTTGATGCTTCATCGTTCAAATCAACGGCGTTTTCAGTGGTGGATCTGATTCACCCAGACGACGAGATTACCCAAGCGAAATCCGATGGTGTCGCCTACCGCATCGTTGAGCGTGGCACTTCCGACCACACCATTGACCAGGCGTTCAAACGCATGGCCATCGAAGCAGGTGCGACCCTCCATTACAAATCTCGGATCGCCCAAAAAGACGCCGATATTGTGGCTTGTGGACCAAAAGACACCTCGGCCATTGCCCTTGGTGAAATCTTTCACACCACGCATCCCAATCACATCGCGTTTCAACTGAACGACAAACTTGCACCTGGAGCCTACAGCTACCTCATTATCATCGACGGCGTTGGACTGATCTGCACCTGTTTGTGGAGGAAGCAAAAGAAGAGTGAGCGTTTTTTGAACGAAACCATCGCCTGCTACCAGCGCCTCTACCCTGAAATTGACATCAACCCCATCAAGCGCGTTGGAGGAAAAGGTGATTTCACGCTCAACGGTAACTACACCGACCCAGCAACGGGTCAACACTACGTAGGTGAATCGGGGGGTCTTCAGGACTTCATGTGGGGTTTTGGCATGCGCATGGCGGTCTGGTCTGGTGTGCTTGCGGCACAGGAGATCTTGGGTGGACCAACCTATGACAAGGAAGTCCGCCAGCATTTGCTCCCTTACGTTCGAACCAGCGTGGCCAACCGTTGGCTGATGAACNGGGTGGGNGACCGCATGTTCAAGCGCATGTGTGTCAATTGGATGAANGACCAAAAGCGAAGTGGNAACGGACTGCGTTGGATTGGACGACTGTTCCGTCCTACCCTCCTCAAGCGGTTGGTGTTCCGANTGACCTCTCCGTTCATGCTCAAGCGAGGCAAGGGTCCAACGCGACCACTCCGCCTTCCGTTCCGAAANGCCAAATCTCGGGATAATTGGGAACCAAGCGAGGAAGCACTCCAAGTCAAGGCGCGCTGGGAATCGGCCCGACGCGGCGGNGGCCATGTTTCGTTTACGAGCAATTCCGATGGCGAAGCGCAAGAAAACNCAGCGATTTCTTCTTAATGCCAACCCCTGTGGNTCAAGCCATGAGCGACCTCTACGGATTGAAACTTGAACCAATGACCAACCGTCTCGTCAACTATGGCGTGACAGAGAACGGCATCGCTGTCATTGAACTGACCTCTGACTCGGCTGGAGCACCCCTCGAAGGGTCCAACGACCGCTCACCCAACACCTACACCCACGGCATGATGCGAGACATCGACGAAGCCATCGTTAAAGCACGGTTTGANGANGANGTGACNTGCATCGTCTTGACCGGCAACGGNGCNTCNTTCTTCTCNGCTGGTGCTTCCATNCAGATGCTCAACAGCGTCAGTCCTGGCTTCAAGTACAATTTCTGNCTTCACGCCAATGAAACCCTTTCCCGCCTCGANCAAACGCCAAAATTGGTGGTNTGCGCCATCAANGGCCACGCCGTCGGTGGTGGCCTTGAAATCGCCATGGCAGCTGACATCCGAATCGCACGAAAGAANGCAGGAAAAGTTGGCCTTCCAGAAATCAACCTCGGTGTCCTTGCTGGAACCGGTGGCACAGCCCGCTTGACTCGCCTTATCGGTAAGGCCAAGGCNCTTGAGATGATGGTNACNGGNGAATTGATGTCCTTNGAGGACGCTCANGGCTGCAACCTCATCAACCACATTTGGGAAGGCGACGCCGATGATTTCCGACGAGACATTCTTGANTGGTGCTCCCAGTTCACGCTTCCAAACAAGGCNGTGAAGGCGGTTGGCAACATCAAGCGNTCTTGCCAGACCGGTCCAGAGATTCCCTTCGAGTACCACTTGGCGCTTGAGCGAGAATTGCAAGCCTCTTTGTTCAACAGTTCCGATGCCAAGGAAGGCATCGCTGCTTACGTTGAGAAGCGTGTGGCCAACTTCACCGGTCAGTAAAGTGCAAGGTGATTTTCATGAGCGACATCAACGTTCCAGCCGATGTTCCCGATGAATTGATCGAGACCTACCTTGACAACATGTATGCTGCCACGGCAGGAACAGGCCTCATGAACCTCTTTGCTTGCGACCAGAAAATCGAGCATCTCAACGACGACTTTTACGACGGTGGCAAAACCATTCCACGCTCGTCCAACGACCCCGGTCATTTGTTTGAAATTGGAGCCAGGGCCCATGCCGACGGTACCATCGGTGTACTCGCCGGACAATGCGGCCTCATCGCCCAATACGCTCGAGATTACCCCGAGATTCCCTACCTTGTGAAACTCAATTCCAAATCTCATCTGGTCAAGACCGCCCAACGTGACCCCATCAGTCAAGCATTGTGGGACATGGACGATGTGATGTCGCTGGTTCACAACGGTATCAATGTCGTTGGTATCGGCTACACCGTTTACATCGGTAGCGAGTATGAACATGAGATGTTGACCGAAGCTGCTCATTTCATACGTCAAGCCCACGAACTTGGAATGATTTCAGTGGTTTGGATGTACCCTCGAGGCCAAGCGGTCTCCGACGAAAAGGATCCTCAACTCATCTCCGGCGCCGCTGGCGTTGCCAGTTGCATTGGTGCCGACTTTGCCAAAGTGAATTATCCACGTGCGTTTGAAGGAATGACTCAACCTGAGTCGCTTCAGATTGCGGTTGAAGCAGCTGGCCGAACCGGCATCATTTGCTCAGGTGGGGGGACACTTCCTCCTCGGGAGTTCCTTCAACGCCTTCACGACCAAATGGCCATTTCGGGATGCCGAGGTGCAGCTACGGGCCGTAATATCCATCAGAAAACGACCGAAGAAGCCGTTCGAATGACCGCCGCTTGTCACGCCATCATCTGCGAAGGTGCCTCGGTTGACGAAGCCATGGCCATCTACGAAGGCAACTGAAACAAAGCAGAGGGCTCCCTTTGCTCATGCACAAATCAAAGATAGGATGCGGATTTATTCAGCCGCTGCAGCTTTTTGAGCTCTCTTCTTCTTGTTTTGTCGCTTCTTGTACC
>PAGK01000006.1 GCA_002704515.1 Methanobacteriota archaeon
TGCCTTTGCTTGCTCCGCACACCAATGCATGCTTGCCGCGCAGCGCTGTTGAAACGAATGGATAGTCGGTACCGAGCAGGTCCATGCTGGCCGGAAATCGCCTTAGGTCATAGCCCTTGGGTTTCTTCCGTCGTCATCACAGCCAATCAAGGATGGTGTTGAGTTGAACCAACCAGTCATCGGATGCCACGTCGATGATGTCGTAATGGTCACCAGGTAACCAGACCTTCTGGACGTCCGCTCCCTTGGCATTCATGACTCGAGCATAGGTTTCCGATTGTTCAAGCGGCACGTCCACGTCGTGTTCACCATGGAACAGCAGGACACTGGTTCGTGGCGGATGGTCCACCGGGTTGAGCTGACGCCACAGTTCTTCGTTGGCTTCAGGTGCACATCCAATCCAGCGCCGAACAGCATCGCCGTCGTCTGAAAGGGCTGCGTGATCAGCGCCGATGAGGTCGGTGATCGGGGCTTGGGCGATGGCAAGCCACGGACGTCGCTCGGCTTTTGCACTCATCAACAGAGCGAGTTGTCCTCCTGCAGAATGCCCCATCACCATCGAGCGAGCAATGTCAATTCCGGGAAGGAGGGCGAGTTGTCCCCAGGCGCGGAGCACGTCGGAAAGGGTGTCCATCCATACGCCCTCATCACCCGGCGACCATCGTTTGAATTCAATGTTCCAAGCAGCAACGCCCGCTTCGGCGAGGTCCTCTGCAATGGGCTGCATGAGGTCCAGGCCGTAGGCGTCCTTCCAAAATCCACCGTGGATGAGCATGATGCAAGGTATTCCCTCGTCCTTTTGGAAAGGAGACGGGTCGTCGGGCATGGAGAGGTCGGCGTATTGCCACGCTTCTGCGCCCCACTGCATGCGGTCAACGGCCATGGTGGTTTCTCGGCTACGTGGGCTATGATGCTTGTGATTTCCGTGGTGGGGGAAGTGCTTTCAAACCGCGAACCCTAGGAGAGTCGTGCAACGTTGTTTGTGGGTGCTCCTTTTCCTGCTTCTCGGGCCTGTTTCCCCGATGGACTGGGGCCACGTTGGTTCAGGTTGGGGTGATTGACCATGTCTGAGAAGCGTCTTGCCTTGCTCGCTTTGTTGTTGGTCGGTCTCGCTCCGACGGCCTCAATTTTTGCGTCATTTGGAACCGGTGATGGCCTGTTTGGTCAGATTATTTGGCTGGCCTCCAAGGCATGGATGCTCGGGCTTCCGCTGTGGTGGCACCTTCGTGTCGACGGACAGACATTCTCTTGGTCTCCGGTTCGACAAGGTGGTGTTGGGGCTGGATTTCTCATCGGCGCGCTGTTTTCTCTGGTGATGGTGCTTGCGTGGTTTTTTGTCGGTGAATCTCGGGTCGACCGTGAGACGTTCCGAGCCAGCCTTGAGCCGTTTGGTTTGACCAACGCCAACACCTACATCGCCGCCGCTGTGTTTTGGACGGTTGGGAATTCAGTGCTTGAGGAATACGTGTTTCGTTGGTTCTTGGTCGAGAAGGGAGAGGTGGTGTTTGGGCCAGGTTGGCCAACGATTCTTGTCTCGGCAGGAATCTTTGTCCTGCACCATTTCTTTGCGCTTTGGTTCCTCGGATTTTCTCTTTCAGCCAACCTGTTGGCGTGCCTCGGTCTGTTCATCGGCGGAGCCGCTTTCAGCTGGCTCTATGTCAAGTACCGTAGCATTTGGATACCCTACATTACCCACGCCATGTGCGACGTGGTGGTGTTCGCTGTTGGCTACGTGCTTCTGTTCCTCTGAGGCGCATGGGCTTCAGGGGCAGTAGCGGTTGAGGTCGCGTGGGAAGAGCACCGTTTCACGCACGTTGTTCGCTCCGGTGAGCACCATCAAAATTCGCTCTACACCCAATCCCCAGCCTGCGTGAGGTGGGACTCCATGGCGGAATCCAGCAACATAGAATTCAAACTCTTCCGGGTTCAAGTCCATGGACTTGAGGTTCTCGACCAGCACGTCAATGCGGTGTTCACGCTGTCCGCCCGAGGTCATTTCATCCCTGCCAAAGTTCAGGTCAAAGCCACGAGAAAGTTGCTGACCTGTGCTTCCGTTCTCCCCTTCGATTTGGTGGATGTAGAACGGCTTCAGGGACATTGGCCAACGAGGCAGGAAGTAGAATTGAGGGAGGTCCTGTGCGAGCAGGTCCGAGTTTTCTGCGTCGATGTCGTCGCCCCACTCGATGGTGCCTCCTCGTTCCTTGATGATGCGGATGGCATCGTCGTATTCCACTCGGGGGAAGGGCAGTTCAGGAACGATCACCTCGACCGGCTCCTCGCCTTGTCCTTCTCGGTATTGGTTGATGATGGCGATGAGGGCCTGCGATTCTTCTTCCTCGGCGACGGACTTCCAGATGTGATGAATCATCCGTTCAAGCACACCCATCACGTCGTCGTCGTTGGCCCATGAGCACTCGATATCAAACGAGATGAATTCAGCAAGATGGCGATAGGTGTCGCTTTGTTCGGCACGGAAGGCCGGGCCAATTTCGAATACACGCTCCAGGCCTCCGCTCATGCAGAGTTGCTTGAACAACTGGGGGGATTGGTTGAGGAACGCAGGTCGGTCATAGAATTGCATGGGAAAGAGGTCTGCGCCTCCCTCAGTAGCGGTCGCCACAATTTTAGGGGTGTGAGTTTCAAAGAACCCTTCTGAAATCAGGTGTTCTCGGCCGAACTGGAGAACCTTGCCACGGAGACGGAACATGGCGTTGACATGTGATCGTCGAAGGTCCATGAAGCGATTGTCAAGACGGGTGCTCAATTCCACGTTGACGTTGTCCGTGACGCCAAGTGGCAACGGGGCCTCAGCTCGTGCAATGACGTTCACGGAGGTGGCCAAGACTTCGTAGGCCGGCGGAGGGGTTGGTTCGCCTTCCTTCACCTTGGGAGGGCGCTTGAGGGCGACGGTGCCGGTGAATTGGAGCGTTGATTCTCGTGTCATGCGTTGCACGGTGTCGAGGGCCTCTTCACCGATGTTATCGGCCTTCAGAAACACCTGCGTCTTTCCTGTTCCGTCGCGGAGGTCAACAAAACAGATGGCGCCTTTTCCGCGGTTGGCTTCCATGAAACCGATAACGGTCACCTCGTTGTCGATGAGGTCTGCTCCCTTTGTTTGCAATTCACCCAGGGTGTGCGTTCGAAAGGCGGTTGGAACCCATGTGGTCATGCCTTGGGGGCTGAGGCGTAGAACATGAAGCATTCGCTTCGTCTTTCAGCCACGGTGCCCCGCTTCGGTTCTACAGCAAAGCATGATGCGTGAGGTGCTGTCGCTCCCGAAGTCTCTTGAACAGCGTCGTTTTGGTCGGTTCATGTCCAGCCGAGCAGGCCGTGCGGTGTTTTGTGTCCTCACCTTGATGGCCATGAGCCTCACACCGCTGGTCGTCCCTGCATCGGCCCATTCGTCCATCTTGCTCTCAGTGGACGTTCAACACGCCGTCCTGGAGCCCGGGCAAAGCATGAACGTCACCCTCAGCATCGAAAACAACGGTTCGTCGATTGAATCCTATAACATCACCATTGATGACACTGGGTTGGCGACACCGTGGACGGTTCTGCCGGTGGACGAGACGGTCGACAATGTCTTTCCCACTTGGAGCAAAAACACCACCCTCGTGGTTCGCCTCGCCGAAGGAGCTACCGTGGCCGACAGCGGTTCGTTTACGGTCAACGTGAGCGAACCCGACAACGGTTTGAGCTCAACGCTGACCGTTCTTGTTTCTGTGGCCCCCGCTTACCATCCCTCGCTTTCCGTCAGTGGCTCGCCGCTCATCACCATGGCTGCAGGTGGAAGCACCAATGTCTCTTTTGTCGGCCACAACTTGGGGACGGTGACGGACACGTTCCTTCTGGACGTTGAGGTGCAGCCAGACCTGGCCGCATGGTGGGCCAACCACACCAACGGCACGTCCGGAAACAACTCTGGCGGCTCCGGCAATTCCTCGGACAACAACTCTGGCGGCTCCGGCAATTCCTCGGGCAACAGCACGGGAAGCAACGGAACAAACACCTCGTCAGTTTCAATCCTGATGATGGGGAACAGCTACACCAGCGCAAACAACCTTGCTTCCCTTGTCGAGGGTGTCCTCGATGCTGACAACATCAACGCAACCGTCAGTTCAGTCAACGGTGGCGGCATGAAACTTCCACAACACTGGTCCAACGTCAACACGTCCGGGAATCAATGGAACACGACCCTTCGAGGCTCTGCGTGGAATTATGTAGTGCTTCAAGACCAGAGCCAAGTGCCTTCCTTCCCTTCGACCAACTCCATGTGGCAGGACAGCAAAAACGCCTCAGTTTTGCTCAGCGATGCGATCGCTGACGAAGGTGCTGAGACGGTCATGTTCATGACGTGGGGATACCGAGACGGCGACAGCCTCAACGCTTTCAACAACAACTTCACTTCCATGCAGGCCCGACTGACGGAAGGCTACACTCGATACGCAGAGAACATCTCTTCTGCAGGAAACGCCGTTTGGATTGCACCGGTTGGTTTGGCTTACAAATCGGTGCACGATTCAGTGGTGGCAGACGGTGACGACCCCACGCTTTCGGGGAACCTGTTCTATGACCTTTACACGTCTGACGGAAGCCATCCTTCGCTCTCGGGGTCCTACCTTGCTGCATGTGTGTTCCATTCCACCCTTTCTGGAGAAACATGCGTTGGCAGCAACGACACCATCAGCCTCAATGCAAGTGTGAAATTGGCTCTGCAACAAGCTGCTGACGACACGGTCTTCAACCAAACGGCCGGCATGTCCTACTACCCTTGGGAAGCATCCGGCACCGCTGCATTTGGACTTGGGTCATCGGTTCCGTCGGGTTGGAACATCCAATGGCAAGAGGACGAACTTTCCAACATCCCTGCCGGAGGTTCAGCGACCACGACCCTTTCGATTACGGTGCCTGCGGACGCCGCTCCGGACTTTTATGGCTACAGGCTGACCATTGGTTCTACCAACGGAAACATCACCTCGTCCACCGTTATCGTGGTTGAAGTTGAGGCAGAACCATCCGTTGCTACGGCGTTCCTTCGTCAGAACGATGTGTTCTTGCCGGGTGAAAGCACCTTGACGGGTGTACAGGTCACCAACACCGGCAACACCCCACTTGACCTCACATGGTCCCTCTCTCACCCTCCTTCATCGGGAGCCAGTTCATGCATTGGTTCGCTTGTTTCTGCACAAACCAATGGCTTGCAACCGAACGCCATTGATGAAGTTGGTATCATGGTCGATGTCGATGAATCGGTGGACAGTTCCTCCCAATGTTGGTTCAGGCTCACCGCCTCGCACAACGAGGGCGAATCCGTGGTAGTGTTGGATGAACTTGACTTCATGATCAACATCGACGAGGCCGTCAATTTCTCGCTCGTTGGACCGCTCGCCATCGTTGACATCGTTCCATCGACCGGCGCCAACTACGAAGTTCGCTTAACCAACCACGGAAGCGACGAAGCCACCTTCTTCCTGGATGTTTCCGAATCAAGCGGCCTTGACACGGTTCTCGTGTCTGCTTCCGGCATCACGGTTGCTGCCGGAGAAGTTGGGACCTGGACGGTGAACACCAAAGGCGATACAGCCCTTTCCGGTATGCTGCAGCAAACGTTTTCTTCGACCTACAACGGCGAAACGGCCTCGCTTTCCGTGCCGATCAATCTGCTTGAGGTTGATGGTGTTGAACTTCTGCCACCGAGTGAAGATCGAGTCTTAGTGACTCCTGGTTCATCCACCTCAATGGCCATCACACTTCGCAACATTGGCACCTCCAATGTCTCGCTTTCGCCCTCGCTTTCAGGACTCCCTTCAGACGTTGATGTNGCCTACGATGTGCTCGAGGTNNAATTGAANCACGGTNCAGANCANNTGGTCGTCNTNACCTTCAANGCNGCNACGGGTGCAACCCCCGGCACATCCGCCATTTCCTTGGTCTACCAAGACGGTGCTTTCAGCATCCCCTACAACTTTGATGTGGTCGTCGTTGACCGTGAGGAGGTCTCGGTCAACAGCGTTCAACACCTCCTCTTTGCCAGCCCCAGTTCGGTGTCAAGCCTCAACATCGATGTCACCAACCTCGGCACATCATCGGATGTCTATGTGGTTGAATGGACCACGCAAAGCCAAGGCGACTGGTTTGACTTCACCCTCACTCCCACCACCTTCCAACTAACATCCGGTTCAACTCAACAGGTTTCAATCGGCGTTCAAGAACGCTCTGCTGGGGCTCCAGACAACGGTGTTGTGTACACCCTACGGGTTGTTTCCACCTCCAACGCTGCCGTCAGTGATACCGTGAACCTCACCATCCAACCCGTCATGGCTGGAGCGAACCTCACCGTCTTGGCTGATGTTGGGGAAGCAAAGCCAGGTGGTTCGGTGTACGGGTCCTTGATTTTGACCAACACTGGCAACACGGAAGACACCTTCTCCATCACAACGGTGGGCACGGATTGCGGGCTTGATGTCACGGTAACCGTCGCTCCCGGTCTCTCCACTGAGGCTCTTGGATGGTCCTGTGTCGTGGCCAATGATGCAGCAGCAGGCCCCAGTGCGTTGTCGTTCCGTGCCGTCAGTTCGGTACGGAGCAACGTCGTGGTCGAACAAAGTGAACTCTACACGGTAGAGGCCGCTTGGCCGGGTGATTCTTTGGTCGCTTTGTCGTTTGCAGACGGCCGCCTTTCCCTTGGCGTTGACAGTTCTACATCAACCGTCTTGACCGTCTCCAACCTCGGCAATGCAGAGGTTTCTGGAACCTTGGACGCGTTTGGAAAAGACACGGGTTTGGTCATTCTGGAATGGACACGCATGAGCGATGACTCCGCCACGAACGATTTCACCCTCACTTCGGGTTCGAGCGTTGATTTCCTATTGACCATCACATCGAACACCGCTCGCACGGCTTCATCGGAAGTTGTGGTTCGAGCGACTTCAAGCGGTGGAGGCGTGCTCACCACCGACGAGTCAGTCCCTCTTCCCATCTCCCTTGAGGGGCCTGCGCTACCGCCGAATGGACTGGCCTTGCCGCTCGGAGTGAATGTCAGTCAGTCTGCTGCGCTTGGCGTGATGGGGGCCGGGTGGTTGTTGGCCATCGTCGCCATCCAACTCCTACGTCGACCTTCTCGCAACAGCGATGAAAGCACCGAAGAAGAATCCGAGGAAGACGACGACGAATCCGAGGAAAAGGAGCTACCAGAACTTGGCTACAATGAATGCCGTTTGGATGGCGAATCCAAGGTGTCCTGTCCAAGTTGTGAGGCACGCTTGGGTGTTCCAAGAGGCAGTGTTCCACCGTTCAGATTCAACTGCCCACAATGCGGTGAGAAGATTCGCGTGGTTGAGTGATCACTGACGCTGAGCCACCAGCAAGAACGCCGTGTGTCCGAACGGACCGTTCACGGGGCGCATGCCACCTTTGGATGCCCGACCCCATTCGCGTTCCATCAATTCGCCGGCCCATTCAACGGTGAGTCCAGCCGCTTCGCATGCTTCCCATGAGCGCTCCAATTGAGAGCTGACGGGGCAATAGCAAGCGAGTCGAGCGCCGGGCAGAAGAAGTTGGGAACAGGCTTCAATGGCAGGAGGGTGGTCTGGCAGGTCGAGAATGATGGCATCAAATCCATCGCTGAACTCGGTGATGGCTTCGATGCTCTCCTCGATGGTTCCTTCAATGTGATGATGCGTTGGGCTTTCTCCCCATGAAGCGGTGGTGCGACGAAGATTCTCCAGGGCGACTTCGGCATGTTCAGCCCGCGGTTCAACGGTGACATGGGTTCCACTTTGCCCGATGACGCGTTGGATGTACATCGAAAGGCCAGCACTGCCGATGCCGGCTTCCAACACCTTATCGTTCGGACCAAGGCCAAGCCGAGCCAGGAAAAACCCAGCATCCTTGCTTCCGATGGTTTGGGCCCTGCGCATCATGCCTTTGGACAATTCTGGAAGTCGGGGTGGGAGGCGAAGCAGTTCTTTTTGACCGATCTCAACACGGCCACCCAAAGGGATATCTTTCAGTGATTCAACGGGATTAAACACGCCCAATCCCTTGACCTTTTGTTGATGATTGGTCAATTCAACGACGTAGGTTTTCCCGTTGTCTTCGACCAACACGGCCCATTCTTCAGAAGTCACGACCATGCGCAAGGGTTGTTGAATGTTAAAGTTCGCATGGGCACAATTAACAGTTGACTGCATTGAACTCGCAAGGTGGAAAAATGGACGATAGGGCGAGTGTTTCATATACCCGCCAAAGCCTGCTCTTTCCATGAGTACCGTGACGCGAAGCCTCTCGATTGGTTTGGTCGTTTTATTTATTGGCAGTTTGCTATCTGGCGCTGCCATTGAACTGAACAAGGAATCCCTGCCCACAGAATTGAATGACGAACCCGTAGTGATGGAGGCGACCAGCCCCGGCCATCCAGTGTTTGCAGAGTACATGGGCGCCCACTGGTGNGGTCCGTGCCACCAGGCCTCGGCCAACCTCTACAACCTCTACGGAACCAACGGCGGNGGTGGTACCCAATCCGAAGATTTCACCTACATCTCCTTCTGGGAATCTCCTTCCACTGGCAACCCGAACCTGTCGCCGATCAACAGGCGTGCTCACATCCAGAGCGCTCCCGGCTACGGAAACACCATCCCAACGGTCGTTTGGGGCGATGCCACTCAAGGCACGTACTTCTCGAACGGCTATTCCGCCGACGCCCGCTACCAGAGTGGCGGGAACACCAAGAACGCTGCTGATTACAGCCTGTCAGTCTACCAGACGCCCAACGGCGCAAACATGGACATTGAGATTACGGCGACATACACCGGTTCCGGTTCGCAGACGGTCTACATGTACGCCGCCGTCACTGAGGAATACTCCCCCGAGACGTACAGCGGATCTCCCAACCCACACCCACACCACGTGTGGAAGAAGTGGCTCCTCAACTCCGGCGGNACCGGGTTTGAATCCGCNACGCTCACCTCCGGTTCACCGGTCACAAAAAGCTGGTCGGTGCCNATTTCCACCGTGCGAGCAGGCGGCGGCAACGCTGCTGTTGACAACTTCCTAACCGTTGCCGCTCTNCTTAGCGGCGACCACACGGCACATCGAGACCTCGTTTCCGCAGCCGACTCCAAGATGGGTCCAAAGATGGACATCGGCGTTTCTGGTCTCAAAGTCACCAACGACCAAGGCACNGAATCCTACGTGCGAGGCGATACCGTGACGCTCGAGGCCGATGTCAAAAACATGGGCGATCTCGATTACACGAGCGGCGGTTCCCTTGAGTTCTTTTACAAGAACGGTGCTACGACGACGTCCATCAATACCGTCTCGATCCCAACCCTCAATGCCGCTCCTGGCTCGTCTTACCTGACCGGCACGGCAACCTTCGACACCTCAAACCTTCCAGGCAACGTTTGGTCCACGAACTTCGGTGCCCGCTTGATTGGCCTAAACGGAGACAGAAGTTCCAGCAACAACGTGCAAGAAACAGGCGTGAACCACGACCGAATGCCACTCGCCAAGACGCCTCAGGTCATCGGCTCCAATGTGGTGGAGCGTGGTGAGTATGTTACCGTCCTCGCAAAGGGCGACCCCAATGACAACGTCGACACCATCGATTCCATGTCATTTGAGGTTGAAGTTTCAGCAGCAGGCCAAGACCTCTGGGACAGCAGCATCGTATCAGGAGGCGAAAACGTGCTCTACCGTGATTCACCACAAGAAGGACGCGAATACATCGTGACGCCTTCTATGAGCATGAGCGCCGGTGATTACGATGTACGAGTTCGTACGGTTGACAGCCGAGGCCAAACCAGTGATTGGTCGATGGTCGATGACATGTTTGAGTTGGCCAATGGACGCCCGCTCATCGTGGCGGACCCGGTCCCATCCGTGATGTGTGATCTCAGCACCAAAGTCAGCATGGACGGCCATGTCGCCGATCCTGAAACTCCGCTTTCGGAACTGATCATCACTTCAACCAGCGAAAACTTCGTCGCATGGCATGCTAGCACTGAAGAAATCGAAGTTCTCTTCCCTTACGACAATGGATGTCCTCTCGGGCAGAAGGGCATTGAGATCAAGGTTGATGACGGTGGCGACTACACTGAAACCGGTGAACTCCCGTATGGAACGCTTTTGTTCAACGTCATTGAAAACGGTCAACCTCGATGGGGCGGTCTCCCCATTCAAGTGGTTGAAGAAGGCTCAAGCGGCGTCCTTTCCCTATCGGAGTACCTCTCTGACACCGACGATACCGGCCAACAGGTTGACATCTCAACCTTGTCCCTCCAAATCTTGGAGAACTCGAATCCTGAACTCATCACGGTTGAACTTCGTGGAAACACCATTGGCTACGAGACCGTTGACGGTGATGTGAACGGTGAAACGGTGGTGACCCTGCGTGCCAGCGATGGTGAACAATTCTCCGACCAAACACTCACCATTCGCATCAACCCCATCAACGACGCACCCCGCCTCGACATGACGGACATTGAAGAGTTCTCTCTGAAGACGAACCGTCAGAAAGTGATCAACCTCAACAGCCGCCTCACGGACGTTGACAGCCCGCAAGGAACCTACTGGGTCAACAACCCACAATCCACCGAGACAGGGTCTGCACGGTTGGTGTCAGGTGATTTGATCTTGGAATTCGAAGAGGTTGGCACACAAATTGTCACCATTTCAACCACTGACGGCTACGCCACCAACAGCTACGAAATCACTGTGGATGTCTACGACTCCGTTCCTTTCTACATCTCGAAGACGGACGACGGTTCGGGACACCTCTACGTTGACATGGCGGACACCTACGAGACCCAAACTCCCACCGCAAACTTTGCGCTGACTGAATCTGCACCTACCTTTACCATCATCACGGTCACCTGGACGCTTTGCAACGAGCTCTCTGGAACTTGTGATGGTTTCTGGGAATACGACCTTGACATGTCCCGCTCGAACACCGGGTGGACACAAGAAATGAACATCCCCTCCCCATACGGTGGTGGAGACTATGCACGCGTCAACGGCATGCGTAACATGGATTACATTGGGTTGACGGTACGTGCAGTTGACGATGCTGGCCAGGAGTACAAGACGAGTGATACCACAAAGTGGTTGACCACCGAAGCACTCCCTGCTCCTTCAGAAATGGACGATGCCCTCATCGAATGGTATGTCGCTGACCTCCTCACTGAGATTGCCGAACTCGAGGGTCAACTCGCTGAGTCAACGAACTCGGAGGATGTGGCTTCCCTCGATGCTCGACTGTTGGAACTCAACACCAAACTCGGTGTTGCTTGTGATGACCCTCGTGCTGACTGTCCCTCGGATGACATCAAGAGTTCCAGCGAAGATGGTACTTCGGGCTTGAACACCAACGTGATTCTCATCGTCATTGGCGTGCTCATCGTCGCAGCCCTCCTCGGGCTGATGTTCATGCGCAGCCGTCAGGATGAGATTGCTGAACCAAAGTGGAACGAAGCAAGCCTGCCTTTCCACGACACGGTGGCCAATTCCATGTATGGGGGCACACAGGAACTCTTCCAGCAACCGGTGGCTGCAGTTGCTCCAGTAGCGGCTGTCGCTCCTATCGTTGCTCCTGCTGCCCCAGTGGTTGCAGCCCCAGTGGTTGCTGCCCCAATCGCTGCACCTGCGGGCCCTCCGCTACCACCTAGTGGCTTGCCAGCGGGATGGACCATGGAGCAGTGGACTTACTACGGACAGCAGTACCTCGACCGACTCAACCATCAGCAGTGATGGCTACTTTATGACCCCTCACGAAGGTCAACCGAAAAGCATACCCCTAAAGGGGAGTTATGAGAGGAAGAATCGTGTCGGATGAAAACGAAAGCCATGCTGAAGAGAGCCTTGATGAGGCTACTCAAGGTTTGGATGAGGTTGCGTCAGAGTCAGAAGAACCGACCACAACCATCTGGTCGCCTGAACCCACCGGTGCTGACGAAGTTCTGGACTTGTCTGTCGCCGATTGGATCGCTGGTGTGGAGTTTGAATCCACAGCGGATGTCCCAATACCCGACCGCCTGGTTGACCAAGTCATCGGTCAAGAAGCGGGTTCTGTCGTCATCAAAAAGGCGGCAGAGCAACGTCGACACATGTTGATGATTGGAGACCCCGGCACTGGAAAATCCATGTTGGCCAAGTCGATGACGGACTTGCTACCGAAAGATGCCCTCGAGGATGTTTTGGTTTACCCAAATGAGGACGACGAAAACGTACCGCGTGTGCGAACGGTCCCTGCAGGTAGGGCTGAACGAATCGTCAAGGTTCAGAAAGAAGCCATCCGTCAGCAACGGGAAAAATCCCAACGCATGCTTTTCATTGCCTTTGCGGCCATTGGATTTTTAATCCTCATTGCTGCACTGCAATCCGGCGATTTGTTCACACTTTTGTTCGGTGGTTTCCTCCTCGTCTTTGGGTACATGTTCATCCGTAGCCGTTTGGGCGCCGTTGATAACAGTCGAATCCCCAAGGTTCTCGTGAAGCATGATTTGAATGAGCTTCCTCCCTTTGTGGACGCCACCGCCACCCTCTCTGGGTCGTTGTTGGGCGATGTCCGCCACGATCCTTTCCAATCCGGTGGCATGGAGACCCCCGCTCACGACCGTGTCGAGCCCGGAGCGATTCACCGTGCCCACAAGGGTGTGCTCTACATTGACGAAATCAACCTTCTTCGCCTTGAGGAGCAACAAGCCCTCCTCACCGCCATGCAGGAACGTGCCTTCCCCATTTCCGGACGCTCGGAGCGTTCCTCGGGTGCACTGACCAAGACCGAAGCGGTGCCATGTGATTTCATCCTCATCGCTGCGGGCAATTTGGACGCCATCCAAGGCATGCATCCTGCTCTGCGAAGCCGTATTCGTGGATACGGCTACGAAGTCTATGTCAACTCTGAGATGCCAGATACATCTCGAAACCGCCGTCGCCTCATCCGCTTCATCGCTCAAGAAGTCCTTCGCGACCTTGACACCGTTCGTGAAATTCCCCACTTTGACAAAAGCGCCGTCGCCATCATTCTTCGAGAAGCTCAGCGACGTGCAGGACGTCGTGGCAAACTTTCGCTCCGTCTTCGTGAGCTCGGTGGACTCGTCCGAATTGCGGGCGATCTTGCGGTTGAAGCCGGTTCACCATTCACCTCTGCTGAACATGTGCTCGGAGCAAGGAACATCGCCAAGCCGCTTGAACAACAAGTCGCCGACCGTATGATTGAACGTCGCCAGGACTACGCCATGCTGGTCAACAGCGGCGAACGCGTTGGACGTGTGAACGGGCTCGCTGTTCTTGGCGCCAACTCCGGTCTCTCCGACTTCAGTGGAATCATGCTTCCCGTCGAGGCTTTGGTCACCCCCTCTCAAGGTGGAGGCGGGAAAATCCACGCCACGGGTGGGCTGTCCGACCTGGCCAAGGAAAGTGTCACCAACGTCAGCGCAGTGATCAAGAAACTCACGGGCAAGGACATTTCAGACTACGACATTCACATTCAATTCGTGGACACGCACGGCGTGGATGGAGATTCGGCCTCCATCACCATCGCCACCGCCATCATCTCTGCCTTGGAGAACATCCCCATTCGCCAAGATCTCGCCATGACAGGTTCTCTGTCCGTTCGTGGTGAAGTCCTTCCCATCGGTGGCGTGACGGCCAAGATTGAAGCAGCTGCGCGGTCAGGCGTCAAAACCATCGTTGTTCCAAGAGCCAACATGCAAGATGTTCTCCTTGACGACCGGTTTGAAAACATGGTTGAAGTTGTGGCTGTGGATACCCTCGATGAGGTCATGCAATACGCCCTCATTAAGCACGAACAGAAGGCCAGCTTGGTTGAGCGCTTGGAAGCGGTCATCGATCGGTTGACCCCAGAGGTTCAAAGTAAAATTTCGCTTGTCTAGGTAAATGGCCGTTGCGAGTGGAATATCGGAGTGGTTGAGTAATACCGCTTGTTTCTACGGGTAGTTGGTCATCGTATGTCTTCTCAACGTGATGCAGGAAAAGGCGCCCTTCTCACCCTTTTTCTCGTCACCATGATCGACATGATCGGTTTTGGCATCATTATACCGTTCTTGACCTACTTGGTCCAAGACTTGGCAGAAAGTGAGGGCGTCATTCGAATCGGCCTCTGGGTTGGTCTCCTCATGACTTCTTACTCTGCTGCACAATTTCTCTTTTCCCCGTTTTGGGGTTCGTTATCCGACCGAATTGGACGCCGTCCAGTCTTGATGATTGGGTTGGTTGGGAATACGATTTTTTTCACTGCTTTTGGCTTTTCAAAAACGCTCTTGTTCGCCTTGTCCATGCGTTTCCTTGCAGGTGTTTTCAACGGAAATATTGCGGTAGCTCGGGCGTACATTGGGGATGTTAGCAGCCCCAAACAACTGGCGACTCGAATGGGTCTCATCGGTGCTGCTTTTGGTCTTGGATTCACCATCGGCCCCTTCATTGGCGGCGAATTTTCTAACCCTGCTGAGCGTTGGGGTCTCTTTGTAGGTACGGTGTTTGATACCTATCCATACCTTTTGCCCTGTGCCATCGCCAGTGCCCTTTCGGCCGGGTCGCTCGTTTTGGCCTACTACAAGTTGCCTGAATCCATTGATGTGAAGTCCCTGAAAAAGGATGATGACCAGCGCCCATGGGGAAAGCAAATGATCGCAATGGCTGCCACTTCTGTGAAGATGTTGCGCACGCCAAGCATTGGTGCGATGATCTGGGTTTCCATGCTCTTTACCTTCGGATTTACGGTCATGCACTCGGTGTTCATTCTCTACACCGAAATGGACGTTGGTCTTGGCGGCCTCGGCTTTTCAGAACAAGACAACGGTCGTATTTTCGCCATGATCGGTCTCTTTGGGATTCTCACTCAAGGTGTGCTCATCGGTCCGCTTACTCGACGTTATGGGACTCGGCGGTTGATTCCGATTTCGGTTCTTGTGACCGGTCTCGGTCTAACGCTCATCCCCTACACTCAATCGTCCCTGGCTTGGATTCAGATGCTCCTGGTGTGCTCATGCATCGCCATTGGAAACGGTGTGTTCCAACCCTCCTCAAGCACGTACTTAACCCGAATCGCTCGGGATGAGGGCTATGATTTAGGTGTGGTGATGGGGGCTCAAGAATCACTCGGCGCCTTTGCCCGAATCTTTGGTCCGCTTAGTGGAGGATTGGTGTGGGAATTAACGGTCAACGGCGGTTATCCTTGGGATTATCACACGGCCTTCCACCTGTGTGGTTTACTGATGGTTATTTCTGCCATTCTGACGTTACGTCTTCCTCCACTCAAGCAATTTGATGGGGCTGAATGAGCAGTTTTTCGCTCGGAATGCCTTCAAGACCCCTTGTGTGTTGGCTCCTTTATGGAAGCCGCTACACCAAAATGGACGAGTGAAAACTTTCGTCAGCGGTTGACGGTGCTTTCTCATGCCGCTGTTATCATGACCCTTGTCACCGTCTGGTTGATTCAACTGGTGGATGTCCTCCAACCCTTGTTCATCGCTTTGGGCATTTATTTTGTGTTGAAACCAGGTGCAGATTTTCTTTCAGTCAAAGGATTCCCCATCATGCTCTCGTACATCACGATGCTCATGCTAGCGATTCTCATCGTCCTCTCGGCGGGATTTTTCGCCTATCAGCAGGCCGATGCCCTCCTCGATGACGAGGAACGAATGGATGAATACACCGAATTGTTGGATGAGCGCTGGGCTGATGTCAAGGGCATGCCAATTGTCGGGAAATCAATCCTTGACGCCGGCGCATCGGTGAACGGTACGATGGACGATGACCTGGCCAATATGGGGCTCCTCGAGGAAGGTTCAGGGGTTTCAGATGCCTTCAATGGTCTTCTTTCTAGTGTTGGCATGTTCTTTATCACCGGCATTACTGTGCTGTTCTTTTTGCTGTTCATCATCTTTGAAGCAAGTTTGCTTCCTGGGCGAATTGAGCGAGCCTATCCGGGTGGTGCAAGCGAACGCGTGAGCATGATTCGCGACCAAATTGAGGCGAGTGTGAACACCTATGTGGTGGTCAAAACAGGTGTCGGCTTTGGTACGGGTGTCTGTGCGGGTCTCATCATGCTCGTGTTTGGTATTGACCTGTGGTTTACGTGGGCTTTGCTGACCTTTTTGCTGAACTATGTGCCTTACATTGGCTCACTTTTGGCGACCATCCCTCCCCTGATGCTTGGATTCATCCTTCTTGATCCATCGATGTTACTCATTCTATCCGTGCTGCTGCTCACCAATCAGCAACTCTGGGGTAACGTCATCGAAACCCGTTGGGCCGGCCGTGCCCTTGACATCTCTCCAGTTCTCTTGCTCGTCGTAACGGCGTTCTCCTTTTGGGTCTGGGGTATCGTCGGCATGATTCTCTCTATCCCCTTGGTTGTTATTCTGAAGATTGTCCTTGAGAACATCGACGCAACCCGGCCGTTGGCCATCCTCCTTTCAGAAAGGGCGCCGACGTTGGAAGAGGCATGGCGAGAGGCCATCAAAGATGGCCGCATCACGGCCTACGAACAACGCATGCTGGGTGAACTCCAAACCGTTCTGGGCTACACGGATGACCAGGTCAAGCTCATCTCTGCACGGATTGCAGCCGAATATGCCCTTCGCCGTGGGCGATTGAGCATGGACCAAATTGGGCTCATACGCATTGGAATTGACCACATGCCACTGCCCCAGAAGTGGAGCGATCAACTGGAAGAAATTGTAACTGAAGGAAAATTGTCCGTGAAGGAACGCCTCTTCCTCGGACGACTTGTCTTCGCTTTATCCGACGATGAAGAAGAATGAATCAGAGAATGGCGGTCAGAATGCGCTCGAGTTCGGTGTTGATCGTCAAAATCAACGTTCCAAACTCGGGAGGAATGTTCGGGTCCTCATAGAGCTCTTCCAATTTGGATTGGGCCATAGCAATACGAACATCGAGTTTCTTGTCCTTGTTGAGCAACCAGTTTTCGCAGGCTTCTTTGGCCTGACGGCGGATGTTTCGTGGAACTTTGGGATCATCGATTTGATTGATAACCGTGGCAACTTGTTCTAATCGTTCTTCGATGTCCATGGTCGTCACCTTGTTGCACGCATCTTTTGCTGACCGGCGGCCGTCTTTAAGTTGATGGCCGGCTTGGTACCTCCATGGAGGCGACCAACGAGGCCATCTTGGGATGGACACGAGTGGGTGTGCTTTTGCTTGGTCTTGGCTGGGCAGCCTGGATGGACCACAAAGATCGGCGTGTGGCCAATGAACATTGGATCGTATGGGCAAAACCAGCCATCTTCATTTGGGCCCTTGACCTCATGGTTCAGGGTGCAGATTGGACCATTTACTTGACCGCTGCTGCCGTTGTGGCCTATGCCAGTGTGTCCGTTTTTGGCAGGCCAACGTTGGGCGATGCCATCAGGGGGTCGTGGATGGACCGCTCGTTTTTGTTGTGGTACCTTGCGGGCGCTATCGGTGTGGTCGCCGGTGCCTTGGAATATCAATCCACGACGCCAATGGACGTGCTTCTCAACGAGGGCGACCCGATGGGTATGCTTTGGTGGAAGACCGCTTCCCTCTTTTCGGTCATCCTTCTCATTGATTTGGCTTGGCGGTTGCGTCTGCTTCATGGCGGGGCTGACGCCAAAGCGCTGATGTGGGTCACCTTGCTTTTCCCAAGTTGGGCAACGGTGCCACTTCCCATGAGCGGGATGGGCGACGGTGTCGTGGTCGCTCTTCCTGTGAGCATCGCTCTCCTGATTTGGGGAGGTCTTGCTTTCCTGTTCATACCGTTCGTTATGCTCGGTCTGAACATCAAGCGGGGAAGCATCAAACGGTTCGGAGATTTACGCCTCGCTTGGCATGCTTCGATGATGTCCATTGAGGACGTTCCTCAGCGCCATGTTTGGCTCCTTACGTCTACGATGGCGCTTCCCAGCGGTGAAACTCGCGTGGTTCATTCAACACGGGCTCCTCGAACCACGCCCACCGATAAGGAATTGGATACAGACTTGGAAGAACTTCGGTCGCTTGGCGTCGACAAGGTCTGGGTGAGCCACAAAATGCCGCTTCTCGTCTTTTTGTTCCCAGCCGTGCTTCCGCTCGTGTTGTTTGGAGACCCAACCACGTTGCTGATGCACTTTATTGGGTGAAAGATCAGACGCCCTTACGCTCAGCGTTCTTAGGGCGTAGGCCCTTGTACCCGCACTTCCTACAGCGGGTTGCTTTCCAAGCATTGCGCGCATTGCACTTCATGCAAATTTTGACGCGAAGCATACGGGCTTCTGCTTCAGGGAATCGTGCCATGATGATGCGACCAATTTCCCCTATTTAACCGCAACCACACGCCTTGGGTATCTTGAAGTTGGGCGAGTGTGTCGCAAGGCCATGAAGGTCGTGAGGCTACCCGGCATTCATCACGATGGAAACGTCGTGCTTGTTTCGGGTTCTTTGGGCCATCTTCTCATCAACGCCGGGACCTCATGGTATCAGGCGCTCCAAGTTGAACGTATTACAGGACAGTTGGGCAAAGAGAAGTTGGACCGAATCCTTCTCACCTCCCGCCGATTTCCTGTTTCTGGAGGGGCCGCGCATGTTTCCAAAGCGTTTGATGATGTCCCGGTTCACATTCACTCCGACGGGCAAGCCGCTCTTGAAACAGGGGATTTCTTCACCACTTGGGCGAATCGATACGATTCAGACATGCCCAGTACGAGAACAGAGCCTCTGACGGAAGAAGACGTCTTTCCGATGGGAGTTGGAGAGGTGCTCCCCGTTCATCTACCCGGCCACACCAGCGACGGTATGGGTTTTCACCTACCTCACCTCTCAACGCTGGTGGTTGGGGCTCTCTTGCCTCGAGCCGACCGACCCACGCGGTGGGATTTGCCCGGTGGTTCGCTGATGGACATCATCTCGAGTTTCAAGCGCATGAAGCGTTTGGAACTGACCTCCATTGTCCCCCTTCAAGGTCCTGCCATTCGAGGTGCACAGCATGTCAAGGATGTCTTGAATCGCCATCTCCAATTTTTCGAGCAGGCGGTGGCCAACGAGGGGCAACCCCCCAGCTCCTGGGACCGTCCCGCCTCAACAGCTGTTTGGTTCACGCCTCGGACGCCGTGGCCACTTGATGAACAAGAGTCCGTTTAAGCAGGATAGGGGAGAAAGTAGGTGTCGCGAAGGCGGCGTTGTTTACGGGTCGTGTAGGACTCAGCCGTATTGCGGATGTCGTGGGATGAACCGTCCCAGGCCCGAACATGATGAATCCATCCACTTCGGACATGCACCAATTCGCCTTCAATGCGGAGGCTCGAAACTGGACCGTCAATGGAAAAGATCAGTTCAGCACGTTCAGTTCGATGGTCACAAACGGACCAAACTGCCCCATGCTGTGTTCCAACAAGAAAGTGGAAAACGCCTTCCTCCACGAGCGTTATCGCCCGTATGCTTCCAGATTTCAGGCTAAACTTGGCGACCACCTCCAAGCGTGGTAGGGTGAACACCACGACCTCTCCATCGGCTGTACCAATCACCGCTGAGTCAACGGGGCCCATCGGTCCGCGCAAAGCCAGCAAAACGGTCGGTAAGCCTTCCAGAAGGGTACGTGTTGGACGTCCCTCGAGTGGTTTCCATGCCACCGTCCCGTCGTTCATGGCCACAAGGGTACCATCATTGGTGGTCAGACTTCGCACGATTGTTCGCTGTTGCATGTTGTCAATGAGACAATGGGGGTACAGGTTTCTTTCTAACACCCTTCGTGAAAAAGTGAAAGTGAACGTCAATACATGTCTTCGTTCTTGTTCTCTTTTTTCCACTTGCGATAGCAGGATTTGCAGATCCGAACACGACCTTTGCGCATCGTGTAGCCTCCAGACCCCCACATCTCAATGGCATCGTCCACCGAAAGTGAGCGTCCGCCGTGGGACTTGTCGGCAAAGTTGTCGCATCCTTTGACACCGCAGGAGAGTTCCCCCTCCTTTTTCGAGGACTTGGTTTTGCTCTGGTCTTCGCCGGTATCCTTGCGGTGCTTCCGTGCCTTTGCTTTGAATCCCATGGGAGGGGGTTGGTTGCCCCGTTCAATAAGGTTCGCTCGGTTATTGCAGGTTCTGGTACTGACGAATCTTGTCAAGAAGTCCGTCAATCAATCGAAGAAGTCCTCGCAAGGTCACTTCTGAAACATTCGCTACTGAGCAAACTTCGGATTGGGTTCGGGGGTTTCCTGCTGCGCTGGCTGCTTTGTAGATGAGCGCAGCTGCCACACCCATCGGTTTCTTGCCCTGCCACACATCATCGTGGGGCTTGATGGTGTTCCAAAGTTCATCCAGCGGTGTTCGGATGGATGGTTCCAATCCCAAATCGGACATGAACTTGTCAAAGTACTCATCGGGTGCGGTGATTTTGTGCATGTTTAATCGGCGTGAGACCTGTCGAATCAATCTGGAGAGATCCTTCTCCGTGATGTCGAAGGCTTGCGACACGTCGGGGATTTGGCGGGGTAGACCTTCTTGACGAGCCACCAGGTAGGTACAGGCTGCCGTCACACCAGCAATGGATCGGCCAGTGACGAACCCTTCGCCAGACAGTCGGCGATAAAGGCGTGCTGCCTCTTCCTGAAGGGGGCCTGGCAGTCCGGAGCGATCTCGGATGAACTGGTTGGCTTTCACCAGATTTCGCTCGCGACTCTTTCGGGTCTTGGAGCGCTCGTCAATGACTCGGCGGCGCCGCCAGTCTCGGCGGGCTTGGGAACTCATGCCGTGCCTTGAGGCGATACCCGTGTTGAGGTCTCGAACGTCGATGGTGGTGTTCAATCCCTTGTCAGCGAGGGTGTAGGTCATTGGGCGGCCAACCCGGGAGCGGTCTTCGCCGTTGTCTCGGTTGGTCCACTCAGCGCCCGGGTCCGGGACGTTCTCTTCAGCAACAAGACCGCAGTCGCCACAGGTGATTTCGCCGCGGGTGACGTCAAAATCCCAGTTCACGGCTCCACAGTCTTCGCATGGTCGTGTGTGGCCTTCCAAGGTGCGGCGGCCCTCGTGATTGTTTCCCAGGCCGGGGAGTTTTTTGTTGGGTTTGTTGGTGGTTTCAACGGTTTGCTTGTTTTGTTTCATCTTCTCAACTCCTTGTTTAGTAGTGGGGTGCAGTGTTATATAAATCCGAGGTTTCTTTGCACACACCTAATTGCTTGCTATATACTGTTTATAGGGTCAATGGGCGCTGCTGTGCAAACTAAAAGTTCACGTGTCTCCATATAAACGGTCGTTCCATCTCACGCTCGTTGGTTCGTCAAATCCAATCGTGTTGGTGATGAAACCTCATCACAGGGTTCAAAGGCGTCCCGCGGTGCCATGAGAGCAGGGAATACCATGCCTGCAACCGTAATTCTTGGCGCCCAGTGGGGCGATGAAGGGAAAGGAAAACTCGTTGACCGTTTGGCCGAGCAGGCTACATGGGTCGCTCGCTTTCAAGGCGGTAACAACGCTGGCCACACCGTGGTGCTGGGCGAACAAGTTCTGAAATTCCACTTGCTTCCATCCGGAATCACCCGAAAAGAGTGCCACCTTGTCCTCGGTGATGGCATGGTGATTGACCCCTGGGTGCTTGACAAAGAATTGACCGATTGGAAAGAGAGCACCGGAGAAGACCCCCGTGGAGACCGACTTTACGTGAGCGAGCGAGCCCACATCATCCTTCCATACCATCGCTACATGGACAGTCTAGACACCAAAATCGGTACCACCGGTCGAGGCATTGGTCCAACCTATGCTGACAAAATCAACCGTGTAGGTCTCCGGTTTGGAGACGTCGCCGAAGTCATGGGTGATGACGCGTGGACGAAGGCGACGGTTGACCGAATGAACGCCTCCCTTGAGGCGGCAGGGTCCCAAGAACGTGTTTCTACGGATGGATTGACCAGCGATATTGCTTGGATTCACGAGAATTACGCCATGTGCATTGGCAACACGGGTTTGATGCTCGACAACGCCCTCAAACTCGGGGAGCATGTGATTCTTGAAGGCGCACAAGGTACACTGCTTGACATTGACCAGGGCACGTTCCCCTTCGTCACCTCTTCGATAACCTCCCGAGGCAACGCCACGCACGGTGCTGGTATTCATCCCGGACATGTTGGGGACGTCATCGGGATCACCAAGGCCTACATCACGCGAGTCGGACACGGGGCCATGCCTACCGAACTCGAGGATGAGGCAGGCGTGCACATGGGCACCGTTGGCAAGGAATTTGGAACCACCACCGGACGAAAGCGCCGATGCGGATGGTTTGACGCTGTGGTCATGCGACAAGCTCAACGCATCAACGGGTTCACGGGTCTTGCCTTGACCAAACTGGACGTGCTTGGTGGCCTTGACGAACTGAAGATTTGCGTCGCCTACGAACTCGACGGCAAAGAGATCACCGAAATTCCCTCAACCGCTTCAGCGCTCGCCCGCTGCAAACCGGTCTACATCTCGATGCCCGGCTTCCCCGAACTCCCGCTCTCCGAATGGTTGGCCATGGCGGTTCATGCCAACGAATCTGGAAAGGGAATCTCCGTTCTCCCCGCCGCTGCTCAACAGTACGTGGCCAAACTCGAGACCTTGGTTGGCGTCCCGTGCACCAGCATTGGTGTGGGTCCCGACCGTGATGCGACCATTGACTGCGTTTGATTCGCTGTCATGGGTAGGTGAAGGCTCAAAAGGGAGAGGCTCACCGCTCGGGATACAAGGGCGCTTAGCTCAGTTGGAAGAGCGTCTGGTTTGCAACCAGAAGGCCGGGGGTTCAAATCCCCCAGCGTCCACTTTGCCTCTTTTTGTAGGAGACGTGGCCGCTTTACCACGGGCTTCGCTGCGCACAGTTCAGCCCGTTGGCCCCAGCGTCCCCCAACCATGTCGGATTTGAATTTCCGAGATGAGCGGAGGATGTCAATACCCGCCCCCGGCCAAGCTGAAGATCGCCCCGATGACGGCTAAAATCCACAGGGCGCCAAGAGCCACGATCACAACTACAGAGGTCGTGAGCCCACTAAAGAGGGAACTCCGGCCAGTTGCGGCAGCAAATGCAAAGGCACACACGTAAGCGAGTGGAACAAGGGTGAACACAAGTTTCTCGTTCCGAGGCTGCTCAACATCGTTGAAGTGTTGCTCTGCCCCGCGGTCGTGGTAATCGATACGAACGCCAATCGATTCGTCGGTTTCACCCTCGAGCACAAATTCTGCGGTGTGGTTGAACTGGTCGTATTCACCGATTTTTGTAAATTCTAACTCTCCTCCAGTATCCTTCAGGAAGTACATGCAAACGGTATTCCCAGGCTCAGTATCACAATGGTCATTGTAGATTGTTTGACTGGACCAAGTTGGGCCAATATGGATTTCTGGACGGTAAGCCATGGCCATGTTTTCGTCGGTCCAGGCAGTATCGAGGAAGATAATGGACACCGATTCCTTTTGACCGTGGCTGGTTTCAGGTTCGGCAGAAAATTGGAACACACCGTCGTCGTCGCTGTACAGCACTACTTCCACCCGTCGATTAAAATCCCACATGCCCGCAGAAAGAAGCCCGCTACCATAGATGGCGAAAAGAATGAGGAGTGGTAGCCCAAGGCCAAGAAGATATTCGAATCCTTTGGTTTCCGGCTCATCTTTTTCGGGTTCTGCACTCGCTGGTTCCATATTGGCTGGTTCCATGTGTGTGGAGATGGAGATTGCGGGAGGTGCGGATTTTTCATCCTCATCAGCCATGCATGGGCCAATGAGTTCGTTCGTATAATTCTCGCTCCGTTATTCGCTCCCCGTGTCGGGTTTGAATTCACAGGAACGTCGAAAGCGCCCAAGGAAACGGGTTTGGAATCAACCCCAACAGGTAGATCAGACCTAAAATCCCGAGGATAAGGTAGCCGATGGCCGTTTCAATCGCGTTGAAAAACATTTCAAGAATGCGGGACATATCGGTGGCTTCGAGCCCAAAAAACTCCATTATCGACATCAACATGAGCGTGAGGGTTCCTGCACTTGCCATGCTCAAACATCGGAGGTCAACGGTATAAGCGTTCACCCGACGAATCGGATTTTCTTTGACCCGTGTTCAACGGTATGAACGTTCCAATTAACCCCAACCCATCAATTGACGGAAGCTTGGGGTTGCACAGAGTTTGTTGATGTCTCCTTCGGAGAAATACTTGGAAGCCAACTGGGCTCGAACATCGGCTTCACTCATGCCGGTCGTTCCGAGCATGTTGGTGATTCGGTTGTAAGCATGGCCGCCGGAGTACGAGTTTCCGCTGTAGCCGCCGCTTGGGCTACCAAAACTGTAGGTTTGGCTGGGGGCGGAACCTCCACCGGTCAACATTTGGAGGAGTCGTTGCAGGATTCCCATGTGATCATCTCAATGACTGCGGGGCTGCCCGGGCCCCGCAGTCGGTTGGTGTCTCCTCTGGTCCGGAGGTAAGGTCATCGCCTTTCGGCTCTCTTGGGCAAAAGATTGTTACATTTGGCAGCCTATAATCGTTCATGTCTTGGAAACCACGCGTAAGGCAGGGTCAGGTCGTCCTGAACACTCATCCTCGCCGATGTCGATGTCGACACCAAGCCGACGTAGCATCTCAAGATGCGTCGACGACCATGGAACCTTTGCTCCACCTTCTCCAGCTTCCTCGAGGGTCCCGGTGTGGACCAATTCATGTTGCTCATGTTCTTCTTCCTCCAAGGCCGGTGAAACGTCCACCCATGCATGTCCGAGGTTGTTGATCTCTGTTGCTAAACCAGGCCACCCCATATTGGCGACCTCTTTCGCGAGTTGTTCTTTGGGAATGGCTCGTGGCGATAACAACAAGGTTTGTCCGAGATGTTCAAAACAGTGAACTGGTCCCCATGACAACTTCTTCAAGCGCTTTGCAACGGCTGTTTTGTGGGTGTCGGTCCATCGCTTTGGAGCCCAGGCCATGAAGGAACTCCGTCCCTTTGTACCGACCACCTGCGTGCTGCATTGAAGGATGGTTTGAGGTACGGTTTGTGTGGGGGTTTGCTTGGACTTTTTCCGTTTTTCGCGTTTTGCTCTCTGTGGTTTTAGGGCTTGAAACAGGTCGCTTGGCCCGTAAGGGAAGTACCGTAGTTTGCTGGCATTGGAATGCCTTGGCAGGGTCGCCACCCACATTTTCAGTGGCCGACCGAGGTCTTCCCTCGTGATGCGTGTACAGGCCCAACCCGTGGTGCCATGCAGGCTACCCGGTAGGCGGATGATTCGACGGGTGTCGGCGGTTACGGTGGGGTCGACGGGAAAGCCCTGCTGCAACACCCGCTGGAGAAGTTCTTGGCGTGATGCCCTCACGGCATCCTCTCGTTCTCGGGGTTCAGGGATTGAAAACAAGGTCCGGTCGTTGTCGGTGAAGATAAGATGGAACCCCTTGCCGCCGCTATAACTGATGGATTTCAACGACAGGTCTTCGTTGTCATCAAGCCAGGTAAGGAGGGCTTGAGTGGCTTTTCGAGCTTGTTCCAAACGTCGGTAGCAAAAAGGGCGGAAATCAATGTCAAACACGACCAAATGGTCGATCAAAACTGGAGGCGCCGACGCTTGGTCGCTCCGTTTTGGAAGGTTGACCGGCGTTAACCACGCTGAGGTGCCGATGTAAACGTCGCGCGGCCCGTAGTTCCGTAGCACTTTTTGCAGGGCGGCTGGAGAGGAGAACTGGCGTGTGGCTGTTATCCATGCATTGGTTGGCAGCCTCCATCGGAATTGATGCCGCGAAGGTTTCTCCAACCAAGCCAGGTCAACCTCATGCGAACCGTACCATGCTTGGAACGCCTCGTGGGGGAGCATCAACCCGAGACCGAGGGTCCTACCCTCAATCTTTCTCTTCAAGTTCAGCCATGATGATGGCATCTTCGACGTCCTCTTTGGTCTGGAGGCGAACCGCGTATCCGGCGGTCCCTGCAGCGCCCAAGAGCATCAGGAGGGAAAAGATGACGGCGAGCGGATGGTCAGCGATCAATCCGCCAAGCGATGAAAAGAATCCAGCACTGTCGCCGGCGTCTGTCCCCATGTCCTTTGGCTTGATGAGCGAAACGACCGTCGCTTGGTCGTAGGCTTGACGGGTGAACGTCAACATGCCGTCCATCGAATTGTCGTAGTCGTCGGATGGAGTGGTGGGGTTCAGGTCGGAGTAGAAATCGGGCCGCTGTTCAAATTCAATGTTGACCGGTTGTGTGAGGTCCATCGTGAGCATCACGTCCACGGTGTACGGGACCCTTGATTCAAAGAATTCAATGTCGCCCAAGAATCCCCAGAGTGTGACGGCACTACCAGAGACGTCGAAGTGGGCCCATTGGCCCCACGCAGATTCATCAACAGAGAGGTCGTAATACCACGAATCAGCCACGCGGTTTCCGCCACCTTGAGCGTCATCGCTGCCATCATCGCCAAGGTCAATGGCGAGTTGAAGCGCACCGGCTTGACCTGTATCAAGGTCAACTTCAGTGGCGGTGAAGGTGGCTTCAAGTCGGGTGGTTCCGTTTGGAATCCAAACATAGTGGGAATCTTCGGTGTAGTAGACCGCTCCTGTTTGGCCGTTGTTGAAGTGGTTCCAGTCTCCTTTCCAGGCGTGGCGAACACGGTCGGTGTTAGCAGGGATGGTCGCGGTGGTCATCATGTCATCGTAAATGTCGTATGCATCCCAGACGGTGTATTCNGGATGGTCCACGATGCCGTCGGCGTCTTGGTCCCTCATGAGTTGGAGGGTTCGGGCCAAAGCAACGGCAGCGTCAACATCGGTCAATCCATGGCCGACGCGCCAGTCATGGCATTCCCCNGTGGCGCTTCGGTAGCACTCTTCAGGNATGTCGGCGCAGGAATCTTCGTCGTTTCCAGCTTCACAGGAATTGTCCATGCCTTCGTAGCGAGCCGTCAATTCGAGGATGAGTTCAACTTCGTGAACACGGCTGTTGTTTCGCTCNTTCCAGTCCTCAAACTGNCCGTANGCNGCCGTTCCNTCTCCTCCNACCAANCTGTCGCCNAAGTCGTGATCGTCTCGGTGGTAATCCGCCGCCTTCANGGACGGGGCGACATCGAGCAGGATTCCAGCCATGCCTCCAACGTGAGGCGTCGCCATGGACGTTCCTGAGATTGCCATGTAGTAGAGGTCGCCTTGCGTTCGGGTTGAGGCGTCAATGGCGGTTCCACGAGGGGCTGTTGCCCAGATGTCTCTACCAGGCGCCCCGACATCGGGCCAGGTGTGTTGTTGGTTCATGCACCCGCGAGAGGAAAACGAGGTGATTTGCGTTCCATCGTGNGTGAGTGCCGCCACCGAAATGGCCGAAGGTGTGTTGGCGTAGACGTTGGTTCGAAGGTCGCCCGAACATTCAGCGCCGGAGCCACCCGAGTTGGATGCTGCAAAGATGACGGCTACCCCGTTTTCATAGGTCAANCGGTCGGTCAACTGAGCGATGACCCCGTTGGGGTCGTAGTCGCCGTTGGTGCCCCANGAGTTGGAGACAACACGGATGTGGTAGGGGTTCTGNCCTGGAACGGAATGAGCATAGGTCCANTCAAGGCCTTGTTCGGCTGCGAAGATGGAGGCGCCGTCTCCGGTACCCAGGGCCACGAGTTGTCCACCCTTGGCCACCCCTGCACGACGTCCCGCCGAGGCGTCTCCGTTCCCGGCAATGGTGCCGCCGACGTGGGTNCCGTGTCCTGAAGACGTGTCGGAGTTTCGGGTCTCAACCCATCCGCTNGGCCCGTATTTGGCCGAGTAGAGCGTCTTTTCTCCTGCCCATGGTTCCAAGTAATCGTAGTCTGGATGGCCGGCGTCAACACCGGTGTCAAGGTCGACAATCGCCGTTCCATCGCCGTCCCATTCGGTGAAGGAGAGGTCGACTTCTCGCTGGATTTCACCAGAGGGGGTGATGATCACACGGTCCCANGCATCGGTGGCTCGCACAACGTGAGTGGTCTCATGCATCANGATGCCCGGGTCGGGTTGACCGCCCCAATCGCTTGGAAGGTAGAAGAATTCCAGGGGCTTATCGAGTTCAAGGTATTCNACACGGTTCCACGTTGAGAGGCGGCGGACGTCAATGGCGGCGGCTTCAACCAATCCACCGTCGACAAGAGGNGCGTGTCCCAGAACTTCCATCCCGAGCTGTNCCATNTAGGCCTCGTCGTGCTCNGTGACAGGTGAGAGCAATTGGAAAATAACCGGCAAAACGGCGGCATCGTTGACCTCGTCAAGTCGCTCGATGAGGTCGGTGTTCATCTTTGATGCATCACCAAGGGGGTTGGTGCTTTCTGCCAACGGTGAGGCGGTGGCACCAACCATGAGCAATTGCAAGACAAAAGCAGTCAGCGCCAAGGCACGNCGGGAGGTGGCCATGGTGATTTTCCACCGTCGTGGTATTATAACGCTGATGGTTTGANGGNCAAGAACGACAAACACATCGTTTCCCATGNATGGTCCTTGAAGAAACGATAAATGCCGGAAGCGGGACGATTGAACGAGGCCCGTGAAAGTTCGACTCCATCAATTCCTNTCACGNACNGGCATCTTTTCTTCAAAGAGGGATGTAAAAGACGCCATTTGGTCGGGTGAAATCACCGTTGGTGGCTCGATTGTCAAAGACATTTCATTTCAGTTCAACGCCAACACAAAAGCCGTAGAGTGGAACGGGGAGGCTCTACGGTTGCCCGGTTTGCACCACACCTTTGTGCTCAACAAACCATCTGGTTTCATCTGTTCGAGGCTCAACAAACAAGAACGTGCGCTCGGAAAACGTTCGGTTTTCAACGTCGTTCGTGAGGCGGTTAGCGATTCAATTTATGACCGACTTCTTAGCGTTGGACGGTTGGATGAAGACACCACGGGCCTGCTGTTGCTGACAACCGATGGTCACATCGTTCACGACATCGCCTCACCGGACAAGCACGTTGAGAAAACCTACGCGGTTCAACTTGACCGTGAACTCCAACCAAACGACATGGATGCCTTGTCCAAAGGACTGACCATTGACCTCGAGGTCAACGGCGATGTCGCTCCCTTTACCACCGCTCCAGCCAAAGTTTCCATTGACGAGCAAGGCCTCGTTTCATTGACCATCTCCGAAGGGAAAAAGCGCCAAGTCCGTCGCATGTTTTCTGCGCTCGATTACACCGTGGAACGCTTGCACCGGGTCTCCATCGGGGGGCTCAGGTTGGAGATGTTCGGCGTCAAAGCTGGGGAAGCCGTTGAAATTGAGGAAACGCTTCTTCGTCAATTGGTCTTTGACCAGTGAGCAGACAAAAGACCTTGAAGCACCGAGCCTCAGCCATGGCTGGAGATGCACCATGCCCGGCGACATGTCTTGGATGAAAGCCCGCTTTGATGAACTCAACGAGCAGTCGCTGTTGTGGGAGCCACCAACCCTTGAGGGCCCCAATGTGCCTCGCTGTCAAATGAATGGCAAGCCCACCATCATGCTCTCTGCGAACAATTACCTCAATTTGACCACGCATCCAAAAGTGGTCGGGGCCATGCAGGACGCGACCGAGAAGTACGGAGCTGGTAGCGGGTCAGTGCGTGCCATTGCTGGAACGATGGATATCCACCTCGAAGCCGAGAAAAAGGTGGCAGAATTCAAAGGCGTTGAGGCTTCGTTGATTTACTCCGCCGGATACACGGTGAATGTCGGCCTCATTCCGTCCCTGGTTTCAGGGCCCCAAGATGTAATCATCTCCGACGAGTTGAACCATGGCTCAATCATTGACGGCGTTCGCTTAACCAAGGCCTCCAGGGCGGTCTATGCCCACAACGACATGGGGGAATTGGAAGCCGTCCTCAAAGCCAACGAGGCTGCTGAACGGAAATTGATCATCACCGACGGGGTCTTTTCCATGGATGGCGACATTGCACCGCTCGATGAGGTCACGGCGTTGGCGGAAGAATACGGGGCGATGGTCTACGTTGACGATTGTCACGGCGAAGGGGTTCTTGGCGAAGGCGGCGCTGGCATTGTTGACCACTTCAAACTTCAAGGAAAAGTTGACTTCGAAACGGGGTCGTTTTCCAAGGCACTCGGCGTACAGGGGGGCATTTTGGCTGGAACCGAGATGACCCGAACCCACGCTCTGAACCACTCAAGGTCCTGGCTCCTCTCCGGATCCCAGCCACCGGGTGTGGCGGCTGCACAAAAAGCCGCGATTGAAGTGCTGATGGATGAACCCGAACACCATGCGCGTCTGTGGGAGAACACGAACTACTTCCGCAAAGAACTCCAATCGATGGGCTTTGATACCGGCGATTCTGAAACCCCCATCATCCCCGTTATGTGCGGAGAATCCTCCACTGCAAAAGCCATGACTCAGGCGCTCGGTGAAGAGGGCGTGATGGCTGGAGCCATCGTGTTCCCGATGGTGGCGAGGGACAAAGCCCGAATTCGAACCCAAATGTCGGCTGGCCTCTCTCGACAAGACCTCGACGATGTCCTGGCGTGTTTCGAAAAGGTCGGACCCCAAATCGGTGTGATTTGAGTTCATTCTGACTCGAAAGCGTCAACGACTTCGAGCAATTCGGTGTCTTCACCAACCATCTCTTCAGCCTCAACGTTCTCTTCAGCCTTGACTTCCATGCCGATGAACGGGTCGGTGCCATCTTCGATCATGCACAACAACCGCCAACGCGGTGCCCACGAGAGATGAACATACACTGGCCCAGGCAACAAAAGCAAAGCCCAGACCACCGTGACCAGCCACGAAGGCATGGCCATCATGCCCACGCGGTCAACGCTGAGCAAAGCCAATCCAAGGAAAGGCATGGGGTAGAGAATTTGACGTGGTGGTGCAACAGGATGGCGTTTTGAGATTGAGATCATCACCAAGGAGACAAAGCCGCTCAGTGCGCACGCCACCAAAAGCAGCGACGTGTGGTAAATCCATTGAACGCCCCACACCTCGTTATTCTGGTCTCCAAAAGCGTAGGGCAAAAGGAGTGCTAGGGCGACGAGAAGCCCGTAGAAACCTCCAATGTTGGCGGGATGGCTCAACCACAACGGGAGGCGCGCAAAGCGACGTGAGAGCGACGTACCAAGCAAAGTCTCTTGCTCTGCAGGAGCCAACGCCTCTACTTTTGTCATCCAAGTTTCATTGGTTGGCACAGAGCACGGTCAATGGAATCGGTTTTGAAGGTAGGGGTAAGAATTCGGCAAAAGAATCAATCTTTTCCCCTAAAAAACGAAACCAAGGGGCTTTCTACTTCCACTTCTGCTTCTTCTTCCAACCATGAACGCTCCAAAAGGCCAGTTTCCTGGTTCTCACGTTCCCTTGCATCTTCGATGGGGTCGGGCACATCATTGACGGCGTCTCGCAAAGCAATCGCTTGGTTGATGAGCGCCAAATGCCTTGTCAGCGTCGGTCCTTTTTCGCTCTTGGAAACGAAATGACCGAGGATGGGGTAGTCGTCGGTGTCTTGAACCAAATTATGACCACCCAACAGGTCTTCAGGGACGGTTCGAACACGGTGCTCGCCTGGCTCAATCCATGAACCGTTGGACATGCGGACCAAGACTTTCGCGTCCCCCATGGGTTCACTGTTCATGAATGGATGATTCAAATTGACCGCAAGCGGAGTGGTCGCATGGGCATTGAACCGCATAATGACCACGGTCGCGTTAAGCCCGAGGGTGAGGATGGCGCATCCAGCAGCCAAGGCTGTGGACAAAGCAAATTGACGTAGCAAGAGAAATAGGACGGTTGCGACGATCATGCTTCCTGCCAAAGCCACGTTGCGTCCTTTGACCAACGGTTGCGCCACAGGTGTGTCGATGAAGGGGCGCATGTCGGGGGGTAAGCGCCCCGTATCGTCCTCCATGGGTTTGAACGCCCGGTCCCCAACTTTGAACCTCACGCACGAGGGAGTTGATGGTGCTCGGCCCGAAGTGTCCATTCACCTGCGTCTTCAGCGTAGCTTTGAATCACGGTAAAGTGAGTTGCAATGTCAAGGCCCCAGGCCGTGGTCCAACCGTCGAGTTTCGGCTTCAGTTTGGCCCATTGCTTCTCCACTCCACCTCTGTTTTTGCGTTGGTGGTGAAGCAAGAGAGCCGCCGTTTGAATCAGTCCCTGAATCAATAAAATCTCATTTGAAGCTGCTGAACGGCGTTTCAAATCGTTCCACAGGTCTTCCCATGATTCGTGTGCGTGCCAAAATTTCCCTTCATCAAACAGGGCGCACCCTTCTTCCAGAGCCGCTTCTTCATCGGCTGACAACGGTTGGGCGCTGGGAGGCATGCAGCGACCAAGACCCCGACAAACTTGAACTTCATTGTTTGACCCATAGGCCGTGAAATCAGAGGGTTTCGGCCGCCCAGCAAAGGCGCCCAAAACGAAGGCAGGGCACACTGTGGGCCGCACCCTTCAAGAGGGGGTTTGCCAAAGGTGCCTTCGTAGGGTGCGTCAGCATGGTTGCGATTGAACACGGTGATTTGATTGAACAGCGGCGTGGAGGCGTCGATGTTCTCCGAATTCTCGTAAGAAATCTCGCCGTTCACGAGCAGTCGGGTGCGGTCATGATTCGATCGTCCACGTCGTCGCATGAACGTCAAGGTTGGCTCTTGTTTCGTTTGGGTCAGCCCGTGATGGCTTTCCACCGGGGGCAAGGTGAACAGACGGGTCTTGAGGCCCTGCTGAGCATTGAGCAGGATGCCCTTGAGGTGGAGAATGAATTGCTTTTGTTTGAGCTGACCATGAACGCCCTCCGTTCCGTGATGAATGAAAACCCCACAAGCATCCTCCATTTGGAACACCATGAAGAAAAAGGCGATTCTGATTCTTGGTGGTCAAGTGTACGTCTACCATCATCATCCTGGCGCAGGGCAGCAAGATTGGAGGACATTGAAGCCCTTGCATTGTCAAGCGAACACCGACAACGCTCTTTTCATCAAGGCTCAGGGGCTGCACCAGCGATTGAACCAGGGCGCATCTACCTCCTTGATTCTCCAGACCCGCACCCCATGATTCAACTCGGAGTTGAACTGGCTGAGCGAGGTATGCCACTGCTCGGTTTGTTTGGTCTTCCTCACGCCGAGACCGAATCCACTCGTCGATTACCGCTCCCCCAGTCCTATGCCTTGCTTTCCCCCCACGGATCGTACGATGTTCTCGCCGACCGTGCCGCCATGAACGCCGTGGTCAATGCCTTTCAATGGGGTAACGAACGGTCCGTCATTGTGCTCGATGGATTGGACCGTTTGGGCAATGCGTTTGGTGATGGAGGCATGCTCGACGTGTTCCGATCAATTTGCGATGGTGTGCGATTCAATGACCACGTCGCCCTGGTCACGACGGATCTCGCCATGTTTGAAACGTCCGTCCAGCACAGTCTTCTCGCCGAGGTCACCCTCCTGCGGTCATCGGTGATCGAGGCTTGGAACGATGACCCCGATGCCCTTTGGGACCAACCCTTGCTCCTCGCACCCGATGAGGAGGAGGAACAGTGGCTTGACGCCCAAATACGTCACCAAGGGGCGAAAGTTGGTGGCCCACCCGCTCCTGATCCCGTTGTTCTGGAGGGAGGTTCCTACGAACCGGACGATGAGGAACGGGCCCAGGCGACTCAAGCCCTGGCCGATGTTGTTCAGTCTTGGCCGGATGAAGGTTCAGCCGCTCCTCAAGGAGGACAATCACCTGTTGCTGAACCGCTTGAAGTGGGGTCGACTGCTTGGCGACCAGCGCACGAGCAGGCGCCCATCGAAGGCCGTTTCGTGAGTGATTCTCCTCGGGCTGTGGACGAAACCGTGGCTGAAAGCTCTGGACGAGAGGCAATTCGCCCCGCTTCAAGGAACCATGTCTCGGAGGAGATGAGTCCTCCTAAAATCCGCTCACCTCAACGTCTTCCAAAGCGGAAATCCGCCCCTGCTTTACCTTCCATCAAACATGGACTGACGCCGTCCCGCAGTTCGGCTGTGGCGGGAAGTGCCCCGCCTTTGCCGGATTGGCCCGAGAAACCCAAACCCGTCAAGGCTTATCGAAAAGAGAACATGGATGTGTTTTCTGAGAAACAAGAACGAGCCCTTGAACGGCATGCAAGCATCAAGCGACCGATGCAAACCAACGCCATCAAAGACAGCGTGTCCAGTTCACCCGACCTCGAGAGCCTAGCCCTTCCGCCGTCCGAGGTGTCAAAGACGGTTCGCCTTCCATCCGGTGAATCAACCAAACCCTTGTCGAACAGCTTACGGCTGGTTGAAACCGAAGCAAAACCCTCTCGTGAACTCTCCAGCAAAGACCAAGCCAAGGTGGACATGGACGAGGTGTACCGTCGCTGGTCCACCTTTGAAGAACCCGATGGAATGGATGCCACTGCGCTTTACGACGAGTACGGTGAAGCGCTTGAGCGGTACAAAGGTGGGGACGAATGACGTCTCCACCCACCAAACTCCGGCTCGAATTGGAGGAGGCAAAGCGCCATTTGCGAACGGCCATTGAGACTGAATCGTCATCCGCAGAGGAGCCAGCAACGCCACCGCCGCTCCAACCCGAGCGTCAAGCCCTCTCCAAACTCAACACCCTTTTGGGCAAGTCATCGGTGCCTCAGCGCCCCTTGTCCTTGTTCCAAAACCTCGGTGTGCCTCAACGACCCACCTACGACGTCATCGCCCATCGGATTCTCGGTCCCGATGTGGGGACGCCAACCTCGTTTCTCGACACCGAAGACAATTACTCAACACATGTAGCCAAGCGCCTGGCTCAACTCCGACAACGATTGGAGACCAAACCGCTCCCGGACGAGCCAACCTCCGATGACGGGTTTGTTGGTGTGGAACTCGACGGGACTCCAGTTTGGGCCCAAGTACTGAATGAGCAACGAGGACGGTTTTCATCGACATTGGATGAAGAATTGGCGCCTCTCTCCTCCGACCATGTTCATCATCCTGCCCGCATCATCAACAACACCGCTGAGTGGCCAAAGCGCATGAATTGGTCTTCGTCATTGACGTTCAAACAGTGGTTCGTGGCTGAAGAAAACCTCGAAGCAACCCAGTTTTGTGAACACGTCATTGACCTTCCAGGCCGTGGTCTCAATCCTCTGTTTTTGCTCGCAGAACCCCAGTCCGGATGTTCCCATTTGCTCCACGCCACCGGACAGGCACTGATTCGGCGAGGCGAGGGTCATGTCGTCCACCTTACCGCTGCGGATGCGGCTTCTGTGGATGGGTTGGAGGCTGAATGGCAAGATGCTTTGGCTGGAGCCATGGCGTTGTTGATCGACGATGTCCACGAGTTTGCTCAGAACCCTGATTGGAACCATCAACTCGGCATCCTGGTTGACCACGCTCTCAACCTCGGGCTACAAGTCGTGGTCGGAAGCAGGTTGGCCGTAGAGGACTTTGCATCATCCAGGCTGAAAGATGTTCTTCGTGATTCAACCGTGGCCCTACTTGCCGCGCCTGAAGCGCCCAGTTTGATGGCCTATGCTCGTTGGCGATGCACCCAGAAAAATCTCTTGGTCTCCGACCGCCATTTGGCTCAAATGAGTCGAATCCCTCCATTGGGTTGGCGAGCGATAGAGGGTCGGTTGGAGCGCCTCGCCATGGCCTTTGAACGAGGGGCCGTTTTGCTTGACCACGATGACCTAACCGATGTCCTTGGTGGGGACGTAACACCCAGCCTTCAACACGAGCATCAACGGGTTGACGACCTTGCTCAGCAGCTCGTAGGAGACGCCTTGGATACAGTGTATTCTTCGATGGACGTAGGTGGCATCGACCTTCACAGTCCACTTGAAGCATGGGGAGAAGATGAGTATGCACCACCGGAATGGGACGCTGATGGTTTGGGTGAGCAGAGTGTGGCCCTCGAGCAGCGTCTTCGAGATTCGGTTGACCCCGTTGAGCCAAGTAAACCATCGGTTTTGGACGTTCATGAGCGTGAGCGCTACATCGTGAAGGCAGATGAACCACTCAAGCGAGGCGACCTTGGACGCACCGTGGACATGTTGATCGACCTTGAGGAATCCATTGACGAGCGGATGAACGCATCCACCGCTGAAAGCGTTTCATCTTCGCTTGAACTTCAACACCTCGAAGAGCAAATGGTGGTGCTGGCGCAACGTGCTGTCGAGGCGGACATCGATGAATTGATCACCATCGCAGATGAGCTTCGCACGCTTGAGGAACGGCTTGTCGAGCTCGACCCGGAACGAGAACCTCTCCCGGTTTTTGAAGACGAACCGGTTCGCAACCGCCGAACGCCGGTTCGACGGAAAAACCCGGCCAAGGAATCAAACCACGACGGGCTTGATACCTACGAACCCGATGGTGAATGGGACATTGACGGCACTGGAATCGAAGCGGATGACCTGCTTGAGGATGAACCGGAGAAAGTCAACATCCGTTTGTCCCGAATTCACCCCCGCACCGTGTTGGTGGGTGAGGAAGAATGAGGGCGCCTTGGTGGATGGATGGAGTCCACTTCTCATGCCAAGCGAACTGTGGAAAGTGTTGCGACCAACCCGGTGGCATCGTTTACCTCTCGCCTGACGATGCGCAAAGGCTCGCCGACCATGCCCAACTCCCCGTAGAGGATTGGTTGGAACGTGATACTCGACAAACTTACGATGGGCGTTTTGTCTTGAAAAGTCGAGAAGAAGATGGAATTTGCATTCATCTTAACGACCAAAAGCAGTGTAATATTTACGAAGTACGACCACAACAATGCAAGGCTTTTCCCTGGTGGGGTGAAAATTTAGGGACGGCATCTGAATGGAAAAAGGTGAAATCGAGCTGCCCGGGCATTGACGCTGAAGATGCAATTCTTGTTGACGGGCAGACCATTCGCCTCAACATTTTCTCGGACCGAACATCAACAAAGGGGTTCAGAACTTGGCCTCCGTCAAAAAGTCGTTGGAAAAGATAGACTGCTAAGGTGTTGCTAGAAACACCGAATTTTTCCAACGGTGCCATCCGAGAGCCGCATTTATACCGACCATGGGTCTCGGCGGTTGCGGGGGAAGACAGATGACGCAAGATGAGCCATTGTTCACCGTCCACGCCTCCCACCTCAACACCGGCTTGAGAGGCGTCCCGGTAGGGACATGCCGAACCTCCTTTGTCACGCCCACAGAAGGCGTTCATTACTGTGGCTATCCCATCGCTGAACTGGCCCAGTTCCCTCCCGAAGACATCGTCTACCTCTTGTTCAACAAGGAACTGCCCACGCCACAACAGTCTGAAGCGTTCAANGCCGANCTTCGTTCCCGAGGACGGGTGCCAGAAAGCCTNGCTGCCGTGTTNCACACGNTNCCAACCGANGGACATCCCATGGATTGGTTGAGCGTCGNTATCCATACCTTGGGCATGCTNAACACCACNGGNGACTGGAAAGAAGANGCNCTCAACCTNATCGCTTGCATGCCTCGCATGATGGGTTTGCTCTTCCGCATTCGAGAAGGNCGTGGAGAGGGTATCCCCGANGATGACCTCAATGCCAGCATGGTTCAGCGCTTCGTTCGGACCCTTGACATCGATGGCGTCGATGACGGTCTCATGGAAAAAATACTCTCCACCTACCTCGTNTTGCACATGGACCATGGTGGAGGCAACCTTTCCACGTTCACAGGGAAGGCCATTGCTTCTGGTCACGCCACCGTTTACTCCTCGATGGCNGGTGCNATGAATGCGCTTTCAGGACCGNTGCACGGNCGNGCNAACCAATCATGTCTGGAATTTGTGTTGCGCATTGGAACCAGNGANCCNGGCGAAGTGGAAACATTCGTTCGCAATGAACTCGCTGCNAAGCGTCCNGTGTTTGGTTTCGGNCACGCTGTTCTNCGGGCCGAGGACCCAAGAGCCACCGTTCANTTTGCTCTCGGAGAGNAATTGTGCCCNGACGATGAGAACTTCAAAATCATCCGCACCCTTCGAGAAGTCGCNCCNCGNGTGCTGGCTGAAAACGAGAAAATCTCGAACCCNAACGCNAACGTGGACATCGCCAGNGGNGCGCTTNTGCACCACGTCGGTTTCAAAGATCCAACCTACTANACCACNTTCTTTGGGTGGGCTCGAGTNGCTGGNATCGGTGCTCAAATTNTGGATGAACGNACCATCTTGCGCGGTGGAAAAGGCNCNCCNATCTANCGACCAAAGTACATNGCNGAAGAGCAGAATCTNCGTCACATCGAGTGAGGGTTCAACACCGGTCTGGNCGTTTTACCCGACCCGCGATGACCAATCATTTTCGGGGCCGAGGCCGGAGGTGTTGCGTTTTGGAAGCGCGNCAANNTNNNNTCAANGTCNTCNTCCCANTTCCATCGTTNGGACCANTCNCCNATNAGTNNNCGNCGNCGAGNNGNNTCACATTCAGACCAACGTGGAACGTGTTTCTCCAGTTCTTTGACCACTGCACGGTGGTCCTCTTGGGTTGCCTGTTGCAAGGTCGCCCATTCGCTTTCCAGCAATGGACGCAGAGCAGGTTGTCGCCATCTCGCGTGGCCTGAGGGTAGCCAGGTAAGTTCTGGGTCTGCATAATCGGTCAGTGCCGACATCCCCGCCCGTAGAAGCTGGTGTTCAATGTCAGGTTTGGTTGGCCACACATAGGTCGGCATACCCTTTCTTGCCTTGGTCAGACGGTCCAAAGCAGCCCCTGTTAAACCAACGTGNCGGCCCAAAGGAAGGTGCCTGGTNGGATTTTNAAAATATTCGATAGCGCAAGGGAGCATGGCACTTCCTTGAGCGCGATGTTGATTGACCAACCGACGAAAGGATGTCGTGAGGTATTTTGGAAAGACTTGCATTCGTTGCGTGGTCCGATTGCCATAGGGTGGAATGTACGGAATCAAGGCTGCCCAGGGGCGTTTCGTCTTTGCCTGACGGGCCGATGCCGGCATGCCACGGTGGAANGCGTAGAANACGGTGTTCTCCTTGGGTATCTGCCGTTCATCCAAGGCNGCTTCTGCNNGTTTCATGACCTNCGCAATGTGTTCATTGTGCTTCTTTCGTCCAAGNAAACCTCCACCCGTTGCGCTTGTTGGNTGTGGGCGTTTGATCTCAATGCANCCCATTGANCCTTCATCNCGCCANGANNTGAGNACCANTGGGTCATCNAGAAAGNCTTCAAAANTNANGAANCCNANGTCCACAAGTTCGTCAAGGTTCCACTCTTCAAGCCATGCAGAACGTCCTTTGAGGAATTCTTTGGGCACCGAGACGGTGCGGTCATGGTGAATGATGAGTTGTTCATCGGCCGTTAGCCGTATGTCAAATTCAACACCATCAAACATCGTCAAGGCATGGCGCAAACTTTCGAGGGTGTTTTCNGGGGCTGCCTTCCACACNGCCCCNTCGNTCATGNTCNTGGGATTTCTTCCGCACTCCTCAAAGTTTNCCACGACGGCAGCCNGAATAGAGCCAAAGCCACNAAGAATCGTCCGAAGGCATAAAACCGTACCTCTTGACGCCAAANCATGGACCCTTACGATATCATGATGGGCATGATATTGGTCNTGACTCCAATTATTTGCTGGTTCTTTACCCGCCATCAACCAGGTGAGCGTATACCATGGAGGAAGTGGGCTGAAGAATTCCACACCAAGCGGTATTACCTCCACGCNATGGGATACATCGTCATCATTCGATGGAANTCNATCACCGACAAACTCAACGAACCNATGAAANNGCGCACTGGCCATTGGACGGATTGGGTNTACGGTGTTGAAGGTGAATTTACCAAATGGGTNCAGGATGNNTTTCGAAACGATGCTTTNACGGAGTTTTTGAACTTCCATTATCTGTTTGTCTACCTGTTTTTGATTTACGTAACCACGGTGTACTTTGCNTTTTCAGGCGACCGAGACATGACCGACAAAGTCACCCTCAATTACCTGTTGATTTATGCNCTTGCCGTACCTTACTATCTCTTCTTCAACGTNGAAGTNACCTCNTCTTGGATTCCAGGAATGGACGCGCTGCTCTACCACGAGGGTTGGTACACGGTCTTCTATGCTCTCCANGATCCACTTGACAACGCCGTCCCCAGTCTCCACGTGGCCATCCCCTTCGGNATTNTGATGCTCAATTACTTGCACGTNAAGNAGCNNGGNGNGACCTTGCGNGAATGGCGNCATTGGCCNTACCACTTCTTCGTCCTCNTCAACACGATTCTNTTCATTTTCACCATTTTNTACCTCGGCATCCACTGGTTCATTGATATCCCCTTAGGCATCCTCATTGGGAGCATTGGNGCNTTGTTCATNCACCACNTGCAACCGCGTCTNCGNAACGACNNCGGTCCNGTGTTCAAGGGCATCGGGCGGGAGAAAGTTCGTCGNCATATTNTGGTTGANGGAATNGTCATGTTGNTCCTNCTCACCTGCATGNTGATGGCNGTGAACTACCAAGAGGAGNNCATCGACGANCGNGTATCNTTCCGNCTTGGTGAGGGTGATAGTACNTTTGAGATNGTGCAAAAGTTNGACCCNGGNAGCATGGTNCAGTCCAACATCAGCAATCTGAATCAAGANTCCACCCTTGAGATTGTGGTGGTGATGGTTGAAACGAGNGTNCCAGCCATGGAAACCGGTNAGATTGANTGGNACGTNATGAAAACGCTTGGAGACCATTACACCGTCGCTCCNCANACCACGTTGAGTTTGAACATCACCTCTCCNAAAATCTACCANTTNATCGTNATGCATTACGNCGAGGCGAGTGAAGATGANCCGGTGATGGAGGTTCGAATTCTGAACGACTATGGCGATGATAAGATGGGCCANGCCATGTTCCTCAGTCTNCCNTCGCTATGGATGACNGGTTTCGTTGTCTATCGNCTCTATCGTTTGAAGAAAGAAGGNCGAAGTTGGATTGATTCTACACCCTCATATGTATGGGCCTCGTCCGAGGTTTTGGACGAAGAGGCGTAGACGNATGGNGCAAGAACCCATCCAAGCCACTGTTGAGCGGTTGGCTCAATCCTCNGGCGGACAAATNTTGATGTCGGTCAAAGANGGGCTNCGCNGCTCCATGAAATTCTACGTNGGNTTNTTTCTCCTTGGTTTCATGATCTCGTTTCCGCTCACNAGTGAATTCATTGCGTGGTTGGTCGACGACCATCGGNTGCCCGATGGAGTGGAAATCATTGTTATNTCACCGGTTGAATTTCTCTTTCTGCAATTNCGAATCGCAGGCTATGTNGGNCTCACNCTCGTNAGTTTGATGNTNGTNTACCAAGTTGCTCTCCACGGTTTGCGACATCAAGCNGTTCAAGAACGNCTCAANGAATTGNACGTCNCCCTTCCAAANCCNGGNCCACGCCTTCTCATGGCGATGNTTGGTTCAGNGGTTTTGTTGATGGTCGGNGCTTTCTATGCATGGTATGGNCTCATTCCACTGCTGCTGGANTACCTCACCACCGATGCNCAACAAGCNGGGTTGTCCACNGAATGGCGCCTCTCGAATTATGCCGGATTCATTGTCAATCTTGTTTCAGCCTCAGCCATNGGTTTTCAAGCCCCACTCATCACNACGCTCCTGCTTCGNTCGGGTGCTGTGTCNCGNGANCAATTTGNAGCNTCNCGGCGCGTGATNTGGTTCGGGGCTTTTGTTCTTGGAGCCTTCATGTCTCCGCCGGATCCGCTCTCGCTTTTCCTCGTAGCGATGCCGATCATCCTCCTGTTTGAGGCCGCCATGGTGGTTGACCGCTTCATGCGCCGTTCAGTCTAGCGTCCAAAGCAACGACTTGCAGAGGCATGTTTCCTGGTCTAGCCTGCCATGAAAGTCCGTGGAAGTCCGAACCCACGGTGATCGTCATGCCGTTCGCTACCGCCTCGTTCATCAACTCAAAGCGGTAAGAATCGGTATGGCTTCGATGGACGGCTTCGACCGCATCAACACCGAGTTGTCCCAACCGTTCCACGAGCGCTTTTGTTGGGACACCATAGTACAATGGATGGGCGAGGGATGTGAATCCGTTTGCTGACCGAACGGCCTCAACCGCTTCGGCTATGGTTGGTTTGACGTGCGGGACAAAGGCGGGCAAACCGTCACCAATCCAAGTTTCGAAGGCTTCCACCTTGCTTGACACATATCCAAGCTCAACCATGGCCTGGGCAAGATGGGGTCGGCCAACAGAACCGCTCGCTCGACGACGGACGTCTTCAACGTCCACTGGCATGCCCAATTCTTTGAGTCGCTGGCACATGGCTTTCATACGGGGGAGACGACCGTCTTGGTGCGGCTCAAGCCAGGCCTTGAACCCGGCAACGGTGTCGTCGTTGATGCCAGGTCGGTGTTCAGGAAAATAAGCCAAGAGGTGCCAGGAGGCTGAAGCTCGTTCCCTGCCGATGGCGGCGAGATGGTTCTGGTCGGGTTCGAGGGCGGGCTCACAGGTGATTTCAACTCCGGGAAGAAAACGCATACCCAATGAAGCCGCTGCGCTGGCCGCTTCATTCCATCCTGAGGTTGTGTCGTGGTCGGTCAACGACCACGTTTGAACCCCCTCTTCATGCATCAATCGTGCGACGTCTTGAACCGGGTGCTCCCCGTCGCTGTGCAGCGAATGGGAATGCAGGTCCAAGGATTGCGTCCACATGGTTATCCCTCTGAGTAAGTTGTTTTCAAACCTCGTCTTCAGAAAAGGTCGTCTAAATCAGGAAGGTCAGGAAGCGTTGTTGCCGTTGAAGGGAGCGAAGTAGATGTCTCGGACGGAAATAAATCTCCGAGGTCAGGGAGGTCCAATGGCTCCGGAACAATCGGTGAAGGCGGAGGGATTGATTCATCATCGAACAGGGGTAGGTCATTCAAATCAGGCAAGTCCAGCGCCTCAGGTACGGAAGGAGAGCTTGGCGTATTTTCGTCGCTGGCGTTGACCGGTATGGAGGTGGAGGCTGGCTGTTGTTCAAGCTGGGTTGGGAGGGGGACACTTGCCACGCCTTGGGTGATGAACACTCGATTTGGCTCCAAGCCAGGAATTGTGGTGGGGTCTCGAGATGGTTCATGCTCCTTTCCTGGAAGTGGAAGGGGTTGAACGATGACTCGCTGGAGGGTTTGGCCGGTGGTTTCGTCCGCTGGTGCGGCTTCACGAGGAGCAATGTTCGTCTGGTTCGCCTCGTCAATGGCGTCCATCGTTCGCTGAACGGATTCACCAAAAGCACCACTGGCCAGCGTGTTGATGGCTGAGTTCACCTGGGATTGATCGCTTGTGCGTTGCTCACCAAGAATGCTGGTTAAGATTGAAGCCGTGGTTGGGTTCACTTCGGTTTGCACTTGCGATGAAGAAGGAGATGTGGCAAATTCAAAACGCTCAGCGTCCTGATGTTCAGCAGAGGAAACGAGCTCTGGAACCTCGCGCTGTTTGTTGGCTAAGTTCGCTACCAAAAGGAGAAAGGGGACGGCGGCCAGGGCAGCGATTTCCTCCTCCGAAACTCCAGTGCTCCCAATCACGCCGAACACCAAATTCAACGCCGTTAACAGGACGAGTACAGCCGCGACCAAGGTCGCAGATGCCGCAAGTCGGGGGGCTCGTGGATCGTGGACCACGTCAGTTCCACATTCCCTTCGTCTCTTAGGGCTTCTCGTTTGCGGTCAGGGTCATTTCTGCCGCTCGAACGGTGTTTTCCATGAGCATGGCGATGGTCATTGGGCCAACACCACCCGGTACGGGAGATAGCCAACTGGCTTTTTCCCCTACGTTCGGGTCAACGTCCCCGGCAAGTCTCCATCCGCGCTCTCTGGTTGCATCGTCCACGCGGTTAATTCCCACGTCGACCACAATGGCGCCGGGCTTAATCCAAGATGATGTGACCATGTTTGGCCGACCAACTGCAGCGACCACAATGTCAGCTTCTTGACAAATCGATTCAGCATCTTCGGTGCGCGAGTGGACCACGGTGACGGTGGCGTCGGCTCCTTTTGCTGCTAACAGGAGGGCAGCAGGCATACCAACAATTCGTGACCGTCCAAGTACAACCGCCCGTTTTCCTTGGAGGTCGATGTTTGCCCAGCGCAACATCCTCATGACGCCGCTCGGAGTACAGGGGAGCATACCATCGGTTCTTCCCTGTACGAGCCGCCCAAGATTTTGTGGGTGGAATCCGTCAACGTCCTTCGCCGGGTTGATCAAGTCGGTCAA
>PAGK01000007.1 GCA_002704515.1 Methanobacteriota archaeon
TCCAGCGGGTCCCAAAGGGTCAGTGTCATGTCTTGAACAAGACCTGAGGATTCCGGAGTGATGATGGTCGTTTCAAGAAGGCCGTCGAAGATCGACACCGTGGCACCTCCTCGCCATGGCTCTCCCTGGAGCAATCCATCCCATCGAAGACGGAGATCACCGGTGTACGGGGTACCACTTGATCGGTAGGCGACGTCGGCTGAAAGATTGAGGAAATCACCGCCCATCACCACAGCATCGGTGATGAGGTCTTGTTGCACCGAACCGGTTTCATCTCGAAGGTGAGTGACTTCGATGCTCATCTCTCGGTCGAGTACCCATGCTTCGGTGAACGAAAACCTCTGGGTTCCGTCGTAGTCTTTCACCACGACATCGAGTTCTCCTTGAATCAAACCAGCCATCGACATGCTCCATTGGACGGTCGCCGTGAAATCAACGGTGAGGACTCCATTTGATTGTTCAACAACGCAGCCGCTGGGCAAGAGGAGCAACCGTTCATCAAGCGAGGAACAGGTTTCATCCACCGTGGTATACCTGACCCCGAGGGATTCGTCATTGCCAAGTTCAATGCGGATCTCGGTTAAATCACTGAGGCCATTTGCATCGGTGACCGTCATGGTCCAGCCCACTTGTTGTGAGGGCTCAAAGCGCATGAAGGTTCCATTGAGGAGGTTTTTGGTTGGTTCAAGGTGGAGCAGCTCTCCTTTGGTCGGTGTGCGCGATTCCCATCGAGCATGACCGTCTTCGGCGCTGACGGCGGGGACTGGGAAGCCAGCCAAATCGGTTCCTTCAAGCAAGACGCGACCCCATTGGTGGTCATCGTTAACGGTGTCATTCACGGTGATGTTGACCGTCCATTGATTCCCATGCTGGTGGGTGTAAAACAACGAGGGCTGGTACTCGACCCGTTGGGGTATGCCGTCTGCTGCTCCGCCGTTGGTCCCATCATCCCTCGCTTCAAGCCATGAGAACGCAGAGAGGGTTTCGTTGGAGAAGCCACCAACATCATGGAACAGGAAAGAAACGGTTCGGTACATCTCTTCATTGGTGTATTCACCGAGGTTGGGAGAGACGTCCAGCAATGTCGGTCCGTCTGCGTTAATGATGAATTCAAGCGGGGTGGTGTCAAAGGCAAGTTCCCAATCTTCGCTGGTTCGAGCCTCAATCCAAAGTTGAAGTTCACCCGAAGGTGATTCGGGTGTGTTGATGTTGGCGTGGTGGGCTTGACCGGCTGGAAGGTCAAACCATTCCGATGTTTCATTGGTCCAGATACGCTCGCCGGATGAATCGGTGTCAAAGGTGTGCAAGTCAAGGTGGATTCTGCATTCAATGGCGCCTCCAAGAAGCCGTAGTCCGCTGTTGGTGAATCGATGGTCAATCGTCAAATTCAAGGCGGTGTTACCTGGTAAAACTTCGCCTTGCTCAACCGATGCATCCCCCTGACTTGACATATCGGAGGTCACATCGTCCAGTTCAACCGTAACTTGCCGGTCGATGCTGCTGATGTCAGGGTGAAGGAAACTTGCGTTTCGTTCGGCATGCGTGCTGGTTTTGAAACGCAGATGGTCGGTTGGCAGAGTTTCACTGAGCGAAAAGGTCCAGTTCATGGTTTGACCCTGGCTTGTCGTTGCACCCGGTGTGGCTGTAGCTTGTTGATTGAACAGCAAGGAGGACGGGTCGTCAACGCTGAAGGTTGACGTGGTGGTGTTCCATGACAAGGTCAACCAATCCGAAGCGACATCCAAAACTCCTGATGCATCGGAGGGATGGATGGCCATAACGTAGGTCCCATCTTGTGTGGTTGCATGGTGGTGAGTTTCCACGCTCACGGGGAACGATGTTGGTTGGAGGCTTGCTGGTGGTGAGGCTGCGAAAGCAGCCGAATCAGCGCCAATTGAAACGTTCACCAAGGAAGGCGTGATCCAATCCATGAGTTGTGTGGTGGTGTACCGGACACGATATTGGAGGAAGGCTGAATCCTCGGCCACCTCGGTTAACGTTTGATTTCCAGCGTTGAGGTAGGTGTTGACAGGAACCGTGGTGGGGAGCCAAGCCGATGAAGCAATGTCTTGGAGTGTATCTGCCGTCCTGTATTGCATTCCGATGCTGGTGCCGCTTGGTTCAACGGTGGCGAAGTCGAGCCATACCAAACTCGCAGCCCCCTCATCTGAAGGGCGCAAATCTTGGATCGATGACGTGATCATCCCTGCGTGTTGGGTGGGATTCACATGGTATTCATTTTCAGCGAGATACTGAATGCTCCAGGTACTGAATCGGCTATTGCTTGAATCTCCACCTGCATACACCAAGGTGTCGTTGGCGAGGACCAAGGTCGAATCGTAAAGACTGACTGGAAGGGTGGCGTGGGTCTTCCAGTGGTTCGTGAACGGGTCGTAACCGTAGGTTTTGTCGCTCGCTGTGCCGGACCAAGTGGACGATTCATATCCTCCGTGGATGATGATTTCATCGTTGAAGACGGCCGCTGAATAGGCTGAGAATTTGTGCGTGGCATTCGGGAGTTGCGTCCACGTATTGGTCGCCGGGTCGTAGGCTTCGGTCAAGTTGGTTTCTTCCTCAATGGTCATTTGGGTCGCGGGGTCGAAAAACACAGCAACGCCACCATACGCAATCAATTTCCCACGAAACGAGACGAGTTCAAACGAGTGGCGTCGATTGTTCATGTCGGCGAGTTGCGTCCAAGAATCATTGACGGGGTCGTAGCGAATCAGCCGACGGTTGGAATCAGACCGGTCTTCGGCCGTGACCCCTCCAGCCACGTAAATCATTCCACTGTGGCTTGCAACGCCGGCCAGTCCGACCGATTGATTGCCGGGCATGCTTGTTCCATAACTCCAATTTCCGTCTTCTGCATCGTAAATTTGCACCACGCCGGTTGCTTCAACGGACGGCGACGAGAACGGGTGATGGTCGCCGATGGCGTAGATGGTGTCGTCGACAACCGCACATTTGTGGTATTGTTGGGTTTCTTTGAGTTGTTCGGCAGCCGGTTCCCAGGTCTTGTTGACCAGGTCAAAAATTTCCACCGTGTTCGTGTTTGCTTCATCCCCGGTCTGTGAAGGATCAATGTCAATTCGACCACCGATGAGGAAGACTTCGTTGGTCGAGGGAAGGTAGGCTGAACACGCACCAGTTCTCATTTGCGTCAATCCGATGCCGGTGGTGGCCGTCCAGGAGATTGGGGGACGTTCAAGTTCCGTTAGGCCAGTGGATGGAGACGATGTCATGTTGATGTGCGTAAATCCGTTTGAGACGGCAAATCGGTCGGCGATGAGGGCGGTTTGTGCGACGTCGGGTTCGCTGTCCTCGAAGGACAGGGCTTCAGGCGATGAGAACACGGGGGTCCAAGCAACAGAAAGCATGGAAAGAACGACGAGCAAGCAAGCATGCCACCTCCGTTCGATTCCCATGGTGCTTGGTATGGGCCGGAGTTTGTAATCTCTTCTCGTCCACGCTACGCTTGTATCCAAACAGGTTGGACAGAGCGGGCGAGTTTACCAATGCTCATCGGTCAGACCTTTTGCCAATCGGTGCCGTTCCACCAGTATGTGCTTCCATCCGGCCTGCGAAGCCAGGTATGACCTTGCTCGTCCGTCCATTGATTATCACCCATAGCTGGCTCAGAGGCTTCCGGCTCAGAGACTTCTGGCTCAGAGACTTCTGGCTCAGAGGTTGAATCTTCGTTGTATCCCCGTTCAATATCTACAACCTTTTCCTCGGAGATTTGCAGTGATTTTGCAAGAGTATTGAGCATCACTCGCTCTTGCTGAGTAACCATGTTATCTTCCATTGCCGCAGCATAGGATTCGAGATACATGACTTCAGTTTCAGAATAGGACGAAACAAGAATGCGTCCGGAAAATCTGTCAGCTGCTTGCATAACTGGTTTTCGAACGAGGAGGATGGTCCCTCCGAGAAAAACACCTCCGAGCACACCGGGAAGTGGCAAAAGCCCTTCCACAGCTTCACTGCCGACCAGGAACAGAATGGCACCCATACCTGTCAGCATCGCCGTACTGAAGGTCTTCCTCAATCGTTCATCAATTCCAAAAACGGTGTCCTTCATCATGGCGTGAACGAACATCATGGCCTCGAAGGCGATTGGAATAGAGAGTAAATATCCATTCAGTATCATGGAGTAGCCAAACAATTTCCCTTGAAGCGTAGCCCCCATGTATTGAACNGTGTAAGAGTCCACGAACAGATTTGATCCGTCTTTTATTGGATTGAGCATAGGGCTGATGAAGAAAAGCATCAAGAAGAAAAGCGTCGTTCCGATCACCTTGCCCAAGAATCCGATGTAAAGGGACCTCGAGGTCAAGCTCTTCGAGGAATCCGCATTCTCAGCGTTGTTGTATTCCTTCATTGAAGTTCGCATGACGAACAAAGCGATAATCGAAATCAGGTACGACAGGGCGACAAGTAGGAAGCCAATCTCACCGCCGTTCGCTACTGGAAAAGAATACACGCCTTCACACGTACCAATGGACGTCAACATGTCGTCCATGATTCCAATTTGGCTTCCAACAACAACATCGATGGTTGGTGCCGCTCCAATCGCACTGCATTGTACGAATGCGAAATTCTGAGTGACGTGCGCGGGATTGTTCTGCACGATCTGAATTACCATGTACACCATCGTAAGGATGAGGGGTAGGTACCACGCATGCTTCTGCAAGGCAGGGCGGTAGAGGAATCTCAGAATGTTTATCCTGAAATAGATTGGAAAACAGAGATACATGAGTATTGAAACGATGTGGGCAGTTTGAAATATGCTGCCCCTGAACATGATTGTATATTGAGACAGCCACCACCAATCAAAGTAATCAGCTGGCAGCAGTGAGGGAATCATGTACGCTGCCTTCAGACCCTCTGCAATCAACAAAATAGCGATGAAACGGTTGTCCATCTCTTTGGGAGCGGCCCTCCAGACCAGCAAGCTGAGCGAAACCATCCAAACAAGGGCAATCAAGGCAATGATGGCCGGGAAAATTGATCCCAAACCGTAGGTCCCTTCTGGACCAAACTGATTGATGTAATATTCTCCCAAAGTTGGCATGAAGTGGTTAGAGATGGTAAGATATTAGGAGATTTCCATATANTCTGTTGGAATCTCTCTAGGTTAAGTGACCCCAAAATCAGTTCGATGATTGAATCAGAACAAGGGCTTCTCTCCTTGTGAGCATAGCTCCCACTGGAGATAACTTCATTCCTCTTCATGCGTGGACGAGGACCGTATTTTATTCTCTTGTTCCTCAATGGTATTTCTTAAAATCAGGCCGTGCAACGTCTTGATTTTCCGTTCTTTAATCAGGTTGTTCACCTTGATTTCAAGTTCGAACAAAACTTCACCAGATTTTGCTTCAGTGATGTCATTTCGTAATTGTTCAAATCGTTGCCGGCGTGAGAAAAACACGTACATGTAGATTGGAATCAATAAAAATGGAATCACCAATTCTTCAGTGACCACTTCCATCAGTCCAGACAACGATATCTCAAAGGCCTCAGCGTCGTATTTACTGTCAGTTTCAAGCCCTCCGTAGTAGAAGAAACCGGTTGACATTCCGAAGTATTGGTTGAATGGTGTGTGTTCTGCATCCAAGGGATCAGAGCCACGATCAAGTTCGACGGTGTCTGGCCAGAAGTCATTGTCATCATCATCGTCCAGTGCATCTGGAATTGTATCATAATCCGTGTCGATTGGGACCGAGTTTGGGTCCATTGGATCGTATTGGAATAACGCCCCAGAAGAAGCGATTTCAAGTTCATTGGAAATGCCATCGCCATCAATGTCTGTGTCAAGGACATCTGGTATCCAATCCAGGTCCAAATCCGAGCATCCAAACAAAACGGATCGGCTTTTTCCAAATCGGTTTGGGCAATCATCGGTGATGTTGAGGTTGGGCTGGTCGGCAAACATGTCTCCATCCAAATCACTCCAAGCATCAGCGCGCAAGGGAAATGCATCAGCGCCCATGCTGATGTTCCATGTTGAATCGGGATCTGAATATCCATCGCCATCGGTATCAAGGCACCCCGATCGGTCTATGCTTGAAGTCCCATTCACTTCTGGACAATCATCTGTTTGGTTGCTCATGCTGTTGCTGATGAGTGGGGTAGAAGATGAAAGTTCAGAGGGGGGGGTACTATGGGAATGAGAATAAAGTCCCCCAATTAAGAGAAGAAAGCAAAACCATACCAGTGTATTGCGCATATCTTTGGCTAAGTCTATTCGGTTATCAAACCCACCATCCCGCTGCGCACATCTGGTTTGCAGGGGAAGGTATTGAAAAGGATGAAGTGAACGGATAGATATGCAAAAGAAAGCGCTGCTTCTCACGTTCCTTCTCACAGCGCTCATGTTTTCGCCGGGGTGCATGGGTGGTCAGGAAGACGAATCAAGAGCGACCGTCCCCTCCTTCACCGTTATTGCCGATGATGGCCTTGAATACGGCAGNGAATCCCTGCTTGGGGTAAACTACATTCTTCACTTTTCNGCCTCGTGGTGCAACCAATGCCGAGCTACAATGCATGCAGTGGCCAACCACCTTGACAATGAAATGTACATCGTCGTCTCAACGGATACCAACGATGGCGGTCAAGATAAGTTGCAGGATTGGCACACACAGGTCAATGAAAGCAAGGAAGAAAGCACCGTTGATGCTCCATTCTCGATGAGTGCGAATCTTGCCCAAGACTTTGAAATCAACAATACACCAACGTTGATTCTAATCGGCAAAGACGGGACCGTCATTGAACGCCANATCGGTCCAATGACCAATGCTGATGATATTGATGAATTTTGGTCCAAAGCCCAATAATCCGTTGTTTTTCATCTGTTTCTCGGTGCTTGTTCGGCTTTGTGTTCACAACGGTTCCATTCAGGACGATCTCATATCAAGGGAGCCAATTCGAACCATCCTTTGAGTGAACCCCAGTCAGAAATTTGTGGTAGGGGCTTGAGCAAGTTCTTTTGTACTCGGTCTCGGATTTTGTAACATGCGTCGAGGGCACCTTGTGGATGAAAGCAAAGCGTTCCTCACCACTTCGAGGACGATTGGTGTGGCCTTCTTCAGCGTCTTTCTCATCGGGATTTCCTTGGGTGCGGCGATGACCCAGGATGGCCTTGGTCTCTTCTCTTCTTCACCGGAACCCTTCGCTGCCTCGGTGGACAACGGCATGGGCACCAACCAATACATCATGGTCGAGGTTGACGAAGGCGACAACGACGAAGAAATCCTCGTTGAACATATTCTCCATGTCTTCTTCTTCCAAGCCAGCGACCGAGGCGGGCTTGTGACCTGGGACTTCGGAGATGGCTCCACCGCCACCGGGGCTGTGGTCAACCACAGTTTCTCCGAACCTGGTCTTCACATCGTAGAAGCGACTGAATCGCTGCAAGGTTCCATTGAAACCGTAGCCCTGGTCATAACAGTGGATCTGTTTTCACAGGCCGAAGTCGACAACATGGAGTGTGTTTGTGCTCCAACCGCCAAGGACACCATCATCGTGCTCTCCGAGCACGAAGGGCAGTCCGACTTGGAAGGTTACGTCATGGTTGAACACGATGGAAGCAGTGAATCCTGCACCTTGCGAAATCCGCTCCAAGAGTGCCATGTGCGGGTCATCCTGCAGCGATTGAGCGGAGGAGACGTGGTTGAAGAATCCGTTCTCTTTGACGAGACATTCCGTAGCAATGAGAAAGTGATTGACTTCACCCTCGAAGACGTTGACCTTGGAGCAGGTGAACGGCTCCAACTTCGTCTTGAAACGGACCAAATCCGAGATTGGCACAAACCAACCGCCGAATGGGCTACAGCTGCACCCATCTTGGCTTGATGCCTCAAGGCGTTTGAACGACCACTGCTTGCGCCCGTTTTCTTGCGCTGTATCCTGACGACATCAANATNANNCCGATGGGTACTCCACACACCATCAGGCATGGTGCGACAAAAACCATCCCGAAGCCAAGCGTGGCAAACAAGAATCCTGAGACGATGATNACGTTGGTTTTTGGTCCGATATAGAGCAACTCAAGAATGTAGTAAAGGCTGACAAAGACCAGGGAAAATCCAACCATTTCCCGCTTTGATGTGGAACGGTTCTCCTCATTTGAAGGTCCAGTGCCCATGGTGTTGACGTGTGGCTTTGTTGTTATATTCTTTCCATGAAATATATTCGAAAACCGGCTGCTGACATGATTCCCGGCACCTTATCGGGGGCAATATTATCCATGACTAGGTGTTGGAATGGCCATGAACCGTTCGTTTTCCATCCTGACTGTTCTTTGTCTGTTGATGATGACCTTAGCCGGTTGCGTGAGCGACGGCAGCGATGGGGCTCAGGGGGCAGACGGTGCTCAAGGCATGAATGGACAAGACGGCCTCGACGGGTCGAATGGCTTGGACGGTGTCAACGGCACCGATGGTACTGATGGAGCAAACGGGACAAATGGCATGAATGGAACCGATGGAACCGATGGAACCGATGGAACCGATGGCAACAGCACCCTCATTCAAACCTTCATTGAATACCCTGGAATGTTTTGCGAGGGCGGTGGCGTCGGTCTTCATGTTGGTATTGATGATGACCGTGATGGCTACCTTTCCATCGATGAAATTGACGAGACGGTGTACGTTTGTNACGGTGCTGACGGAGAAGACGGAACCAANGGTNCTGACGGNACGGGNGGAAGCGGCAGTGGCTCAGGGNTGCTCAATGAGGTTCATCGGCTCAGCAAGTCGGATGGCTGCCCTGCAGGNGGTCGNATCATGANTTACGGCATCGACAACGGCGACGGTAGCGGNACGGCAGGAAACGGTGTGCTCGAGTCGGGTGAAATTGACGACCAAACCACCTACTGCAGTTCCCAACGCATTGGCATGGTGGGCGACCTTCACCCCGGAAACAACAGCAGCAATCCNAGGTCATATCAGGGCATGAAACTCAGCGTGGGCAACACCCTCTACTTCAGTGCCGATGACGGTGTTCACGGCGAGGAGCTTTGGGCGCANGATTTGACAACCGATGAGACGTGGATGGTGGCCGATATTCGCTCTGGTGGATTGGGCAGTTTCCCGGGCTGGTGGCTTGGCGTAGCACACGAATCAATCATTTTCTTTGATGCTTGGACCGATGATGCAGGACGCGAACTTTGGGCTCATGACCAATCTTCAGGCTCGACCTACATGGTGGCTAATTTGGTTGCAGACCAGCCACAACCCAGTGGGAGCAANCCCGGCGATGACATNGAAATCATGTACGGCGACACCCTCTACTTTTCCGCCTTCACCAACGAGTATGCTACTGAACTCTGGGCCTACGACACCTCCAACCATTCCACTTGGCTGGTGAAAGACATTCANCTTGGCAGTTCTGCAAACCCTGGATGGTACATGAATTTCATACACAACGATGTGCTGTATTTTACGGCAAGAGATCAGGGGAATGTTCACGATTTGTGGGCCCACAACCAATCCAATCAAACCACGTGGAAGGTGGTTGCTTTTGGGACGAATCCAAACACCCACCCCGGGTCTTATTTGCAACACCTCGTCGGTGATGTGCTCTATTTCGATGCCGATACCGGGCCAATTGGGCGCGAATTGATGGCGTACGACTTGGTCAACGGGACCACGAGGGTCGTGGCCGACCTGGAACCTGGAGCTGGTTCAAGCGATCCGGGCAGGCACATGTCCATGGTGGTTGGTGAGACCTTGGTTTTTGATACGGCTGACGATAGCCTGTGGGCGTACGACCTCTCAAACGATACGGCGTGGCGAATCGAGCAGTACGCCGATTGGAGCCCTGGTGAGGATTTCAATGAAGTTGCCATCGGCACGACGGTCTTTTTCAAAGCCGATGACGGCGTTAGTGGTTCTGAACTTTGGGCCTACGATGTGGTCAACGCCTCTACTTGGCTGGTCGCTGACATCGTCGAGGGTTCATCGGGCAGTTCTCCNGGACAAAACTTCGCNACGAGCATNAACGGCATCCTGTACTTNGATGCCTCGACCTACNGCACNGGTCGTGAACTNTGGGCGCATGACNCTCACGACGGTTCAACATGGNTGGTCNTTGACNTNTCANANGACGACCCTGNNTTNACCACNCCNGACCCNGATGGCAACCCCGGTTTGNNTTTCTGGGCGGTNCACGGNGGGTACCTTTTCTTTGANGCTCATGAGTCTGAGAACGGCCGAGAACTTTGGAAGATGTGGTTTGAACACTCCATCAGTTACAATTGATAGGAGGTCTATGTCCATCAGTGAAGCGAACACGGCAAAGGCGTTTTGGGATACCCCCGAAAACGAGCCATGTTCAGGGATAACCTGTCCCAGAGTTCATAGGTCAAGTACACAACAACGGATTGCATCACNATGTCACTGTTCGACCCCAAAGGCTCCTACAAGGCCTTCTTCTTCTGGTATGTCGCTGGATTTTTTTCCTTCATTTTCCTCGTGATTGGGTTGCCGCAATTTTTGGGCGATTCAAGTTCCGTGGGCATTGACGCTGAAGGCAACTACGACCTCGGTTTCCCTCAAACTTATTTTGAAACGATGTACGCTCTTGGCCCGGCCATATTGGTGGTCATGATGTTCTTGAGTTCCATGCTCATCACGTGGATGACCTCGGCCAAAAAGGGCTTTGAAGCCCTCGTCATCGGTATTTTGTCTGGCCTGTTCATCGGTCTTTTCGTGACCATGTCCATGCAAGAAGCGCTCAGTGGGAACCTCAGTGATCTCACGGGCTCCTACGAATATGTGGATGTTGACAATCGAGCGATGTCCGCCTCACACGCCTTTGTTGGAACGCTCGTCCTCTGGCTGAACTTTTTGCTTGAACTCTTCCGATTCAAACCCGAGGAAGAATTGGACTTCTAATTCTATAGAAGGGCGACTGACGTTTGGTTCAGGCTCAGGGAGAAAAGGCACCGGGCTGATAGGTCCATCGGAGGGAGCCTTCGGGAAGTTCAGCATAGTGGGCCTGAATGCGCGGTTCATTCGCCATCACATCATGGTAGGCCAACAAGACCGGGTAGTTGGACAACACTGAAGCATGGACGCCGTCGAAATTCCCGGAAAACAAACCAAAGACGTAGGTGAAGACCATCAGGTCGGCGATGTTCATCGATTCCGTTCCTGCAATCCATGGGGTTGATGATTCCTGAATTTTCTTTTCCAAGAGTTGCAATCCTTTCGTTCCTTTTGCTTCTGGAAGGAAAAGAGCCTCGCGGGCCTTGGTTCGTTCTTCCACATCTTCAATGCCAAACGTCCCCTCCAGCATAGAGAAATGAGGGCTGATCCCATCGATGAACTCGTCCACTTTCGCCGCCATGAAGGCATTGTTTGGGATGAGGTCGCACTGATGACCAAGGTAGCGGAGAATGGCTATGGATTCTGCGAGACCACCTTCAGGTGTCTTGAGCAAAGGCACCATGCCCCAAGGCAAATGTCCCTCTTTCCTCATCTTGGAGAACAACGCTCCGTCAATTTCGACGTCCTCCCAGTCAAGGTTGGCAAGAGAAAGGGCGACACGAGCGGCCTCGGCGCGTCCAGGAATCGGCCAGTAGTAGAGTTGGTAGGGTTTTGTCGTCATTGAAATCTGCTCCAAACACCCCCAACGGTAGGCACCTCTTGAACCGTTGCGTGGGATTCTTCTGTGAGACCATTTCTTCTCGAGAACCAAATCCAATCGCTTTCACGAGGAGAGGACTGCACCGATGATCTCGAGCATTTGTTCGTTCTCCTGAACGGAGCGAATCGCAAACCTCACGGCGTTGTTTGGTAGTGAAACACCCATGTTTTGTGCGTCCCGCACGAACAGCCCCTTGGATCTGCAAGCTTCAACGAATTGAATGGACGAAAAGCCCGAGTCAGGAGGCAGGTAGGTGAGAAGGTAATTGGCAACACCTGAGAACACGCGAAAGCCGAGCGCCTCGAGCGAGTTCTGCATGGAGCCTCTCTGTTCGTGAATCAGTTCGTATTGTTTGGAATAGTACGCCTCGTTTTGAAGGGCAGCCACCGCTGCAAGTTGTCCCGGAAGACTCACCGCCCAAGGTGGGATGTATTTTCGGAGCGTTTGCATCTTTTGGCTCACGGCATACGCCACCCTTAATCCGGAAAGGGCGTAACATTTGCTCATGCTTTTGCACACGACCAATTCAGGCAGCGTGCCACACAACGGTTCCAAGGAAGTTGCATCGGGTAGGTAGTTGATGTAGGTCTCATCAATCCAAATCATCTTGCACTTTGATGCTGCATTGCTGGAATGAGCAATCTTCCCCACAATCTCTTCCATGGATTCGCAATAGACACCTGTAGGGCTGTTCGGGTTGACAAAAATAACCGCATCATGCTCACATGCCTGTGAAATCAACTCATCGGCATCGATGGAAAAACCGTTCACATCTTCAAGCACAAAGTAGGTGATGTGGCAACCGATTACATGCTGCAGAATGTGGCTGTATTCGCCGTACATTGGAGAGAGCAGGAGGACACGAGAGTCCTCATTCAACAACCGTGGGAGCAGAGAAAACATGAGCGAAGACGAGCCCGAAGAGACCGCCACATGACGACTTGGAACGTTTCTGACTTCGGCAATGGTCTCGATGAGCTCCTCGCATTGTGTTGGAGGTGATTCTTGAGCACAGCGTTCGAGTTGACTGCCAATGACCTCCAAAGCCTCCGGACACGGTGGAAAGGGACTGTCCAGCACATCGGCAACAATCAGGCTATCACGAACATCAAAATCAAATTTCGAGGTTTCCCATGATTGTCCACCATGGTAGCAAGCATCGTCCTCGTTTTCATCATCAATGTCCGCTTGAATCTTCTCTGCAAACGCCCTCAAAACGGTGCTAACACGCATGTGCATGGGGAAGTAGACCGTTTCACCGTGTTTCACGCCATCGTCTCGAAACACCTTCATGCCGTTGTTTTCATACAATTTCACCACGTTTGTGTGTCCCATGGCNACGATGTCGGTGCCTCCACGCTCAACGATAAATTCCAGCGCATGGCGCATCAAACGGAANGCGAGGTTCAATCCACGGTAGGCCGGTGAAACGGTCAACCCCCTCACCTCATAGGTTGACTTTGGGTCGTCACACGCCGCAAAGACCGTNCGTTCAAGCACCTCGTCAGAAAAGTAGGTGGTCAACCTGAANGGTTGNCGTTCAGGCGGGTTGAGGCTGATGTAGCCAACGAGGTTTTCACCCTCNACGCAGGCGATAAAATGACGACCTGGGTCTTCGATTTTCCCCTCAGCGTTCTGATCGTATTGCCTCAATTCATCGGCATAAACCTCGTGTCGAATCGATGAGATTTGATTCCAAATTTCATTGATTCGCTTATCCTTTGGNAGNGGATANTCAAAGCGCACGAACTCAGTCATNGTTCCTACCAAGGCGGTGTNCACTTTGAATGATTCCCCGATGATGACCAGCGATGGTGTTGAANGATTTGGTTCATTCATGGGTGTACACATGCTCTTACAGGGATACTATCTNAAACGACCATGGTGCTAAATTCCATTCTACCACCTGGGCACAAACAATGGACTGAGGTTCTGTGGCGTGATTACTTCTTTGTTAATGTCGTCATGACAAAAGGTTTGATCAATTCCAGCAGCGGTGAAAATCGCTTCGTTCGGAGAGGTGCGGGTTTCAATGCTACCTTGCCCTCAACGTCTTGCCAAAATCCAGGCTGGGATAACGCTGGGACTGGATTGTTCCTGCAATTGCAACCTGTAGCAAACCTCCAAGGATATTTGGCTAGCATTTGGAAACCGGCTCTGAGACCAAACGAATCGCCGATGTGCTCGATGACACACAATTTCCCACCAGGTTTTAGGAAACGGTGAGCTTCTTTTACGATTTTATCGGGATCTGGAACACTGCACAGGAGCGTTGTGAACACAACGTAGTCAAAAGATTCCGGTGGCTCCTCAAGTTCGTGAAGATACCCCTGAAAAACCGTCACTCTATCCCCCATTTCTGCCACCATTTTGTGGCATTCTTCGACCAGTTTTCGATCGGGTTCAACCGCAACCCAGTGGTCAACTTCAGGTCGGTTGAAGAAATACACATTGACGCCAATCCCTGCTCCGACT
>PAGK01000008.1 GCA_002704515.1 Methanobacteriota archaeon
TTAACCACCTCACCCGTAACTGCACCGAACTGACCAAACTGAACCGTGATTTCGTTGGTTTGACTTAGCCCAGTTGATTTTGTAGCATAGTTCATGACATCATTGTCTCCATCGTAGAATGCGACATGCATGTCTCCATTTTGGTCAATGACTAGTGAATCACCGTCGCCAACATCAGCATTGGAAAGTGTACTGATTGTCCAACCGGAGGTTGCTGGGTTGACCGTTGCATACTTCAGGATAAACCCACTCCAACTCAGATAGAGGATGTGGGGAGTATCTGTGATGTCTAATGCGATTGATGGTTCACGGCCTGTATGTCCCGATGATTCAACAATGGTGGTTGTCCATTGGCCGTTGGTGACTCCTGTTGAGTACCTCAAATCATCATTTTTATCATCGAAGTGGGCAATATGCAATTGCCCTTGTCCATCCATGGCCATCGATGTCATGTACCCAGGGTACAAACTAGTCGTTGAGGCTCCGGAATCGGCAGTGTACAGGTCCCATGAACCGCTTTTGTTTGTTGCTACTTTCAATTTCGATTGGTCACGGACCTGATATGAAATGTAGATGTCATCGTTTCCATCAATGACAATATCTGAATCACAACCGCGGTTACTTCCGATATCAACGGACCGATATGTCCAAGCTGAACCGGTATATGAGGCGAGCCGCAAACCATCACCACAGTGCTGTCCAGAGACCGCATGCGAAATATGCGGGTGATTCTTTGAGTCAACAGCAATACCCACTGGTCCAAAATTGGCGCTTACGGAAACCTCGGTATCAGACCATGATGTTCCATCATAATGCATGTAAACAAGCGTTTCATAATTCGTGTTGTAGGTGGTATACGCCACGTGGAGATCGTCATTGTCATCAATTACCATATCAACGTCCCAGCAGTACGTGTGTCCACAATCGTTGATTTTTACTGAATTCCAATTGCTTCCATCATAGACGCTGTGCCTGACCTGGTAATTTCCACCGTTGATATGGACGACGTGAACGTCACCGTTTGAATCGACGGCGATGGAATTCCAATTGCCAGCTTCATCGGTATAGTCTGCGGTGGTCTCCACCCATTGATGGTTGACTCCATCGTCGGTTATGTTGGAGAAGGCGAGGTCAGAAAAGCCGCTTCCTGTGATCGTGATCTCTTCACCACCGGTCGTCCAACCGGAGACTGATGAAAGGGTGACTTGGAGCGGGCTTGACCGATGAATCGAATCTGAATCCTCTAACTCAACAGCCGCGTTGAGCATCGGAGACATGGCCACGGCCAGCAATACAGCGGTCACCAACCAGATACGCATACCTGAGGGGAGCGAATGCTCTGCAAATATCCTTTGGTAACGTTCGTGGTACCACATAAGGACAAATGAGGGAGATCAGGCTCTCCTCTTGTGTCGCCTAAGGAATCACCTAGCATTGAACTCATTTCCATGGGTGCCCGTTGCTCAGTGTCCTCCCGAACCGACCTCATGCCAACATGTGACGCAAGCAAAGCCGGTCGAACTGAAACCGATCTCTTCTTCGTACCAATGTTCGGCACAGACCCATCCGTTTCCCTCACAAAACATTCCACTGCATTTGTGTTCGGCGAGGTTATTACAATATTCCATCTCACAGAATTTGGGCTGGTACCTTGTCGTTTGGTAGTCGCCTTTGCACGTTTGGCAGGGGAGGTGGAATTTCCATGGGTGTTTCCCTCTAGCATTTGGTCTCCAATGAACCGTCCTTCCTCTTTTACAATCCGGGCATAGCACGGTTTTCTCAATCCATTCGTTCTTTTCGTCTTCGTTTCTTTCTTCGTTTTTCTTTTCGTCTTCGTTCATTGTTTCACCTCTTTTCTCCATCCTCTGTCGGCAGGAGTTGGTGGTCTTCTACCAAATGGGAATCCCCAGAAATCATGGAACCAGGTCGCATAGTTGTTGCTTGCGTAGAAAAAATAAATCCCGTATTCAGCGTTAATTTGCCTTTCCATTTTTTTAAAATTCCTACCGTGTCCTTCATCCACCATCCCTTGATGGTAGAAGTAGTGGTGGATGAACTCGTGAATGATGATGTGCACCCTGGTGGCAGCTTGGTGTCTGTGCTTGACCTTGACCGGCACATTTCTGTCCTTCCCTGAAATTCTGCAGGCTTCTCCATCGAACGCGATGAATCTCCTGAATTCTATCCCAAGGTTATCCTCTGGAACCCAGAAAGCACATGCCATCGTCCCCAAACCAGTAAACCATTCTATCCATTTTTTCGACTTGACAATCACCTTGATCTGCGGCACCTTGTAATCGAGACACATTTGGTCGATGAAGTATTGAACTTCGCTGCAGCTGTCAACTTTAGGCCATTTCTTTGTTCTTTTTTTCCAAAACATAATGGGTCATTTTGGAATCATCATATTTATACTTTTCGGTCAAAGTGTCGACCGCTGATTCCTATGAAAGATGTGACCAAGCCACTGAGTGAATGAATCACCCTTCAGTGAGTTCCGTGGCTTCCGTTGCCTCGTCAAACATGAGGGCTTCTCGAGGCACCCCAAGCATCGCTTGACGCAGTGAAGCGCGCAGTTCCGTCAGTTCACCGTAGCACACCAATACATCATCATAGCGAAGTTGAACATCGGCGTCAGGGTTCCAAACGAGCCGATCTCCTCGAGAGAGGGCAAACACGGGCACCGAGGCGAACACCTCACTCAGTCGTTTTCCGACCATTTTTGGATGGTTGCGCAACTGAAGCGATAGCACACCTGAACCCGGAACGGTTCGCAAAAGTTGGCCGAGGTCAACCTTGGCAAAGGCGGTGTCCTCCATCACGTAATCAACGATGGCACCGGCAACGTTCACGCCGCTGGCTTTCTCAATGCCCTCAAGGCCGGGCGATGAGTTGACTTCCAACACCAACGGGCCATCGTTTCCCTCGAGCAGGTCAACGCCAGCGACATTGAGACCCAACACCCGGGCAGCACGGCAGGCTGCCTCGGCATAACCCTCGGCCAATTCGACGCTCTCCACCGTACCGTTGAGGTGAAAGTTACTTCGAAATTCACGTCCTCTGGCCCTTCTGCGCATGCAGGCCACGACTTTGTCGCCCACCACCAAAGCTCGGATGTCTTTTCCGTGCGATTCGGCGATGTATTCTTGCACGAGCACCGATTTTCCGGTCATCAGCAGGCCTTGGACCAAATTCCGAACCTCAAAGGCCGTGTGGCGGAGGAACACCCCATCGCCTTGAGTGCCTTGGGTTACCTTGACCACCACGGGCAAGCCACCGACGGTTTCAATCGCCTGTTCAACATCAAGAATGTCTCGGACGTAGACCGTTTTGGGAACGGGGATTCGATTTCGAGCGAGGATCTGTGAGGCATTCAGTTTATCTCGGCTTTGCAAGATGCCTTGGCCGGTGTTGGCCGTCCAAATCCCGAGTTGCTCAATGTGCCGTAAAACTGCCACGCCATGTTGTGTGATGGAATGGCCGATGCGCGGGATGACCGCATCTTTTGCAAAGGCTCGTCCTCGGTGAAGCACATCGACACTGCCTTGATTCACCACCAATGAGAATTTCATCGGGTCGCAGACCTCAACGTCCAAGCCTCGTTTTTTGGCTTCCTCCACGATACGCCGGGTACTGTAGAGCCGAGGTCCCCGACTTAGAACGGCCAATCGAAGGCCCAAACCGGGCTGCTTCTTGGCCTCGTCCCGGTCTGCATCGGTTCCCATTGAGCCTCGTTTATTGGCCCGCGGTCTTGAAGTGCTCGGAGGATATCGGACATTTATGACCGAAGAGGAACTCGATACAGCGGGAGCATTGGCCGTGGATGAGGACCAGGATGAACGCTTGGAGGAAATGTCCCTTGACGAGCGCAAAGAGCGACTGAAGAAAGCGCGATGGAACGTGTTTCTCTACCTCGGTGTTGCCGCGATTCTCTTTGGTTTCGCTCTGTTCCCTATGCCGTTTTCAGCCGACTACGACGGATTCAGCAAGTCCGCCGAGAAGGACATTGGCCTCGTATGGGGTGTTCCCGTTGACGGCGAGGACATGTTTGATGTCCCCATGCGCCTAACGGTCACAGCCGATAACCCTCCTGCACAATCGGCGATCAACATCGCAGTGTATGTGATCCAGCAAGACGATTGCACGGACTTTACCCTGAGCGAAAAGATGCAGGAAGCCAAGGCAGGAGGCAATCATGACTACCAGTACCAAGAGGCCACCCAACGCGTGCTGGCCGACGGTACGTACGATTTCGAGTTCAACATCGACCCGGGGCAATACTGCCTCATCGCTGAATACATCGATGGCAATGGAGACAAAATCACCTCCGACGGGCAATCGTTGAGCGTGGAAGGCAAACTCTACCCCAACCAGTTCATTGGAGGGCTTCTCGGTCTTCTTTGCCTCGGGCTGTCTGGATTTGCCTTTGTTGGCGCTCAAAAGCACGGTGCAGTGCTTCGTAAAATCCTCGAAGGTGAAAACGAGACCACGGAGTCCCGTGTCTTGTCCGAAGCCAGTCAAAACCGTATCGCTGCAGGGCCATCCGGAGCCCCTCCTTCCTCAGGCCCGTCGGGCCCTCCCGGCGCACCGTCAGATGGACCTGCTGGCCCGCCTGCAGAACCACCGTCCTCTGATGCGCCGGCTACGGAAGAAGCAGCTGAACCTCATGAAGAATCACCGAGCGCTAACGAGGAAACATACGAGCCCGCTGAAAACGGCTACTTCTTCCGGAAAATGCCAGATGGAACTTACGACCAAACGGTCTATGTCAAAACTGACGATGGAACCTATGTTCCTCACGAAGGTTGAGGGTGGAATGCCGCTTCAATATTGATGCAATTCATCATCAAATCAACGCCAGCCTTGAAAGGCACCATGCCTACGGTTTGGTGAGGTATGACCATGGGGAGCGAGCCTACCACCACATTGACGGTGGCGAAACTCAAGGCGCTTTGCGTGCTCAATGACCTCTCGGCCAGTGGAAAAAAGGCCGAGTTGTTGGCTCGCCTCCTCGNGGCTGGCGNTGNCAAAGAGACCCTCGGCATCGAGGTGTATGACGAGTCTACTTCCACGTTCCAACCCGCCAGTGAGGACGAGCCGAGCGACGAACCCGTGATGATGTCCCTTGAGGACGATGAGCCGGTTGAGCCTGTGCCGCTCNCTTCTTCGNACGAGGATGAAACCGACGAGGATGATGTTTTGGAAGCAGAAATCCTCGAGGCCGACCTCATCGACGACGAGGACGACGACGAACCTTCTGCTGAGGCCTCGGTCGTTCCTCTTCCCGTTGAGAAAAACGCAACAACTCCACNCGCAAAAGCAGAGGATGCTGGCGCCTTGACGCTGATGGAGATGGTGCGCCGTCCACAAGCCATTGCCGTCNTGCTGACGCTCCTTCTCCTCGGGGCAGGAGGTTGGTACTATGTCAACAACCAACTTGAACCGTTCACAGCCGATTCATTGCGCTATGGCGATGAGATGGGCTACATGATCACCGANGGCAGNTTCCTTGCGTCCGAGGAATACGTTGAATTGGTCACNGACCAGNTGGANGATCCNCCAAATTACTGCAANATNCGGCTCTCGTTTCAAGGTGAAAGCACGGCTTCAGTNACNGAGGGAACGGGCGTGGAATTGAACACGCAATCGTCCGATGATCGGCTCGGGGCCGTGAAAATCCGTGGNGGCCAAGGGTTGTCCTGGCTCGCCGTTGAGAGCGTCAACGAGATGTCCTTTTCCCAATTCGACCTTTCGGGGCACTATCCAATTGCNTCCAANTGTTCAGACTTCACCACCGACACGACAACCGGTCAGGCAGAGTTGACCTTGAAGTCGTGGAAGGAACTGAGGGAACAAGTTGTCCTCGCTACCGAACTCGAGTTCGCAGCAACGCTTTCAGCCACTTCGTATNCTGGCTCGGCATTCACNTATGGCGTGGGTGGGCTGCTCGGCGATCTTGAGGAATTNTCNCCTGGACTTGGCATGGTTATTGCACCGGTTGAACTNGCCGATTTCTTTGGCAACGCCTACATCACCAAGGATGCCACCGGCACCAGTTCNGGATGGGAGTGGCGCGTNACGGGNTCTGAAAAGGTCGGGTCAACCAACATGTGGAAGGTCACCGCCAGCCACCGCGACGTNCGNGATTTCTGCCTCGGATACGCCACCATGGAGATGTGGCTNGATGTCGAGAGCCCGTGGGCAGCCCGTCAAACCGTGGATGTGGCCATCAGCAGCAGCGAAGCATCCCAAACAAGTTGTTCTGCGTGGCAACAGCGTGGCATCGATGCGGTCCTCCCNGAAGGCGAACTNGANCTCCACCACACCTTTGAGCGGACCACACTTTCTCGTGGGGTCAAAGCGATTGAACTCGGAAAAACCTACGATAACCGACCTCAAGCGAACGATCTCAATCCAGATGACGATGAGTTGGAGAACTGGGGAGTGGACGGCACGCACCTCCCCGACAATTCCACNGTGAGGCAGCACTCCCTCGATGANGCGATGACCTGCATCAGCGAATTCAATTCCGCTGCATCTGGCGCCGTGGCTGCCCTTGAGAACGACGGCTATGTTTGGCGAGCCGTGGACCAACAAAACGGAACNGCCACGGAATGGAACCTCTCGTGGGTGGATTCGGACACGACCGCAGGCTGGCTCAAATTTTCGATTTCAGGAGCAGACGAGAATCTGAATTGCGAATTCATCGCCAAAGGAACCTTTGACGAATCCATCACGCACAACCGCGANTCCATTCCNAAGGCTTTGCCGCTTCACGACATTGAAGCACGTTTGATGGATTCACAACGGTACCCCGAGTTGACAGGTCCGGANGCGTTGTTCACGGGCAGCGGTTTGCACGACACGACAAGTGTGGGNTACTTGGTGGTGGTCCCNGGCACCGGATTCGGCATTGATTTNAGTGACCTTCTCGACACCTCAGGAGCGACCACCGTGGACCTTCAGCGAACATGGGATGACAACGGAAAAGACCGGAGTTTCTCGTTNCTCGTCGACGCCACTGACGGACGCCTCATCGGTTGGACCGACCTCTCGGTTGAGGAGTTGGGCTGATGGGCAAGGACGGCCGNGGTTTGGACCATTTGATGGAACAAAACGAGACAGAGCTCGGCTTCCTCTCCGCCTATGGGGGCGTGGACGATGGTTCACAAACTGACGGGCCGAGCCTNCTTTCAGCGCTTCATCGCTTTNTGAAAGCTGGCGGTATGCCATCAACGCTGGAGGGCGCCAGGCTTTCGTTTGAAGCCGGTCATGCTGAGGCGGAGGAACATGGATGCCGCTTTTGCTTCAAGGGTCGCCATTTGCCGTTGGTGGCGAGCGACATGAAATCCTCTGGTTTCGCCGAAGGCGAACTCAGTGCGGACCGAAGCGAGGTGNCGGTGGTGTTTACGGCATGGTCCATGGACCAGCGACGATTTGTTGAGCGCTTGGTTGAACACCACGTTCACGGATAGATCATCGACGACGAGCCGTACCAACCAACGCAGCACCTGTGAGGGCCGTGACCGTCAACACCACACCAATTGAGGGCAGAAAACCCTCGCTTTCGCCCGAACCGGGAACGCTGCATCCGTCGCCGTCGGCATGGACGCCGCCATAACTCCCGTCGGCGTAATAACACGTTGACCAGGTCTTGTACCAGTCGTTTTGTGGGAAGTTCTCGGACGAATCATCGCTGTAGGTGGCCTTGACCCGCCAATTCACGTAGGAATGGTCGGCGGGGGGCGTCAGGTCGGTGGTGTACGTGCTCCCGTCATCGCTCACCGTGACGTCTTGATTCACTGGGGGATCACACACACCGTTGTTGAGGCAGATTTGGCTGGTGATGGCGAAGGTGGTGCCGTTGTCGAGGGCGTCCTGGTCCATGACCAAGCTCAGCGTCCATGTTTCCCCGTCTTGAGACGGCGTGGTGCGTTCCTCAACCGTGAACGGAGCATCATCGCCCGGATTGGCATCCTCTCCGCCGGTGGCTTCTCCAGCCTGTGCAGCGAACGCCGAAATCATCGTTAGTCCGAGAACAACAAGAATGGCCATGCCACCTTTCATGACACGAACAGGGCGCGGCTCCTTTATTTGGGTTCTTCTCATTCCATGTCCCACAACTCATCACCCACCCAATGGACCGTTTTGATGCCCTTTCCTTTCGTGTTTTCTACAAGGGTCGGGGCGTCATCCACCGCCCAACCAAGTGCCAATGGGCGCTTGTGGGTCATGTCGCGAATCCACACCAAATCTCCGGATTGGACGGATGGTTCAGCGCCATGGACGCCAGCCACCATGCAGTCGGCTCCGTTCATCAAGAAGGGGATGGCTCCATGGTCAACTTCCACCCATTTGAGGGCCTCCGTGTGTTCCAAAAAACCGCGGAGGGTGAGAAATACACATCGCTGTTCTTCCTCGTCGAACAGTTCGATGACCAACGGTGTTCGGTCAACAAACACCATCGTCCACGGCCCGTATTCAGCCATTTCAAGAAAGGCCCCGTCGACGTTCAGGTCAATGGCCAGATCCGTTTCCAACTGCTTGAGAAGCGGAGCGATGTTCTTTCGTCGAACGGGCCTTCGTTTCCTGATGCTCCATTCATTGGCCATGCTTGCCACATGGGCGCTGAGGCTATCATCCTTGGGCATCGCGTTGTTGATGAACCAAAGGCCGCTCATCGGTCCATGGCGATGTGGTGCACCATCCGTACGTTTGCCAAACATGCGATTGAACTTGGAAATCAACCGGTCTCCGACCCGATTTTTTTCGTGAAGCCTGAGGGGTGCCTCCACGAATCAGGGCCCCTTCCTGTCAGCGCACACCCCGGTGAAGTGCATCATGAGGTTGAGTGCGTGGTGAAACTGGATGAAGCAAGCCGGCCCGTAGCCATCGCCGTTGGTTTGGACTTAACCGACCGGGCTACTCAGGGCGAACTCCGAGCAGAACAACTGCCTTGGGCGAAAGCAAAGTGCTTCCGCTCCAGCGCCGTCATCGGCCCGTTTGTACCATGGGACGGAACGTGGGAGGACCTCGTTGACCCAGCCCAAGGACTGCAGCTTGACTTGTCGGTCAACGGAACCCTTCGTCAATCCGCACCGCTTCATGAGATGTCGGTCACGCCACGCCAACAAATCGATTCACTCCATCGTTGGGCTCCAGTCAACGGGGGAGACGTCCTGTTCACGGGGACACCTGCAGGGGTTGGGCGGTTACTTCCCGGCGACCAGGTTGTCGCTCGCCTTCTGCAAGCAAACGGCGAACCGCTTTCGCAAATTGACGTTGGCTGTGAGTGAGGGTCGCTTTCATATAGCCCGGGCTGGTCGGTGGCGACGCAGGAGGCTTCATGATGGCTCAATGGCACGGAATTTCACGACGCAAACCATCCGGTGGACGCAAGGTTCAGGCTCGCGGCAAGCGTGCCACAGAGATTTCCACCGAGAAGCAATTCGCACTCGTTGGCGAACCCAAGCGAAAGATCTACCGAAAGACCGGTGGCAACTCCATGGTTCGTGTGATGGCGGCTAACCAAGTCAGCATCAACAACCCCAAGAATGGAAAGACCACCCTTGGAACCATTCACAACGTGGTCGAAAACGCTTCTGACCCCAACTACGTTCGACGAAACATCCTCGTCAAGGGAGCTGTTATTGAGACCGACAAAGGTCGTGTCCGCATCACTTCTCGACCGGGCAAAGATGGCGTTATCAACGGCGTTTTGCTTGAGTGAAGTCAAGCGACGGCTTCAAGAAAGCACGCCGTGAGCGGCCTATGAGGCGAGACCATGGACCACAATCCTGACCGACTTTGTGTTTGGCCGGGATATTTCGACATGAAGCGCTCCCGACGATCGGGTCGCCGTGTTCCCAAGGATGCCTCGGTTCTCAAGCCCGACCTCGAGGGTTTGTTCATGGCTGCTCGAGCCGTTGGTCTTCGCAAGATTAAGCGAGAAGAACACACCTCTCACCCCCGTCGGCCCAACGGCCGCGAAGGAAGGCTTTGGGTTTCATCCTCGGGAGCCAAGGAATCCATTGGTGCAGGAAGCAAGGAAGAGTTGCTCCAACTCATCGGTGGTCAATGGCGTGAAATGCAACGAAATCAGCGTCAAGCAGCTGAGAAAGAAACGGCCCGGGGCCCGAAAACGGGTGATCGAAGGGCGCGTTCACAGCGGAAAAACACCCAACAACGAAGCAGTTTCAAAAAGCGCAAGAACTTCAAAAGCCGTTGATTCTCGAAACAGAAATTGATAACCTTTGAGGGTCATTTCTGAACATGCGAGCCATCATCGCCCTCTGCCTTATCGTCGTTCTCACCGGAGGGCTTCAGGGTGACCTCGCCTCTCAAACCGAAAACCCACAGACGGTTGTCATCAGCGTTGACAGCACCAATCTTCGGTTTTCACCGTCTTCGGCCACCATCACTGAAGGCGATACAGTACGGTTCTTTTGGAGCGGACAAGCGCTGCCTCACAATGCGGTTGAGTCCAACGGCGTTTTCGATTCAGGCGAACCTGCGAGGGAAGTGGACTACAGTTTCACGTTTGAACGAGGCATGGCAGGAACCTACGAATTCGTTTGCGAACCGCATGCTTCAGCGGGAATGGTTGGTCAAATCACGGTTGAACCTGCTCCTGCTCTGGTCGTTGACGAACCCCAAGAGGTTGAGGAAGAGAACACCCCCGCCCTTTCACTCTTCAGTACGGTTGGTGTGCTGACGATGGCGTGGGTTGCTACCAGCCGCCGTCATGGCAATGGATGAAGCCAACCAAAGATGTCCTCTTCTGTTTCGTTTTGTATGCCGGTTAAGGCGTCATACAATTGGACGGTTATGCTCCCTGGTGCTCCATTTCCGTAGACCTTCTTGTCTTCACCGTGCGTGATGGAGCCAATGGGTGAGATGACGGCAGCGGTTCCACAGCAGAAGGCTTCGTCGGCCTTCATGGCAAAGTCGGCTGCAATTTTTCCTTCCACAACCTTGTAACCAAGGTGGCGGGCGAGTTGGATGATGGAATCACGTGTAATGCCCGGAAGGATGGTTCCCGTTAATTCGGGCGTGTAGAGCACCTCGTCCTTGACGCAGAAAAAGTTTGCAGCGCCCACTTCTTCGATTACGGTATGGGTCTCGGCATCCAGGTAAATCACCTCAGCATACCCTTGTGCTTTGGCTTCCTTGCTGGGCTTCATTCCTGGTGCATAGTTTCCGATGGCTTTCACCCCACCCGAACCACCCGGTGCTGCCCGATGGTGATCTTCTGAAATCAGCAAGTCAATAGCGCTCATGCCGCCCTTGAAGTACGGTCCAACCGGTGTGACGTAGATGAGGAAGGTGTAGGAGGGTGCAGGAGCCACACCCAAAACTGGACCACTGCCCATCAGAAGGGGTCGAACGTACATGGCGCCTTTCCCGGAAGGAGGGACCCAGTGTTTGTTGGCACCGACGACCTGCTCAACCGCATCCACAAAAATGGATTCGGGGACGGGTGGCATCTTCAANCGGTCAGCACCGCGCTGCATTCGTCGAGCGTTTTCTTCGGGGCGGAAAAAGACGATGCGGTTTTTCGAGGTCTGGTAGGCCTTCATGCCCTCAAACAAGCCTTGGCCGTAATTGAGAACACCAGCGGCGGGAGACATGGGGACGTCACCGTAGGGGCGGAGTTCACCAGGCATCCACGGATCATCGGCCGTGGTGGTGGTCAAATACATCGTATCGGTAGGTGTGAGCGAGAAGGTGAGGCTGTCCCAGTCAAACGATTCGTCCATGCAACAGCCCCGCTATCAAATTGACCCATTGGAATGAGGCTTTCAAGGATTCCTCTCCCATTTGATGCGTGATGGGTTGTGTTTTCCATCTCCTCGAGCAGATGGGTTCTAATGGGGTGGAACAGTGAAGTCGTATGAGGTCGCTCAATGAATGGAAGGATGGGGATTGTGAGCGGGCGTTATCGCTCGTTATCCTCCTCAGGGCATGACGAAACATCGCCTGAAACCGTGGTTGAACTGTTTGGGCGAACCGATGACGGCCGCTCTGTTTGTCTCTTGGTTCATGGTCTAAGGCCGACGTTTGAAATTGCGCCCATCGGCACATGGGAGGTGGAGAAGGGNGTACCNGCCTTCATCGAAGACCGCCTCGTCCATGTTCGGGCCATGGAACACGTGCAGAACATAACCGGCCCCGTGGTCAAATGGACACAGCTCGGGGAACGTCCCGTTTGGACCGTTGAAGTCGAGCAACCTTTCCATGTCCCTTCCCTTCGCAAAGTGCTCAAAACCCGTTCCTGGCAAATTTTTTCCGGAGACATTCCCTTTGTCAATCGCTTCTTTCTCGATGGAGATGTTGGCATGCATGTCACTTTTTCTGGTGATCTTGTGGACACNAGGGAAGCCGATGGACCCATTCTCAAGCCCGAGGTGCTTGAAGCAGGAGGTGGAGGGCGTTATGGCGTCGACTTGACCGTCCGATGTGCGTTTGGTGATGTCCAAGCAACCGAACCCTTTGCGGTGCCTTACACCGTGTTTTCCTTTGACCTCGAAACGAGCATTGAACATGAAACGGTCCTCTGCGCGGCGGCTTGCGTCGAAAACCTTGGAACGGGAGAACGGCAGGTCTTCCAATACCGTGGTGAAGAACAGGAGATTCTCGAAGGCTTGACGGCGACGGTGCTGGCGACCGACCCCGACATCATCACGGGTTACAACATTGACAATTTCGACCTACCTCGACTCGCTGACCGCACAGGCGTGCTTCAACGGGGACGAGGAGGAGAAGGCACCATGGCTTTGTTTGGTTGGGGGCGCGCTCCAAGGCTTGAAACGGAACTCAAGCGAAATCGAGANGCCTTGGTCCCTAAGCGGCAGAGCAATCGGGCATGGAACCTCTCAGGGCGCGTGGTGATGGATGCTTGGTGGCAAGCGCGTCAAGCCTTGAAGCCGCGGCGAGAAACCTTGTCGTTCGTTGCGACGTTGCTGTTTCCTGATGATGAAGCGAAGCACAAGATGGACGTTGACGCTTCAAACATGGACGAGGAATGGGCCAATCGCCCGGATGAAGTCTTGGCCTATTGTGTGCGTGACGCTGAACTTCCCCTTGACATTCTTCGGGCGATTCAAGCCGTCCGACGCAAAGAAGCGGTGGCCGCGGTGGCCAAAGTTCCCTTTGAAACGGCTGCCAACGGCAGCACCAGCCAATTGATTGATTCGCTCGTCATTCGCCTTGCTGATTCACAGAAAGTTGCTGTTCCGCTGACCGGTTCGGCCGAAGCGAAAGAAGGACAAATTACGGGAGGTTATGTTCACGAAGTCGAGGCAGGCTTGCACCCCTGGATTGCTGTGCTTGACTTCAAGAGCATGTACCCCTCCATCATGATCGGTCACAACATCTGCTATACAACCCGAATTGATCCGGCCCAGCCGACTCCTTCAGGGAAGAACCGCGATGTCCACGAGGCACCCACAGGAGCTCTGTTTCGAAATCAAGAGGACAGGAAGGGCATGGTGCCTCTGCTTCTCGAGGGTTTGATGGCTCAGCGGGACGAGCACAAAGCCGCNATCAAAGTGGCCAAAGGTGCTGGGGATTCCACATCAGAGGCCTTTCACGATGCCATGCAGTACGCTGTGAAGATNCTCATGAACTCGTTTTACGGTGTGTTTGCCAGCGGGTTCTACCGCTTTACACATCGTGATTTGGGGTCGTCCATCACGGCTTGGGCCCGTCAAAACATCAAGGGCATCATCGCCGCAGTGGAACAGGAAGGCCATGGCGTGGTCTATTCAGATACCGATTCGATTTTCGTTCGTTGCCCAATTGACAAGGACGCCCCAAGGCAGGTTACACCCGAGGAACGGAATGCGGCAGAGNAAGGCGATGAAGCCGCCCTTCAGTTCATCCAAGACCATGAANCCGCCGTCCAAAGCATGGTGGATTTTGGCACGCAACTGGCAGAGAAATACAGCCGCGATTCCGCTGTATTGGAGTTTGAGAAAGGACTCGCGGTCTTCTTTAGCCACGGTGCTAAAAAGCGCTACATCGGCCAGGTGGTTTGGCCNAGCCAGGAAATGTTGGTGCGAGGATATGAGACTCAGCGCACCGACTCCTTCCTGTACTTGACCACGACCATGAAGGAAATATTCCGCTACGCACTGGCTGACCAGGGGGATAAATTAGTGGCCTATGCGAAGCAGCGCGTTGAAGCACTTCGGCAAAGCAACGTCCCTGCAAGCGAGGTCGTTCTTGCCAAGTCTTGCAAGGGGCGCGTCGTTCGAACGCCCGTCAAGGCCCCGGATGATGTTGACTTTACCAAAGACTACGCGAAACCGGACAGCATGGCCCAGGTGCGGGTGGCCAAACAACGCATTGAGCGAGGCCTCGGCTTCACCACTGGCATGAAGGTCTCCTACGTGGTCACCGATGCCAATAAACGCCCTATGTCCGTCGTTCCGTGGCTCGAAAATGAAGACGATCAAGCCACCATCACCTACGATGGACGGTTCTATGCAGAACGGCTGGCCGCCGCGGTCGGACGAATTACGGAAGCCTTTGGCTGGGAGGCCAAAGACCTCATGGCCGGTAACAAACAGGCCAGTTTGTTCTCGTTCTAGCCTTCCATACTGAGGAAGCCCTTTTGATGACCGAGCAACCACCCCGTGGCATGGGAAGCCACGCACGCACCCTCATGATGGCAGGCTTGATGCTCTGCATGTCCATGTCAGGATGTATTTTCGAGGACAGTTCAAGCAGCGACGAGGCTGAAGTTTTGGCCGTGTTCAATTTTACTCCAAGCAAGAACATCAAGGTTGGAACGTCCGTCTCCTTCGACGCTTCAAGTTCAACCCCTAACGACGGCTCGCTGACGTATCGATGGAACTTTGATACCGAAGGCACCATCGACATTGATGCAACAGGTCTCACCGCAACATGGACGTTTGACGAGGCGAAAACGTACAAGGTNAGCCTCGAGGTGTCCGACGGGACGTCCACCTCGGAACAAACTCGAGATCTTACGGTCGCCCCTGAAAGTGCAGAGGCGCCCACCGCCGAAATCAATCAGTATGCTGACGATGAAGACTGTGAAGACGAATCAATCACTGAATCGAGGCACATCCTTGTTTGGATTTGCGCCCGGGACAAGAGCATGACCGACCGTTCCATAACCGAAACAACGACCATTCAACTGGATGCATCCGGCTCAGAATCAGGCGACGCCACTTCTCAATACATACCCGAGGACGGGTATGCCTGGGACCTTGATTTGGAGGAAGACAAGGACAACGATGGGGATCCGGAAAACGACGATGACCTCGTAGGAGCAACGATTGATTGGAGCAACGTGGCTCCGGGTGAATACGAAATTGGACTCACGGTGACCAACAACGTTGAGATGACCGACAGCACCACCATCAAAGTCTACGTGAGCTATGCTGGATATTGGAACGATTTTGAAATCGGCGGAAACACCAGCGGCAATGCAGCAGAATTGGACTTTGACGCCATCATCAACTACAACAAGGAAACCGGCAACACCATTGTGAGAGCCCAAATGGAACTCGAGTATCCCAAGGAAGACGATGGATGCGCTGATATTCCAGGGGCCAACAATTGCCGTGCTGAATTGAACATCTTTGCGTACAACGAAGAGGATGAAGAGGCGGGAAACACCACCTCAACCGACCTTGAATCNCGCGACGATGGAGATTGCGATGACGACCTCGATTGCATTCACCTCAGACTCTCTGGCTACATGTTTTCCGACACCGATTCAACCTACGGTGAAGGGGATTGGACGATGACCATCCAAAACGATCGAATCAACGACTTCAGGGTTGATCAGTTCGTGATCCGCCTCTACTACAAGTGAGGTGAATGAAGCATGCGACGAACGCGAATCGTGGCGACCATCGGTCCCGCTTGCGATGACCGTGCGACCCTCAAATCGTTGTTGGAAGCAGGCGTTGATGTCTGCCGTTTCAACTACTCACACGGCGAGCCAGAGGACAAAACCGATCTCTATCGCCGCGTCCGGGACATCGAGGACGAGCTGGGTCGCCCCACGTGCATTTTGGCTGACCTACCCGGCCCAAAACTCCGTCTTGGGAATTTCCCTGAGGTTGAAATGCTCGATGAAGGCAGCGAGATAACCCTCCACTGCGGGATGCGCGAACTTGAATCAACCAACGGGACAGATTTCCCGGTGGAATACGCCGGCCTTTCGGCTGAACTCAACGTCGGCGACCCGATTTTAGTGGCGGACGGCCTTATCCGGCTCACCGTCCTTTCAACATCCGGTCAATCCGGTGGAAAGGTCCGTTGCAAAGTGATGGATGGTGGTCCTATCAGCAGCCGAAAAGGTGTGAACGTTCCCGGCACGCTTGTCGACCTCCCTGCGATTGGACCCAAGGACAAGGCAGCCCTCCAACACGCTCTTGAAAACGGTGCAGATTACATTGCGGTCAGCTACGTCCGCACAGCTGAAGACCTGATGCCCGCCAAGGAAGCAATCCAAGCGGCCTCGATGCACGTTCCTATTCTTGCNAAAATTGAGCACCCTGTCGCTCTTGAAAATTTGGACAGCATCCTGGACNTGGCCGATGCCGTGATGGTGGCGAGGGGTGATTTGGGTGTCGAAATTCCGCTCGAAAATGTCCCGGTGGCTCAACAACGCATCATCGACAAAGCCCTCGAACGAGGCATGCCGGTGGTGGTCGCCACACAAATGCTGGATTCCATGACGTTCCAACCCCGCCCGACGCGGGCCGAGGTCAGCGACGTCTCAACCGCNATTCGCCACGGCGCCACTGGAGTGATGTTGTCCGGTGAAACAGCCTCAGGAAAGTACCCTCTCGAAACCGTNCAGACCATGGCNAAAATCGCTCAAGCCACCGAGGACGGGTTGGACACATACCANCTTCGCCCAACCGCACTGGCTCGGTTCCGCTCAACGCGCGCCGTGGCCCATGCCGGTGTGGAGTTGGCGCGTGAAGCCGGTGCGTCCCGCCTTGTCGTGGCCACCGAACACGGTACTTCGCCTCGTTTGGTCTCGGGATACCGCCCTTCGATTCCTGTGACGGCGGTCAGCGATCGTCTCCGTGCTCTCCGGCGCACCTGTCTTCTTCCAGGTGTCGATGCCGTCCTTTCGAAAGAACACGACCGAGGTTCCAAGACGATGCGAGAAGCCGTGAAGCAGTTGGTTCTTCAAGGGCGTATCAAGCCCGGTGAGCGTGTCGTTGCCATTTCAGGAAGCCCTTTGGCGATGCGTGGAGCAACCAGTACGCTCCGTCTTTACAAGATCGATTCCACTGGCGAAATCCTTGACGCACAGTGAGATAAACGGCGAAATGCGAGGAATTCAGCCCTCAAACCGCGTCGCGCTTTTGATATAGGGGATAATTGTCGGACGGCTTGCTAAGGAGCGATTACCATGGGAGCACAATGGGAAGACAGGAGCAAGCCACACCGCAACATCGTATTTATCGGTCACGTCGACCACGGAAAGTCCACCACTGTTGGACGTCTCCTCCTCGACTCCGGTCACATCGAAGAGCACGTGATTGAAAAGAACGAAAAACTCGCTGCTGAATCCGGTAAGGCTGGATTCGGACTTGCGTACGTCATGGACGGACTCAAGGAAGAGCGCGAGCGTGGTATTACCATCGACGTNGCTCACAAGGAGTTCTTCACCCCTGATTACTACTGGACCATCATCGACGCACCAGGTCACCGAGACTTCGTGAAGAACATGATCACCGGTGCATCCCAAGCCGATACCGCTGTGTTGCTCTGCGCAGCCAACGACGGTGTCAACGCCCAAACCAAGGAACACGCTTTCTTGGCCAAGGTGCTTGGTGTCAAGGGCCTCATCGTCCACGTCAACAAGATGGACATCTCTGGTGTCGACTGGACCGAAGAGAAGTACAACAACGCATGCAAGGAAGTCTCTCAACTTCTCCGCATGGCCGGATTCAAGCCAGACGACGTCCCAATGATTCCTGCTTCGTCCCTCAACGGCGACAACGTGTACAACAAGTCGGACAAGTGCCCATGGTACAAGGGTCCAACCCTCTTCGAAGCCATCAACGCTACGCCAATGCCATCCAAGCCATCCGACAAGGCTCTCCGCCTGCCAATTCAGGATGTCTACAAGATCTCCGGTATCGGTACCGTGCCTGTTGGTAAGATCGAAACCGGTGTCTTGAACGTCGGTAAGAACATCGTCTTCAACCCTTCAATGAAGGGCGGTGAAGTGAAGTCCATNGAGATGCACCACACCATGGTTGACAAGGCCGAACCCGGCGACAACGTCGGATTCAACGTTCGTGGCCTCGCTGCTGACGACATTCGCCGTGGCGACGTTGCAGGATACACGGACAACGAACCAACCTTCGTTCGACACGACGAGCACTTCGTCGGACAAATCCAGCTCATGGACATTCCAAAGGCTGTTTCCGTTGGCTACACCCCTGTGTTCCACGCTCACACCGCTCAAGTCGCTGTGAAGTTCATGGANCTCTTGGAGAAGACCAACAAGTCCGGCAAGGAAGCCAACCCTTCCTTCTTGAAGACCGGAGACGCATGTCTCATCCGCTTCCAGCCGACCAAGCCGTTGGCCATTGAGCAAATGGACACCTTCCCAGAACTTTCCCGCTTCGCTATCCGCGACATGGGCAAGACCGTGGCTGCAGGCGTTTGCTTGAAGATNGAGAAGAAGTGAGTTCGCTCACTTGAGGATTGGGACGAGGAGTGAATTGAATGGTTGCTGTTACCGTTATCAAACTGACCGGTGAGAACCACCAGGACATCGATAACGTTGCCAGCCAAATCAAGACCATCTGCGACAGCGGTGGAATCAACCTCCGTGGTCCAATTCCTCTGCCAACACGCCGACTTGTGGTCCCTGTTCGAAAGGCACCTGACGGCGAAGGCAGTGAGACCTACGACCACTGGGAAATGCGCATCCACAAGCGTCTGCTTGAGATGGACATTTCAACGGCAAAGGACCAAACGGCCCTCCGCTCAGTGACCAAGATTCCTATCCCTGACACCGTCAGCATCGAGATCTCGATGAGAAACATCAACTGAACACGGTTGGTACGTCAATTCGGCTCAAAAGAGCCAANTCAATACAATCAGCGTAGCCTTTGCACTTCAATTTGAAGNCAGCNAAATCACTCGGCTCACAACTCGGCTCGCTCAGCCACACCGGCGTCAATGAGCCATGCAGCCATGCCCTCGTCGAGGAAATGAACATCTCCGACCTCGAGGACCAAAGGCTGGCCTGATGCGTCCATGACCGGTTCAGGCATGGTTTCGAGGATGCGCACACGCACGTTNCTCTCATCTTGAGCCGGCGTCGCTTCGGAAGGTTCAGCCACCTCTGCTGGCGGCTCGTCCTGAATGGTTTGAATGGGCTCTTTTGATGGAGCCAGTTCCATAGCGGCTCCGTGTTTTGACGCGGATGAAGTTGGAGTTTCGGCCGCAATTGGTGCGGCATCTGTGGCATCACGGCCCTGCATGTCGGCAAGCAAGTAGGCTTCTTCATCCGCCCACGGAGCATCATCCATCCACCGTTCTTCAGCATCTTCTTGTGCCGCAGGCAGAGGTTCCATCGTTTCTTCAAAAGCCAAATCAGGCGGGGGCCGGGAGGTGATTTTTCCTTCACCCACATAGGCGTCCAATTGCATGGTCCCAGGGGCGTGGGTGCGGGGCTGCATCATGATTTCACCGAGCAAACCTTGNTGCATCCCTTGCCAATCAATCTCTTTCTTGAACCGGTCAACGTTGAGTTGGAGGGCATGATAGAAGGCTTTCTCGGACGGGTCATGGCGTTGCCAATCGAGCGAAGGGAGTTCTTGGGCCATGTTGGGGTTCACCCCGCTGCGCAGGGCTTGACTGGCGGCGTGTTGCATCATGGCGACCATTCGTTTTCTTGCGAGCTCGGAAGCGATTCGCCGGATGTTGGTCTGGCGCTTCTGAAGGTTCTGAAGTCGCATGTCGATGGAACCTTTTCGAACCATTTCTTGAATCTCCAAGTCGAGGCTTGAGAGCAGCGCACGGACCATTTCCCAGAAGTCCTGACGAGGCAATGGTATGGGGACGTGCCGTGGAAGTTGTTGGCGGTGTGTGGTGAACAGTTGCTCTTCAATCTCTTGGGCTTGTGCGCCGTCGAGATCACGAACAGGGTTCATGAAACGTACGTGGAGGTGACGGGTTTTGAATCCTCTTCCGCAGAATACTTGCCATCGCTTGTCTGATGCAAGCATAACACCCTTTCATATCCAACCTCTGCACCTCGCGGAAGCGAGGTGTCTTGACATGTCCTTGGCTAACCGCAGCGCTCCCCCCACGAGGCAAGGGGCATTGGCGCTGGGCATGAGCCTCCTGATGCTGCTTGTCTTGGCCGTTCCAATGGCTTCGCCGTTGAATGAAAGAGCCCCAGATGTCTCGTATTCAACGTTCTACACGCCCCAAGGTAACTCGGTTGGCGTCAACACCACCAGCACCGGTGTGCTCAGTGTTCCGTACAACCAGACCTTCTCGGGAGGGCAACTCGATGTAACGCCGATGTGGGCTGANGCGGAAGACACTTCCGCTCGTTTTGGTATTGACGCNAACACGGGTTGGAACGGAACNCATCAAGGAACTCAAGGAATAGGTCATGGCGGTCAGNTGAGTTTGGCAACGCAATCAACGCTGGCCACCTTGACGGATTTTGAAACGCTCATCGAAACTCTCCCTGATTGGGTCGGCCAAGGACCGCACCACAACGCTTGGAACGTGGTTCCTTTGACCAACACTACGGCCCAAGCAGGCCAACCAAGTGCTCCAACGCATGGCCAGCGCGTGCTCGCCACCCAAGCTCAAGGAGGGTTGGGTGCGAACATGAGNGGCTGCCTTGCTTCACCCGCCGAAACCATTCCGGCATTTGTTGACCGCTACAATCTGACCGTTGACCACTGGCTGGCCTTCTTTGACGACGATGCTGCTTGGGTTGAAAGCCGGCTTTCGGGAGGAACATGGCAGGTCTTGGCTCCTTCCACCCCCTACACCAACAGCTCAAGCCTTGCGGGAGCTCCATCCAATGTTTGGTCAGGAGTTTCAGAAGGATGGCAAAAAGCCCATTTTAGCCTCGATGACATCGTGCAACCAGCCTCAACGACGCTTGAGGTCCGTTTTTGTTTCCACACCTCAGCGGCACCAGGGCTCCGACATGGATGGTTTTTGGACAACTTCACCCTTTCCAATGTAGGAGATCTTCCAGGCGCTTGGTTCCATGGAAACATGAGTGGCGACTACGCCAACNACGCCAACGGGCGCCTCTACCTTCCGGCCAATTTGTCTCAGTTCAGCGGTCCAATGCGCATTGAATTTTGGGCCAACTGGGACCTTGAAGGTGCCTTTTACGACAACCTTCTCGTCTATGTGAGCCTCAACAATGGGACCACATGGGCACCCGTATCTGGTATTCCAGGCCTTCCAGGGAACGGGCTTTCTTACCAAGGAAATTACTACATGGACGAATCTCTTGGATGGATCCCCATTTCATACAGCCTTCCGAGTGGTGTGTCTGGCCATCCAAATGCCTCCAATGTTTTGTTTCAGTTTCAGGTGTTAACCAACTACCAGAATGGGTACGGTGGATTTGCATCTTCCGGATGGGAGGGCATCGCCATTGACGATGTATCGGTCATTCACCGCCCTGGGACATCGCAATCCGAACGCCTTCAGTTGTCAAATTTCTCAAGTGATACGAGCGGCCAATACGGGGACCAGCGGGGTTGGCTCGACCCTTCAACATCCTCCATCAATGAATGGAATTGGACCACCGCATTTGGCATGAATCCTCCCCAATCCATGACCAATTCCTTTGAATTTTCAATGACCACGCCACCGGGTTGGTCCATTGATGGCACCTGGCCAGACGGTTGGGAACTGGGCGAGATTGGTAGCACGTCGGGCTACGGTCCAGGCACGTTCCATTCCGGTGATCATGGCGCTGCCATCAATTTGACCACCAAATACACCAACAATGTCTACACTCATCTCATCACTGAAGAATACACGGTNCCCAACAACGCAACCGCTCGTCTCTCCTTCCGCTCTTGGGTTTGCACGGAACACAACTGGGATGGAGGGGGCGTCTCCATTTCCAGCGATGGTGGGCAATCATGGTGGTGGCTTCCGCCACAACTCAACGGATTTCATGACCAAATCTCAACGGTGAACACCAACTCTCCGTTTTTTGGTCAAGGCATCATCGATGGCTCAAGTGTTGCCAACGGTTGCGGCGCCAGTAATCTTCGCGACTTTGAACTCAAGACCTACGATTTGTCCAACCTTTCAGGCCAATCGATCAAGGCTCGGTTTTCATTCTTCTCCGACACGTACGTTGAAGCAGACGGCTGGTACATCGATGACGCTGGTATTGAAATCGATGTGTTTGAGCCATCNGGAACATGGACNTCTCGCTCCATTTCNCCCGATCCTTTGTTCGGTTATGGATGGCTTGACGGTTGGTTTGAACAACCCAGTGGTACCACGCTCCTGTTCGATGTCCTTGACGGACAAGGGCAGCCGATACACGGACATCAAAACTTGACCCTACCCGCTCACCTTGCCCTTGACCCGGTGGAGCACCCCTCGGTTCATGTTCGTGTTGCGATGAGCACCAACGACACGTACGTTACGCCTCTTGTGCACAGCATGAGTATGGGGCGCACCACCTACATTGGGCCCCAGCATGTGCTCAACACCGCAGATGGGGTTGACAAGGCCATACTGGATAGCAACGGAACACTCATTGTTTCTGATCCGTTTTCAATTCCATTGCCGTCCGCGGTGGCTTGCCCTCACGACGGTTATCGCTTGACCACCGTGGGTGATAACCTGACTTGGGCGACCACCAATGGCATTCTCGTGGCTTCAGCTCATGTACCCGAACCGGTCAAGACCACGTACCTGAACCACTCCTTTGGGGGAGACATCTCCATCATGAGCGATTTCACNCTTATCGGCTCAGGTGGGGAACATTTTGTCCGAGCCAAAGCCGAGNTGGATTGCGTTGTACCCCCCCTGCTGCCGAGTTTGGCCATTGGTTGGAACAATGTCTCAGTCATGTCGTGGCCTCCCGAGCAGATGTCCGACCGACTTGGATTGAACACCCAATTGGCGATGGTTGAACACAACGGGAACAACATAACTTGGTCGCCAACCTCCTTGGCCCCGAGCGTCCCGATGAACAACACCACGCTGGACCTCACGTACCAATCGCTTGACCGCCTCGCCCAAGGGTCGCCATCGGGTCCAGGGCCAGCGATGACCCTCATGCTTGACAACTTGACCAATACGAGCGAAGTGCGTTTGAATGGAGTTCTCCAAACAACCTCTGCGGGCATGACGCTTCTCCACCACCAAGGAACTTCCTCTTGCCCTCATGTTGTCTCGAGCCATGCCCATGCATCGTTCGACGCCTATCAACTGGTCTGCACTGTTTCGCTCGAGGTCCAAGGCACGGCCGACGTGCGTATCTCGAATTTCATGCATCTTCTCCCCGACAGTTTGCAGGACGTTCGCGTCAGTGCCGCTGACTTGAACAGCGCCAAACAAGCCTCCCTTGGCTCGAACATGCGTGCGGTGCTTGACGTTCCTCTCCATGTTCAAACAGCCGAGGGTGGACTTCGAGTTGGCCTCAATGCCACCACCCTTCCGCTGATGGTCGAAACGGTTGACAATCCGAGCCACACGCGTTGGCTTCCGGAACAAACGGTTTCGTTCACCACCCACCACACACGCTACAATCCTCTCAATGCGGCGGAAGACGCCCCTGACATTTCAGCGGTTTCCCTTTGGCTTGGACCGACTGCAGACATCACGAGCGCGGCCATTCACGTTGAACTTGACAGAATCCAAGCCGAACCACGATTCCGTCAAATGGAGGGGGCGGGTCTTGCCCTTTTGGAGGCTTCAGCATCCTCCGTCTCATGCACGCTAAACACCTGCAGTGTCGTATGGTCCTTCACCAGCACATGGTTGCTGGANGACATCGATGACCTTCATGTTCTCAGCATGGCGAAGGACGACGAGGGTTTGGAAGCTGGGCCTGAAGTTCACGTCAGAAAAACGGCCTTTAACGAGGTTGAGAACGACCTCGAAGTGGTTGATTTCGCCGTCACCGATGCCACACAGCGGCGCATTGATGATTGGACCAACTCGTTTTGGCCCTACCACCTCAACTCCAATGAGTCAATGCAAGCTACGGGGCGTGTCAGGATGGAAGGCATCGCCAATCAGTGGGTACAAGCCGGGGAGGCTGAAGTCACCGTTGCGGTGCGTGCGGTTCCGCCAAAGAACCTTTCCGGGGGACCCGATGAATGGACGGGTGAACCCGTTAACTGGTCAACCTCTTGGACGGCTGAAGTAGGACCAGAGGGGCGATTCACGGTTGAGGTTGCCAGCCCANTGCTCAACGATCCGGTTCCAAGCAACACCTTCCTTGAAATCATGCCAAGTTTNTCCCGGCGNGGCCCCCTTGGAACCAATGCATCATCGAGCGATGACGGGACGGTTGTTCTCACGCCGACGCGCTTCCTTCACGATACCGTNAGGCCTCAAGTTGATTCTCTTCAGGCTCTTGATTCAGGCCAAGAAGTGCTCGCTGACGGCCACATTTCCATGTACGGAAAAGACGTGGCNCTCCGACTTCAACTGAGCGACCCAGAGGGANTGTCCAATCAGTTGGAAGTTTGGACTTGGCTTGAGGGCATCCACGACACCAACGGAGACGGCGCCATGGATGCCTCGGAGTACAGCCAGCAAACGGTGAGCCTCAACCGCGGCGTNACTCAACTCGAGGTTGATTTGCCACTCCTCTCATCCGAACAAGTTGTTCCCGATGGGAAGAACAGCGGACAACTCAGTGTCGTGTTGAAGGGCGAGGACCTCGCTGGCAATCCACTGTTGGGCGGCGGTGATTTTGGTCAGGCATCGGACCTTGCCACGATGAGCATTCAGCGACGTTCAGACACGACCATCGATGTTGACAACATCCAGTTGGACCGTGAGCAAGGCACACTTCTGGCAGGACATGAGCACCATTTCAGTTTCTCACTCGGAGATGCGAACAGCATTGCGTCCCTCGAAGCCATCCAGTTAGCGCTTCTTGGTGAGACCAACGATTCAGCATGTTTTATTCACTATGAGCCTCGGTTTGGAGAAGTTGATTTCGATGAAGAGTGCTTCATCGGAGCGCCTTCCGTTGCCGTCCAAAAGCGCCCCCTCATCACCACGTATGACGTGGACGTTTCATTCCGTTTAGATTGGAACACCAGCCGCCTTTTGACCGACGTTGGTGTGCCTTCGCTCAAGGTGCTTGACGAAGGTCAAGACCTCGGCCTGGGTCTGTACCGATTGAGTGCACTCTCATGGGAGGCAAGCGACACCGTTGAACTTCGTTGGTTGAACATCACCGATACCCAAGCGCCCTACGGACAAGACAACGGTTCCACGTACTGGTTCCATCGAAACGATGTGGTGAATCACCGCATGGGCCTGTACCACAGGAATACGTCCGTGCTGGCTGAACATTTCCCCGATGTGGGGCATTTCAAGTGGACTTTGACCGATGGCGAGCGCTCCTCATCAAACCNCGTGAACCTCACATCCAGCGGCATCATTTCGTTCAACGCCACCATGAACGAGAACGTTCTCTACTATGATGACGGTGTCTTATCNGTCACACCTGAAGGNTTTGAACANCACCAACTCAACGACCTGGCTTACAACCTCGTNGTCGACGACGTAGCACCCAAACTTGTTCTTGCACCGGGGATGTTGGAGAATCTTGCATCCAATGCCTTGTCGGCTGTCCCGATCACCGTCAGCGTGAACGACGACACGGACATGCCGCCTGCGGGAATTGAGATGCATACCGTGTTCTATCGGATGGGGCAGCCTGTAGAGGGTACAAACCAACGCTTGACCCTCCCGCTCAACACCACCCTCAACGAATTCACGGTGTATCAGGGCACCGTTAATTTCCTCGTTCCTGACATCCAGCTGACGCGTAGTGATGTGCTGATCGTGTGGTTCAGTGCAACGGATCGCTCTGGACGTTTACTGACCGGATATGGGACCCAAGCAGCTCCACTCAACGTTGGCCTCACGTGGTTTGCTTTCGAACCTGTACTGACCGACCTTTCGGCCACACCGTTTCGACCAGCCGTCGGTGAGAACGTCTCGGTCTATGCTCGTGTGGCCAATGACGGGTTGCTCCCAGGAGAATTCCAGGTCATTTTGAGAGATGGTGAAGGCCGAGAAATGGCCAACAACACGGCCTACCTCGAGACGGGGGAATGGGTGAACTTTGTCTGGAACATAGAGGCGTGGAAAGAAGGACGACTTGGGCTGAACTTGGAGGTGGTCGATTTCACGCCCCAGGTTCCCGTACCTTTGGCCGACATCCAAACCCAAGAATCCACGAGTGGTTCGGCTGGAATGGCCACCTTTGGCCTTTCTGTGCTGTCATTGATCGTCGCCGGCATGGTCCTTTTCGTCGTCCGCCAACAGCGTGCTCAACGAGAAGAAGCCTACCATTTGGAGCGAATACGTCGCGTTGTTTCTTTGCGTCGCCCTCCTCCAAAACCCTGGGACATAGTGGACATCTCACAAGAGGAATAGTCAAGAAGAACTGGCATCACGGAAAGCACAGAAGCCGGGGTACCCGAGTGGTCAAAGGGGGTGGATTCAAGCTCCTCTGCATATTGCTTCGCAGGTTCGAATCCTGCCCCCGGCATTCGCTTAGTCGCTTGATTTTTCCATCCACAGAGAGCCTGAGTGAAGGGAATGAGGTTAAGAGACGCCTTCTGTTCGACTGAACATGGATAGAACCCAGGTTCAGAGCATCGACCAAGGGTTATTCGCTTTTCCAAGGCCAATGCTAAGGCACATGGTTGGCTACACCATTTCGTTTTGCTTGTTCATGGCGGCCTTCGGTTTATACAGCGACAGCCTCACAATTCCAGATGTCCCAAGGGTCGAGGAAGCCACCGTTCTTTACCACCTGCATGAGGACACCTCGAACTACGAGTTCGGTCCACTCCAGGATGGATATGATGATTTGGAATATGCCTCTGAGGCAGCCTTTGTTGTGGTTCCATTGGAACTGATTGCNGGTGAGATCGCTTCCGATGATTGTAGTTGGGTGGAAGACGATGAGGGAAATGGAAACTGGGAGTACTCTTTCTCAATGGCTGGTGCACAGCGGTTGACGATGGTTGACTCCCTCGGCAGCGAGATTGAAGCAGCCTTTTCACTCAAGGGCTCGCTTTCTCCAGAAGGCGAGGTCTACCAGCCATCCTGTAATTCCGGTTGGTCTCGAACCATCCAGGGTTATGGTTTGAACGATGATGACAACTTCAGATTCAACGCCTTTGTCATGGTTGAGGAAAATCCCGTTCGTTATCAGTTGTTATCGGTTACGGAAATTCATTCGTTCACAAACCCCGGAGAGGACCCACAAGAGGTCACTCAGCGGGAGGACCGAGGCCGGTGGGCGTTATTGTGCTCTGGTCTTGGAGGTCTAGCGTTCATGTACAGCACAACACCACCGCTGCTTCACGAACTCCGGAAAATCCGCAAGGGCAACAAATCGGCGACCAAAGACATCACTTCTCAGCCGGGGGTACTCGGCTCAAACGGCCGTCTCTTCCCTCACTTTGGCCCAAATTTTGAACCGCTGGGTTTTGAAAGCCATCCAGCTCGTCAATCCAGTGAGGACTGGCTGTTCGGTGCACCGACGCCGACCAACTTCAGCGACCCCTACAGTGGCGATGAGCACGGGATGCTGATTCGCGAACATCCAAACGTCATCGGTACGCCCAAAGCGGCCCTCATCACCCCTTACAGCATTGGAGCCGTCTTATTTGCTGGGTCGTTCATTTGGCTCTCCGCTGACCTTCGTGCCCGAGATGGCTCATCCTTTCACACCATCGTAGGCTGGTCAATGACGGTGTTCGTGACGGTGGTCAATTTGCTTTGGTTCTTTTCCGCATGGAAGCAATTCAAACTTAACCGGCTGATTCGGGACCTACCTACGTCGCCAATTCGGAGCGTCGCCGTTGGTCAAGCAGAGTTGGTCGGTCAAGTGCGACCATCGATTGCAGGAACTCCAGAGTTTAGTGTGGGAGGTCGAACGCACAAAGGATTTGTTTGCTGGGAGTGGAAATCCTACAAGTATGTCTGCCGTACGGATTCGGACGGTGACACCCATTGTTCATGGGAACACCGCGAAACAAAGGCAGGCGGGGTTCCGTTCATGCTCCACGACGGCACCGGGGGGATGCTCATCGACCCGTCGCTTTGGGTCAAGAAACCCGTCGACCACGGTCCCGAACTCGATGAATGGACGCGGGGAGATTGGAAGTGGAAGTTGAACGCCTTTGGCATCGGTGATCCGGTCTACATCTTGGGTGACTGTGTTCCACGCGCTCAGGACCATCTGGAGAAATGGGGAACCCACGAGACCCTCGCCCAAGCCCTGTTGACCATGGTTCCAACCACCGATACCGGTGATGCCTCCGTGCTTCATTACGGCACAGAGATGGATGTTTTGGCGAAAAACCGTTCCTTGTTTGAGATCTTCATTGTCCCGCTCTTCGTGTTCTTGCTGGGCATCTTCATGTTCATCAATTACACACCATGAGAACAAAACGTAGCGCTGTGCCTCAGGCGCTTTGAACCTAGGCTCCAAAAAACGCNCCNTGGCCGGNGTCGGCAAAGGCTCAAAGGGAGGGACCATGAGAGCCCTACGGTCGTCATGCCAGCGAAGTGGGATTTGCGTTTTCTTGAACTCGCCCATCACATCAGCCAGTGGTCAAAGGACCCCTCGACCAAGGTCGGNTGTGTGGTTGTAGGTTCCGACCGAGAAATCCGCTCAACGGGCTTCAATGGATTCCCTCGTGGAATTGAGGACTCCATCGAACGACTTGAGGATCGAGAGGAAAAATATCCACTCATTTGCCATGCTGAAGAAAACGCCATCATGCACGCTGCCCGAATCGGTGTTTCCCTCAAAGACTGCACGGCCTATGTCACTTGGCCTCCCTGCACCCGGTGTGCCCGCTCNCTCATCCAAGCTGGCATTGTNGAAGTGGTCTATGCTGGAGGGAAACCCATTCCTGAACGCTGGGTTGCAGACTTCAATCGTTCCACGAGCATGATGCAAGAAGCCGGGCTGAACGTTCGCGACATCGTCGTCGAATGAAGCGCTTCCCTGGACCACGTTCCCCTTTGGTCGCACTCATACGGTGCCTTCAACCACGACGGCGAGGTCAGCGTCGCTGTCCGCTCCAAGAATTCTGAGCAGGTTTCCTTGGAGGTAGAGGGAGCCAATGCACAACACGGTGGTCGCCATAACGGCACCTGATTCCATCCATTGAATGGCTTCTTTCGGCTCAGCGAACATGGCGGTGCTCTCAATGCCAAGGGAGAGAAGCGCTGCTTTGAGTTCCTCGCAGGGCACGCCAGGGTATCGTCCAAATTGTGGTTCGGTCAATACAACGGCGGTAGGTGGAAAGGCGTGGCACAGATTGACCAAGGGCTCGAGCATTGCCTGCATATCGGACTGAGGGGTGCTGCCCAACAGCAGGGCCCATGGCTCCCGCCAGCGGTTTTGTTGGGCCAATTGCGCGCAAGAAGCGAGCATACCACTTGGGTTGTGTGCTCCTTCGAGAAGATAGGTCATTCCCTCAGACGTTGGACTACGGACTTCATGCATTCTTCCGGGCCAGCGCAGTCCGCGGATGACCGGNTAGGGAATGTTTTCCGCGCATTTCAGGTGGGCCCACGTTGCTTCAGCCATAGCGTTGGCTTCGTCGTGGTAGGTCGCCTTTTCATCCACCTCAACCCATTCCAACGTAGCAGATGGCCCTGGTTCTTCCATTCCGGGCTCGTAAGTTNTGCTGGCGCATCCCTCGATGCATTGCCGGACGGATGGGTTCTCAACTTGACGGACGACCAAAGGCCTCCCGGGTCGTGCGATGGCCGCTTTTTCGCCTGCGATGGCCACGAGCGTATCGCCGAGGATGTCGGTGTGCTCGAGACTTAGCGACGTGATGACCGCCACATCGGCCTGTACGGCCCTGGTCGCGTCGAGCCGCCCACCGAGTCCAGTTTCGAGCAGGAGTACGTCGATCGAGAGGCGAGAGGCGACCACGAGGGCGATGAGCAAGGTGGCCTCAAAGAACGTAAGCGAGATTTGGGTTCGTTCCACCATGGCGTGGACCACCGCCAGCGCCTCNTCAAANNGAGTGGAATCCACCGGACAGCCGTTGAACCGAATGCGTTCCTCAACGCGAACAAGGTGNGGNGAAGTAAAGGACACNTGGTNGATGTTGGCCAANCCAAGGGCGGCNCCGAGNGTTGCNACCGTGGTNCCTTTGCCGTTGCTCCCNGCGACNTGGACCGTTTCATACTCGGCCCTTGGAAGGTCNAGTTCAGCGATGGCCAAAGCGGTGTTCTCNANGCCNAGGGCCATGCCTTTCTGTTTCGTGCTTTCNAGCCAAGCCCGTNTGCCTTGACCGTCCACCATGAACCTTCGACCTCGGGGCCTATCAATGGCTCTTTTCCTCATCGATTCTTCCGTAGGAAGAACGCGAGGCTGATATGGAAGAGGGGCGTGGACCATCCATGAGCGATGCTGAAACCGAAGAGGGGCGCGAAGTCTCCCAGCGGTTTGCCGAGGTCGAAGACGAGCTTCGACAAGGCGACAGCCTTGCATCGCTCATGGCCGAACAGTGGCGTGGAATGGCCGGTATGGCTGGCATGTTTGTCGCTACGATTGCCTTGGCCATGTACATCCGGCCGTACTACGACGTTGGCGAACTTCACGCCTTTGGCGCCTCTGGCGCTACGCAAGTTCGTTACGTCGCTTTGGAACTCTTGGCGATTTTTGCCTTCACGGCCCTGATCATTTACTTGGCAAAATGGGGCAAGGACTACCTCATCAAGTACGGAATGTATGCTGTCCTAACGCTTGCTCTGATGTACACCATGGTTCCTCTGGCTCACATGCTCGTGTTGGATTTCGACACCCAGCCGTATGAGGTTCAAACCAGCGATGAGCGCAACGGAGCCCTGTTGGGAACATGGGGGGACGATGGATTTGTTCTGTACAACGTGAGCGCAGGTGACTTCAACACCAGCGTTGACATTACCGCATGGAATGCCTCCAATGGCTACACTGAACCGGTGTGGACCAACACCCACGCTCACCAGGTGAGCGATGTCAACTCGCCGGTGAGCATGACGACTTCGTCAGAGCTTCTGACCTTCGCCTCGGGTGCTTATGCATGGTCGGTGAACATCGAGACTGGAGCCCTCGTGGAGAGTTACGCCTGCTACACTTGGAACGAGGGTGAAGCGGAACCGTTGGACAACATGTTTGGCGGCTGTGCCATTGGCGTCTCCGTTGAGGATGCCATCTATCTCGCCAATGCCTACGATGAACTCCTCCGCTTCCGGACCTTCGAAAGCAATCCCGGGGTGTTGACGCAAGAAGCACGATGGCGGATTCCCGGCTTCAGCACCGGTGATGGCGTCATCACGAGTCAACTCCTCGATGACGATGAATGGCTGTTGGTCACCGCCACTCAATCGGCCAGCGTCCTTCTCGAATCGACCTCGCCTTCCCTTGGTTTGGGTCAGGGTGGAATGAACAACGCCACCTACCTCATGCAGACACTGCCCGCCGAAGATGCGGCGTTTACATCAGCAGACGTTGGCTGGTCGCCGTTCATGGAAGCGTCGATTACAGAGGCTCAATCACAACCCGATACCCAGCACCAACGCCTCATTTTGTTGGGTGAATCCAACGGTACCATCACAGGAATTGAGTGGAACGCCACCCTCTCCGAGGAAGAGCGATACTCGACCCAAGACCGAATGAACCTCGGAAGTTTAGTGGACGAGGTATCTTCCGTTCGCATCACTGATTTGGATGCATCCGGACACTCGGATTTGCTGATTTCAGGCGATGGACAAGCCCACTGGCTTTACACCACTTCCCTTGTGAATCGGGCGAGTTTCCCTGTTCCAGACAACGCTGAGGCGGTGTTCTTTGCCGTCGATGGTGACGAGGCCGACATGGTTGTTTTGAGTGCGGGTGAGACGGCAGGTTCAACCGTGGTACAAACCGGCGAATTGACCTCTCAGATGTTCCCGCTTTACGGTTTGCAACTCCTCAACGGCCCGACGCTCGTGGGCATTGTCGCTACCCTCCTTCTGCTCTTGTTGCTCGTCGTCCACAGCGAGTGGTACGTCGTGAACACCACGGGTGTCCTCCTCGGTGCTGGCGTTTGCGTGATGTTAGGAGTGACCTTTGTGCCTGCGCTCGCCATCTTGTTCATGATTCTCGCCGCCATTTACGATTTCTGGGCCGTTTACAAGTCAAAACACATGCTCGATTTGGCCGATACCATGGTCGGTTTGCGCCTCCCGATTCTTCTCGTTGCACCACAAGGCAGCGACTATTCTCTGATTGAAGAGACCGAGCGAGCCAAGCGACCTGCTCCTCCTCGGGAAACCTCCCCCGCTGCCAAACCCAAGCGCAGCAAGAAAGGCAGCGAAGCCATGTTCATGGGCTTGGGCGACATTATCTTCCCGGGCATGCTGGTGTTGTCCGCCATCCAATGGTTGGATTCAGATGTCGCCTTTGAGATCGCCATGTTTACGCTCGTCGGGGCTTTGCTCGGCTACCTCGCGCTCATGACCTATGTTGCTCGTGGGAAAGCGCAAGCTGGTTTGCCTTTGCTTAATGGTGGAGCCATTCTTGGATTCTTCCTTGGAGGATTACTCTTCCTCGGTTTCGATATTTTTAGTTTCAATATCTCGTGGTGATTTCTATGCTTGACATGAACATGTTCCGAGAACACGCCGATGTGATTCGTGCCGACCACACCAAGCGAGGTTTACCTCATGACAACGTCGAGAAGGTGATTGAACTTGACCAAGCGTGGCGCAACCTGCTCCATCAAACCGACCAACTTCGCCGTGCGAAGAACGAGGCCGCTCGAGGCATCGGAGCCGCCAAGAAAGCCGGCGACAACGAAGCGGCAAACGCCATTCTCGCCAAGGTCGCCGACCTCGGTGAGAAGATTTCTGAAATGGAAACGCAGACCAACGAGGCCATGACCGTTCGAGACCGCCTGCGAATGTCCATCCCCAACATCCTTCACGCAGACGTTCCCGTTGGCGAAGACGAATCGGGCAACACGGTCCACGCCGTACACGGGACAAAACCAGAATTTTCTTTCGAGCCGCGCACGCACAACGAACTAATCGAGATGAACAAATGGGTCGACCTCAAGCGAGCGGCCAAAATAACCGGTAGCCGTTTCTTCTTCCTCAAAGGTGACCTGGCCCGTCTTGAGTTTGCCCTCCAACAATACGCCGTGGACTTCCTTCGCCAGCGTGAGTACACGTTTGTCCAGCCTCCAGTCATGATGAACCGTGAAGCCTACGAAGGCGTTACTGACCTCGGTGATTTTGAAACCGTCATGTATGGCATTGAACCCGACAAATACTACATGATCGCCACATCAGAGCACCCGCTTACGGCGATGTACATGGATGAAACGATTCCAGAAGACCAGATGCCCATGCGCATGGTGGGTGTGTCGCAGTGCTTCCGTCGAGAGGTCGGAAGCCACGGTCAAAGCGACCTTGGTATTTGGCGCGTTCACCAGTTTACCAAGATTGAACAAATCATCATTGCCAAGCCTGAGGATTCGTGGGCCCTGCACGAGGAGTTACTTCAGAACTGCACGGATTTGTGGGACAGCCTCGGCATTCACTATGAGATTGTTAACATCTGCACGGGTGACATGGGTACGGTAGCAGCCAAGAAATACGACCTCGAAGCGTGGATTCCTGGCGCAAACCAGTACAAAGAAATCGTTTCTTGTTCCAACTGCACCGACTATCAAGCCAACCGGCTGAGCATTCGGTACGGTCAGCCTGGACATCCCAACCAACCCATTGTCCACACGCTCAATTCAACTGCTGTTGCCACTTCACGAGCCTTGGTGGCCATCATGGAGCAAAATCAACTCGAGGACGGGCGCGTTTCCATTCCCAAGGCGTTGCAGCCTTTGATGGGCGGTCAAACGGTGTTGGAACCTTGCCTATGGGGTTAAATCGTCCATTTGCGGACGAACTCGTCAGGCTTGCACAGGCTGAATGTCAATCGTGCAACTGTTTCGATTCAACAATCCGTTGAACGGGCAATAGCCGAAAGCGGATGTTAAAACGCCCCACAGGCCCACGATGAGGAACACCACTTCGATGTGAACGGTGGCAAAGAAATCGAAAAGAACCACGCCCGAACCAAACATAGCTCGTGCTGCCCGCTCTTTCCCACCGACGTTTTTCATGGCCTAAAATCCGTCTTTTTGTTCTTAAGTGATTGTTTTGAACGCACCGCGATGCTCATTGATTCAATCTTCCACAGCGCGCCAACTCGAGCTGCATCCATTGAATCGTTGCGTGGAGTGTGCAAGACCACCGCTCCTTTGTCGTTTCATTTGCGTCATCTATTTTTTATAACAAAGCCTGAACTTATCAACATGGGGTTTGGCGTACTGAGGTCAGTTTTCATGAGCAGTCTTATCCTCATGCTATCACTTTCTGTTGGAATTTCATCCCTGGTTGAGAGTGAAAACACCAACGCTCGTTTGAATTCGTATACTCATCCACAAAAAACTGCATCGGGTACTGAAGTCTTTAGCCTCTCCAATAGCGATTGTGAATCGGTCGACCTCGCTTCTGAAATCATGTATGCGAGTTGTGCATCGACCCATCCGGATGCCGGTTCATTTTACGCTGTATTTGATGGTCATGAACTGAATTACTTCAGTCATGCAACCTTTGGAGAGCGGGAACTCGATGATCATGCCATCAAGATTGATGGAGACGGTAAGATGCATCTCGCCTACATTTCGAAGACGTATGTCACCTATGGAAGCGACCCTCTTGGTGCAGGCTATGAGGTGCAAGCCGTAAATTACGCTCATTTTAACGGATCTGAATGGGAAAATCAAGTTGTCATTTCTGATTCGACCGAGGAACGGTCTTGGTGGAAAGAGAGTTTCGGTTCACTTCAATTAGCCGTCGAAACAAGCGGCAAAGTGCATTTGACATACGTTCATCGAACCGATGATGCAAGTATAACTGATTCATTCAGACACTGGACCTTCGACCAAGAAAACACCACAAACACCACCATGACCACAACACCTTGGAACGGCAATGAATTATCTCCAACATTTTTGAATATGAACGATGAAAACAGACTGTTTTTGACATACTATGACAATGATGGGCTCTCTCTGATGATCAAAAACCCAGACACTGAGACTTGGCTTGGAACGGAAATCAACATACAGAGCGATATCGCTCTCCCCTTGTGGTCAGATGACCGCCTCTCGTTTGCCCCTCATTCCTCTGCCCTCGGATTCAACGATGAACTCCACCTCTGTTACTACGACACAGTGAGTGAATCACTCATGCATGTGAGGAACTCAACTTCTCTATCGGCCTTTGCATCTAACGAAGCGCCTCTCCAATGGGAGATCACGATGATCAGTTCCAATCAATCCATTGAGACGGGAATGTTATGCACACTGGAGGTTGGCATCAATGGAGATGTACATCTCTTTTACACTCACGCCTATGATACGGATTCAGCTTTGCTACACGCCGTTCTTCACCGTGAATCATGGTATGTGAGTGAACTTTACCATCCTCAAGAAGATTGCAATCAAAGTGGGTCCAGTTGCTCTTTTGATTCATTACCAATTTTTTCGGAATCCAAGATTTACGTGCTTTCAGGCGATGAAGTATTCCAAATCAGTTTTGACGATGATTATGAAAATCGAACTGATTATGACAATGACGGCACGACCAATAGCAATGATTCTCACCCATTTGACGACCGTGAACAATCCGATTATGACATGGATGGATTCGGCGACAATGCAGACCTCGATGATGACAATGATGGCGTTGATGATGGGGATGACCTGTTTCCGTTTGATGAACTTGAGCAAAACGATAGCGACGGCGACGGAGTTGGAGATAATGCTGATTTGGACGATGATAACGATGGCTATCCAGATGATGATGACGCCTTTCCAATGGACTCTAACGAGCATAACGACACGGATGGCGATGGGCTTGGAGATCGTGCTGACACCGATGACGACAATGATGGGTGGTCTGATACAATCGAACTTGAATGCATGAGCGACCCGTTTAACGCGTCCGATACTCCGCCCGATTTGAATGTCAACTCAGTCTGCGATCAGATTGAAAATTATACACAAGAGACTGAGTTGAAAGTTGAGTCAAACAGCAATGCAATGCTGATTGTTACGGTAGGAGTTTCGCTTCTCATCGTTTCGGCTCTTGTCGTCCTTGTTTTGAGGAGAGGAAAGGAGGAAGACGAGGATTGGTTTGAGGAGGAGGATGAGGTGTATAACGAAATGACATCGTTCTCTCCAACGCCAACGAAGAATGAGGGCGCACCTGGGGGCGAATCTCCTGCCCAAAGCGAGCACGTTGATTCCTGGGAAGAGCTACCCGATGGAGAATGGCTCGAAAACGATGAGGATGGCACGCATTGGTACCGGGCTCACGATGGAACACATTGGCATTCAACAGACGAGGGCTACCGCGTTTGGAAAGATTCGTAATACTTCATGAGGCCTTTCCAGTGCGTCGTTTCTCCTCTTGGATGTGGTCTTTCCAGTATTGTGTCATCTCTTTTGCGAGGTAGGCATCATAGCATTCCACACACAATTCGATTTTTTTCAAATTCTTTCCATGGTAGAGGAAAGTGGGGCCCTTTGCCTCGCAAGCCGTGCATTGTCCATTCGAGGCTTTGGCCGCCATATCCAGATTTCAGAGTTGGAGTTATTTAGACATCGTCAATGGCTCGCATCAACGATTTGGATGCAGTTAACATGCTCTGAACGTCCCATGACCGTCAATGAAATGATATATTTCTACGGTGAGCGTTGGCTATGGCGACCGAATCATTGGCCCCGGTCGCAGCGATTACGGATTTAATTCTCGGGACATTGACCATTATCTTGGCCAATCGAGCCGTCAATCATGACCCGCACAAGCGTTTCACGGCACTGCTCTTCGGTTGGACCTTCATTTTTATCGGCGCCTACTACATGATGATCTCCGTGATCGAACTGCAGTATCCCGACGGCGTTTTCGGTTGGTCGCTGATTCAATTCGGTACGTTCGCACCAACGGGCGACGGGACGTTTGATGCCTTGGTGTTCATGCTCTATGGCCTTCAAGCAGGCATCAACATCCTGACATTGGCGTTGGCGCTTCACCTACCGTTTGACTTGGGGTCTGGTCGCGGTTGGACCTCAGTCATCATTGGCGGTGTTGGAGCGTATGCCGTCGTCATGCCCATCGTCGTCATGTTTGGTGGTTTCTCCATCACCGTCATTCAAAGTATCATGATTTTTGCCACTTCAGCCATTTGGACCATGATTTACATCCGAGGCATCGTTGCCGAATTGGTCAACGGTGATGAAGAGGCTCGCTCCGCATCAAAAGGTGCCGGCCTGCTGCTCATCGCCTTTTATTCAGGAACGATGATTTGGTGGCTTTCAACGGTCATGCTGGCTAACAACGAATGGTTTTCCGGCGTCATTGCGCAGATGTCAGAGTCATCGTCCATCTTCTACCTCTTGGGCGTGGAGACCTTGTGGGTTTCCGGACTCATGCCGCTGATGGTGGTGTTCTTCGGCGAAGGGTACAGGACATTCAAAAAAGGGACCTCTCTTCTTTCCGTGGTTATTTTCGTGGTCGCCGTTATTGGCTTCATCAACTACTTCATCGACATTGCCGTGTCTGATATTTTGGTCAGTTGCTATGAAACCGAGTGCCAAGAACTTCCTGCCGCTTACAGGGTTTGGGAAACGCTCACCACCGGCGTACTATCCTTCCTCTTCGTTCCCATGCTCTTCGTCTACATCTTGATTCAGTACCGGTTGATCGACACGAGTTCGGATGAAAACCGCAACCTGTTGCGCATCATGATTCTCCTGCTTCTTCTCATCGTTTCCTCCAGTTTCATCGAAATGATTCAGTCGTTGATTCCTGTACCCCAAATGGTCACCGCCTCGCTGCTGGCCATCGCTGTCGCCTTTTTCATTGGGTGGGAGGAGCGAATCACCGGTTGGTTCGTCGATGAAAGCACCGATGGAGAAACCGTTTCAGGAGACCACATCCTCGCTCAATCCTTCAGTAAATTCACGGTGTTGATGTCCGTCGTCTTGGTTTACATCATCAGCATCAGTTGGCTCTTTGCCGCCATGGGGGTGGGCGCATGAGTGATGGGGACGTTGCGCCGGAATTTGATTTCACGGCCTTCACCGAACTGCTCGACGACCGAACAAGCAACATCACCATGGGCGTGGTGCTGGCTCTCGTGGTGGTGGTCCTCGCCTACACCACCGTGGATTTGGCCAACCTCAACGAAGAGGTACGTGGTCTGGTGGAAGGGGAAAACAACTGGGACGTCTCGTTTGAACTTCAATCGATGACGTTTCAAGAGAGCATTGTCATGACGGACGGCGAACAACGCCAATTGGATTTTGATGTTGAAGAGAGCGACCTCTCCGAAGGGTTCCGAGTTGGTCATATCCGAGCCACCGTTTCCTACGGCGAAACCTCNGGTNTNCCAGGCTGACCCNGCTGANTCNGTGGCNGCNAANNTNCCCCAAACGGACATGCAAGCGCAGTGGAACGACGANAACAACACCCTTTCAGGGTCNTCCAACGATGCAACCGACATCGAACTGCTTCTGCGCACCCATCCTGGATTCACAGGTCAGTCCGTCAACGCCACCGGCCTCAATGAGTTTCAAGTGCTCCAACCTTGGCTGATTGAAGGGTTCGGCACGGGGACCTTTTCGGTCGTCTTGGAATTGAACACGCAATCGCAGCCGCTCCTCAACGATGGTGATGAAGAAATCACGGTCGTCGTGGAGGTTTTGATGTTCAAGCCATTGGCAAGCACGGCATAAGGCAAGTCTTGAACCGACTTCCGCTCAATTTGTGAAGTCGGTGAGAAATTCCCACATGAGGCGGTACGTGTCGGTTCCGTCCACCTGACCCGGCCATGTATGCTCTTGCGCTTCCATCCCATAGTGTTCGATTCGCACATCACCACGGCAGTCGGTGTGAACGATGTGTTCGACATCATCTCCACCAAATAAATCGGAATGGGTGTTTTCGTTTTCGCAATCGGACAACTGGGCCCAATAGTCAATCAATCCCGGGACGCTGCTCATGGTTCCAACCCCTTCGTGTTCTCCTTCTTTCCAATCCCAATCATCATCGTAGTCGATGATGTAATCCAGCTTTCCGTGGATGTGCATCACGGCCATCCTGCCGACCAGGTCACAAGATTCTGGGTTTACGGGCATGGTTCCCGCAAACGATGTGACGGCGGCGAAGCGGTGGTTGAGTTGACACGCAATCTCGTAAGTGAACATTGAGCCCAAGGAGTACCCAACCGCATAGAGTCGGTTTTGATCAACGCAGTATGCTTTCGATAGTTCATCAACGATGGCTTCTGAAAACTCATTGTCATCTTGGGATGTGGCAGCTGTGTTGAGGAACCAGTCCCCTTCAGCCGGGGTCCGGTCGCTTTCTGCTACCACATAGGCCATGATGAAGTCCTCACTCTCAGCGAGTTGGTCAAATTGGGTCTGCTGTGGGAAATCCTCTTCAGCGTCCCCACCGCCGTGAAACGCAAGAACAACTGGAAGCCTCGTTCCTGCCTCTGAGTCCGGAGCAGTAAGTCGAAACACGCGCTCATCTCCGTTGACCATGATGGAAATGAGCGACTGGGAAATNGCTTCAGAAGGGTTTGTGCATGGGTTTTGAATCTCGACCAAGGTCTCTCCTTCCAGCGTTTGGCTTTGGCTGGGCGTTGAACTCGTGCATCCTGAGAGTGGGAGCGTGAGCAAGAGGCAAATCATCAGGAAGGCNTTTNTGNTGTTGAACATCATTCCAGCCCCTTCACTGGTACGGAAATTTCGGGGTTTTATTTAATCGATGTCATTGAACAAGGAAGATTTGTTTGTGTCAAATCCAAGGGTGTTGGTCGGAATTGAAATCTGTTTTTCAAGCCGTTTCTGTACCGATGGCCGGAGTCTCTTCAACGTAATCACGGGTGACAACAAGACCCAAGAGTGCTCCGAGNGGGGCGACCATCATCGAGAACAGCAACACTGGGAAGGAGATGTAGATCGGTTGTTCGGTCGCCATCAGCCGTTTCCATGTCCATCGTCCGACAAACAGGTCAAAGGCCAAGAAATGAAGCCATCCAACCAAAATTACCTCGCGCTCTGAGAACATATCCACCACAATCTCTGGCGTTGGCATTTCGCTACCGAGGAGGATGAAAATGTCCACGATGTTGGGAAGGACGGCGAGGACATACGCCACNGCAAGCGGTGCAAGGTACACCCATTCGCTTCGCATGAGCCACGCGGTTCGCTCATGAGAGGGAGCGAACCACATCATGAGCCAAAAAGGGAGAATGTAGAGGCTGGAGAACCAGAAAAGAGCATCGATCAGAGCGACCATGTTAGAGGCCTCCGGTCTCCAAGATGTTCAAGGCTTCCTCTAAAACGGTGGCGTTGGCCCAATATGTCTTGGACGTCCACACCAGCCGGCCTTCCCCGTCCAGCACCTGCAAGGTGGGCGTTACTGGATTGTCAAACGCCCGNTACANCTGNACATCGGTCATTCGCCCGGTCTCGACGTCAATGACCGTGGTGGATTCTGAAGGCAGAAGCAGNGGCCAAGGGGTGTGTGTGGACGTGTTATTGGTGGTGTAGCGCTCCTGTACATCGTTCATGGATTCAAAAGCAGGGTAGCGGTGNACGGAGATGATGTTCGTGGTGTTAGAGATGTTCCCCGCTTCCAATTCTTCGTTCAACATGGTTGTCCAATCATGGCATCCACTGCACCCTGCGGCGACCCACAGCATGAGGATAGGGCCGTCAAAGGAGGTGCGCAAATCATGCTGCGCTCCATCGTCAACCGCTCGGTCAAAGGTGGGAGCAGAGAAGGAGATTCGCTCGGGGACGGGTGATAGGGCGGCCTGTTCCTCGGTTTCCACCGCTTCTTCCATCGGTGCGGCCGTACATCCAGCCAAGAGCAACATGAGAACCATGAGTGAGAGGTAAGCTCGAGAGGTGTCCATAGTTCACGACCGCCCTGTGGTGTATTTCAACGCCTGTTCAAAATCCGAAGTTGAGAACCCAGTAAATTGCGTCCCACCACATGCATTGGATGGCCAACATCAGGCTTCCGACCACGGCAAGATTCGCCCCGCCAAGCCGTTCACGAGCAGGCCAAGCAAGAACACCAAACCCAACTGAGGCCAGACCGGCTGTTGCCAGCACGACGACGATGGCGATGGCCTTGATGGTGCTTGGGCCTTCAATGTACATCCGAGTCAGGTCAATCCAGATGAGCGACGTGAGCAAGAAAGCAGCGTAAAGCAGGAAAAGTCGCTGAACGCCCTTTCCATCCGAGGCTTTGCCTGGCCAATGAAGCGAGGCCACCTCGTCTTCAGTCCACGCGAAAAAGAAGCGATGGAACATCATCAGATAGCCGGCAGCCGCCACAAACATCCACGGGACGATGAAGGATTGCATGCGCTCTGGGACTTCACCCCAGTAGACGAGGGGGTCGTCAAAAGCAGCAACACCTCGCCAATACGACACCAGGATGAGCGGACCAACGATGTTGGTAAACCAGAACACGGTGCGTCGGTTCATTCGCTCTCACCTCGGGCCTTTGCCGCTGTGCGCTTGAGGAACGGCGTGTAAAGGGCGGGTAAAATGAGCAGACTCGACAGCAGCGCCAGCGTGATGGCGACCACAAATGCTTGTCCGAAGAGGCGAAGCGGTAGAAGTGCGGAGAGGTTGAGCACTGCAAAGCCGCCAGCGGTGGTCAACGCTGCGCCAGCCATGGCTCGCCCGGTTGTCGCCGTTGATTTTGAGACCCATTCCACTGGTTGGCCAAAGGGGTGATGTGCGGCTTCTTCTTCCAGCCTCGTGGTGAAGTGAACGGCATAATCCACTCCCAAGCCCAATGAAAGCGCACCGATGGTCACCGTTTGCGAGTTGATGTTGTAGCCGGTGTAACCCATCAATCCGTAGACCCAGACCACCACCATCATGAGGGGAATCCACGATACGAAACCTCGCTGAACACCTTCCACGAGGTTGTTTTCGTTGCGCGCTGTATGGATTCCAACCAGCATCAGAAGAATCACGACGGCCACGATTCCGGTGGATTGCACCGAGGCACTGGCCACGTCCGAGGTGGTTTGAGCGTTGATGAGGGCTCGTCCGCTCAATCGAAGGTTGAACGCATCTCCAGCCTCTTCAGAGAGGTCCGCGAGGGTCGCTTCGATGCTTTCCGCAAGTTCAACGGTGGCGCCCCAGCCAAGGGTGTCGGCTTGGAAGGAAAGAAGCGTCTGTTCACCGTCCCGGGCCAGCAGACTCTTTGTGGTTTCAATACCGGTTTCGTTCTCAAGCGACCAAGTCAAGAGGTTGTCGTACCCGCTTGCGTCACCGGCTTCAACAGCCTGCATGAACCCGTCCAGCACCGGATCTTGCAACCGTGCTTGACCAAACACGTCCCAAATCCCGTTTGGTACGCCGTTCACATCATCTCGCGCCAACATCGCCTCGGAGGCCGAAGTCCACGCCATTCGTCCATTTTCACTGATAACATCCCCATCAATGACCACGTAGAGCGGAGAGCGGCTGGTGCCGAATTCATCGCTGATGACCAGGAAATCTTGGACGACAGGAATCGAATCGTCAAGTTGGTCACGTTGTTCAAACGCGACTTCCAATTGTTGGAATCCAGCCACCATGGGGGCGAGGAGGATGAGGGCGATGATCCCAACCTTGACGGGCTGTTGGGAAAGCTTCCCTATGTTCTGACTGAGGGGACCGATCGACACCTTGCTCGCTCGCTCAAGTGGGAGTTTTTTGGTGGGCAGGATGAGCATCAAGGCCGGGAGAGCAGAGATGCTGAGCACATAAATGAGGAACAACCCGATGGCGATAACGGTGCCAAAGACCTGCAGGAAGGCCAGCGAAGACAGCCTGAAGGAAAGGAAACCAACGATGTCGGTCGTGATGGCAATCATCAACGCAATGGAGGTGAGGACGGTGCCCTGTCGAATGGCACGCCGACGCGACTCCTTGTCAAAGTCCCGAAGTGTGACTCGGCCGGAAGGGTTTCGAGTTTCTTCTTCCTTGAGTTCCTCTCGAATACGAAGAACGACGTGTAAACCATAGTCTACGCCGATGGCCAACAACAGAACAGGAATTGAGTTCATGGCGGCGTTGAACGTCATGTTGACGCCGGCGAATTGCAACCAGCCCGACAAACCATAGGTCCCTGCGATGGCGAAGACCGTCAATATCAGCACGTAAGCCGTTTCTCGGACGCTCCGGAAATTGAACCAGAGGATGACACCGAGCAACAACATGGCAGCACTGGTCAGCATACCGATTTCCTTGCCGATGGTCGCACTGGAATTCTCAGCAAATTGGGCGAAGGAAAACGTTCGAACTTCACTGTCGTTGGTGGCTTGGATGACATCGCTTTCCATGGCCTCAGCCCAGGTGGTCAGGTCGGCCTGAACGTCTCCAAGGATTTCATAGCCGAAATCCAGCGGTTCGCTTGAGACCACCAAGGTCACCATCACGGGGCCATCGGACAACCATGGATTGTCAGCATCTTCGCTTGGTAGACAGGAGAGGATGGCTTCGCGGAAATTGACGGCTTGCAGACCCATCAGTGGGCCGAGCTGACCTTGGATTGGCCCGGTGACGGCAAGAATTTGTCCCGTTTGTGCCGGTGTTCGGTTGGCCGTCATGCTTGTGATTTGACCCATCAATTGACCCAAATCTGCGCTGAGGTTGTCGCCCGTGTCAAGCCGTGCGAGCCATGCTGCCGGCTCCTCAGCGTTCCAGTTGAGCAACCGTTCTGGTGTGACCGGTTCGATGGCTGGTATGGATGAAGCGGCTTGTGTGAGATTGGACAAGGCAGCCGAGAGGTTGGTATCATCGTTGGCCATCAAGACCTCAACCGTGGCCGTTTGAACAGCGTTCAACCAAGGTGATGCGGTCACGGTGTCTTGGAGGGTCATCCATTGCATGGCTTGTCCTGCAGGGCCGTTGTTGGCTTGTGTTCCAAACAAAGGGTAGTGGTAAGGGGCAAAGTTGCTGTCGTTGAGCATGGTGGCTTCGACGACCGCAAGTTGGTGCCACGTTTCGGCTTCCAACAGGTCTTCGGATTGAATTTCGTCAAGGACACGGATGAAATCGATGTTTGCCCGGTATTCCTCTTCAATTTCGTTCAGCAAATCCACGCTCGGGTCGTCGGGGAAAAATCCGTCCTCGCTGTTGTCAAACTTCAGATGCATCGCTCCCGCTGAAAGCATAAACATCACGAGAATGACAGCCGTGAAGGCTTGCTTTGGACGGTCAACGCTCCAATCAGTCAGCATCATGAAAGGATTTCGCATGAATTTTGCACATTCATCCGGCTTATAACCGTCCGTTTTCATTCTGCATGCAGTCCATCCTTTCAGGACCGTCTTTGCGTTGATATACCCTCGAGACTATGGCCCTTCATGGACGATGAACGGTTTTATTTCGGCTATGGTTCCAATTTGAACGACGCCGATTGGGAGGCGTGGTGCAACAAGCGGGGAGCCGATCCAACCTCCATGAAGTGCATCGGTTCCGCTTGGTTGCTCGACCACTCAATGAGGTTCCATTACCATTCCACTGGCCGGAACGGTGGGGCTGCAGACGTTGTCAGGGATGAAAAGGGCACGGTGGTGCCCGGCGCGCTATTCACTTTGTCCGATGAAGGATGGGAACTGATGGACAAAAAGGAAGGTCATCCCCGGCATTACCAGCGGGGCTCTGTTCAAGTTGTCACCGTTGAAGGACAGGTCGTTGACGCCATCACGTACACGGTTACGCCCAAGAAACGTGAAGCCTCCTTGGTCGTCCCGACCGAAGGATACGCCAATTTGATTCGAGATGGATTGGAGATTCGTAATTTACCAATAGAACATTTGATTTCATCAATTGAAAAATACGATTCAAACTCCCGACTTCAACACGTCTTCGTTTACGGCACGTTGATGCGGGGAGAATCCCGTTGGCCACAGTTGGAACCGTGGTCCTCCAGTGAGGTAGAGGAAGGCCATATCATGGGACGACTGTACCATCTGGGAACCTATCCCGGGGTAAGGTTGGACGAGAGTGGAGTGGTGCATGGAGAACTTCATCGCTGTGAAGACATCGAAAAGACGCTTGAAACCCTTGACCTTGTTGAGGGACATGATGAGTACCAACCGGGTGAGGGGTTGTACGTGAGGGTACCTGTTTCCGTTCAGACCGTCAACGGAGCGGTTTGGGCTTGGACCTATGTCATCAATGATGCACCCAACCCATCAACGTGGTTGCAGGATGGCCGCTGGGCTTCCTGAGGCTCATTCAAGGTCCAACAGCGTAGCTCCTTGAGCGACTTGATCTCCAGCGTTAAAGTGGATGCTGGTCACGGTTCCATCGCTTGAAGCAACGATTCTGTGCTCCATTTTCATGGCCTCCAAAACCATCAATGGCGCTCCTGCCTCAACATTATCGCCTTCGCTCACGAGTACTTCCAGTACTTTGCCAGGCATAGGGGCGACCAAACCTCCCTCATCCTCAGCACCGGCGGAGCCCGGTTCAATGCGTTCCCACTTGTACGTCCGGCCGTTTAGATGGACCCACCACACATCGCCAACCTTGGCCGTATGAGCAAGGCACGTTCGGCCGTCTCGCAAGGTAAGGTGCAGTCGTCCTCGGTTGTGTTGACGAAGTTCATGGCCTTCGAGGACAAAGGCCTCGGCGGTTTTGGTGAGCGTGACCTCGACGGGGCCTTCGTTGGAAGCAAAGGTGTGCTGCATCAAGGGAACCTCCGTTGTACGGTGGTGAACGGGCTGACCGGGCCATTGTTTGTGGATACGGTGGCGCCACTTGTTTGGTGTCGATGCAGTCCAAGCGTCTCCGCACTTGCCGCCGCTAAAAGCGCGGCTTCTTCAAGCAGGGGAGCGGCGGGAGGGTTCCAACCATTTGGCCAAAGTTCGTCAATGGTGGTCGTGGTGGTCGAGCCGTTGACCACCGGCGTAGCGTCGCAAAGGTCCCGAAGAAATTCAATGTTGGTCGTGGTCCCCAAGACCACGAATTCATCAAGCGCCCGGCGCATCTTCTGAAGCGCTTCTGGCCGCGAAGGCGCCCAGACGATGAGTTTGGCCAACATCGGGTCGTAATTCGGTGTGACGTCATCGCCCTCTCGAACGCCAGTATCAAGGCGGATGCCAGGCCCTTCTGGGGGCCGGAACACCGCCAGCGGGCCAATTGAAGGGAGAAATCCATTGGCGGCATCTTCTGCGTAAAGTCGAACCTCAATGGCGTGGCCTCGCAACATGAGGTCGCCACAGGACATCGGTTCTCCTTCGGCAATACGAAGCTGTTCTCGGACGATATCAACGCCCGTGACCAATTCTGTGACCGGATGTTCCACCTGAATGCGGGTATTCATTTCAAGGAAAAAGAACTCCCCGGTTGGCGCTAAGAGAAATTCAACGGTTCCAGCGCCGACGTAGTTGACCGCCTCGGCTGCCGCCACCGCCGCTTGACCCATGGCTTCCCGCAATTCAGGGTTCATCGTCGGGCCGGGGGCTTCTTCGAAGACTTTCTGGTGCCTTCGTTGAACGCTGCATTCACGTTCACCGAGGTGAATCGTTCGACCGTGTTGGTCGGCCAAGACCTGAATTTCAATGTGCTTTGAACCCGAGAGAAGGCGCTCAATGTAGATGCGACCATCGCCAAAAGCAGCCACGGCTTCTCGCCGAGCTCCTGCAGCGGCTTGGTCAAAGTCCGCAGGGTCGTGAACCGCTCTCATGCCTTTTCCACCGCCGCCACTGGATGCTTTGAGCAGAAGTGGATAGCCAACACGGGTGGAAGCATCCCGTAGAGCATTCAGGGACGTTGTTTCATCCACTTCTTCGACCTCTTCCCCAGGAATCACCGGTACACCGGCGGCCCTCATGGTCTGCCTGGCCGTCATTTTGTCGCCCATCTTCTCAATGGCAAGGGCGGAAGGACCAATCCATGTCAATCCAGCCGATTGGACAGCGTTGGCAAATTCAGCGCGCTCGCTGAGAAATCCAAAGCCTGGATGAATCGCGGTGGCGCCCGTGTCTTTTGCTGCTTGGATGATTTGTTCCTGGTCAAGGTAGGTTTCTGAGATGGTCTCGCCGTCGAGCAAGACCACTTGGTCCGCCATTTCCGTGAACAAACTTCCAGCATCGTTTGAGGCGCAAATCGCTACCGAAGGGTGGCCGGCTTCACGGCAGGCGCGCAAAATACGGCAAGCAATTTCGCCGCGATTTGCCACCAAGACCTTGATTTCAACCCCTCCTCATTCGTTGTCGTTGGGTTTCCAGTTCGGGGCTCGCTTTTCAAGGAAGGAGGACAACCCCTCTTGACCCTCGTTTGAGCCTCGCATGCGGCTGGTGAAATCCAGTGTCCAATTCCGCAATTCTTCATCCGTGCCTGTCCAGCGATCAAATCCGAGCGTGAGCTCCTTTGCCAACGTGACGGCACTTGGTCCGGTGGACAAGACCTCTTTGGTCAGGCGGGCAATGTGCGCAGAAACGAAATTATCGTCAACAATTTCTTCGATAAAACCAATCCGAAGTGCTTCTTCTGAGGAAATTTTGCCTGCCTGCATGGCAAGGCGACGGAAGTGGGCAGAACCAAGGCGCCTGTAGACGTAAGGTCCAATCACGGCGGGGAGGATCCCCAGTTTTCCTTCGGAAAGGGCGATCCGCACATTCTTGTTCGCCATCACGTAATCACAGCACGAGATAAGGCCGGCACCTCCGCCCAAGGCTACGCCTTTTACGGCGGCAATGGTGAAGCAAGGATGGGCCCATAAGCCGTTGAACAAGCGGTCCAAGCGTTCGGAATCGGCTCGGTTTTCCTCTGGAGTGTTGGCTCCAGCATCCCGCATCATGTTGATGTCGGCGCCTGCACAGAAGTGCTTGCCCTCGCCTCGCAGAACCAATGTTCGCAAGTAAGGTGATCCATTCTTGTCGTGGAGTGTATTGCAGCGACCCGCACTTCGCTCTGCGGTCCATTCGAGCAACATGATGAGTTCCTGAATCATCGCCACGTTCATCGCGTTGAATTTGTCAGGGCGAGTCAATGTCAGATTGGCTTGAGAGCCTTCAATGGTCAGCGAGACCATGGTGGTGGCGGGGGGCGTGTCCATGGTTGTCATGTCAAATTCTCCAATTGAAAAATCAAATATCTAATTCAAAAATTACATACGGAATATGCCGTATCGGTTGTCGGGAAGGGGGGCGTTTCGGGCCGCCGTTAGGCACAACCCGAGAACGTCTCGAGTGTCGCGCGGATCAATGATTCCATCATCCCACAGCCTGGCCGTGGAATAATACGGGCTACCCTCGGTTTCGTATTTTTCGAGGATCGGTTGGCGAAAGGCATCGAGTTCCTCGCCCGCCATGGGCTCTTTTCCTTCCCGTCCTCGCTGGTCCTGCTTGACGGTGGTCAACACATCAGCAGCTTGCGGGCCGCCCATGACCGAGATGCGGCTGTTGGGCCACATGAACAAGAATCGTGGGTCGTAAGCGCGCCCACACATGCCGTAATTGCCAGCACCGTGTGACCCGCCCACAATGACGGTGAATTTTGGTACATTGACGCATGATACAGCGGTGACCAATTTAGCACCGTCTTTGGCAATACCGCCCGCTTCGTATGCTTTTCCGACCATGAAGCCGGTGATGTTTTGGAGGAACACAAGAGGAATGCCCCGCTGACCGCACAACTCCACGAAGTGGGCGCCCTTTTGGCTCGACTCGGAAAACAAAATCCCGTTGTTCGCCACGATGCCGACCTTGTGGCCGTGGATGTGGGCAAAACCGCACACCAACGTGGTTCCATACCGCGATTTGAATTCGTGGAAACGAGAACCATCAACGATGCGGGCGATCAACTCTCGAACATCAATTGGCGTTCGGTTGTCGGCGGGAATGAGCCCCATCANGTCCTCNNTNTCGTGNGCNGGTGGNTCAGGCTCAGCCATGGCCGCTGGTGCTTTTTGAGAAGGGCCAAGGTTCTCNATCACGTTNCGAACCATTCGCAGAGCCTCGTTTTCGTCTTCTGCAAAGTGGTCAGCNACTCCGGANTGTGCAGTGTGCACGTCGGCACCNCCGAGTTCCTCGGCNGTGACTTCTTCTCCAGTNGCCGCTTTCACCAACGGNGGGCCAGCGAGNAAAATNGTNCCGTTGCCNTTNACGATGATGGATTCATCGGACATGGCNGGAACATANGCGCCNCCCGCNGTGCACGAGCCGAGCACAGCGGCGACNTGGGGGATGCCATCGCCCGACATTCGAGCTTGNTTGCGGAAAATNCGACCAAAATGGCCGATGTCNGGAAAGACTTCGTCTTGCATNGGCAGGAAGGCNCCTCCNGAATCGACGAGGTAGACGCANGGGAGGNGGTTTTCATGGGCCACGGTTTGAGCNCGTATGTGTTTCTTGACCGTCATCGGATAGTAGGANCCTCCCTTNACGGTGGCATCGTTGGCCACGAAGAGGCATTCCCTTCCGTGAACCATGCCAATTCCGGTCACGATGCCAGCAGAATGGGCGCGCCCATCGTAGAGTTCGTAAGCGGCGAGCGGAGAAAGCTCCAGGAAGGCTGTTCCGGGGTCGATTATTCGTTCAATGCGTTCCCGCGCAAGATGCTTGCCACGGGAGCGGTGGCGTTCGACGTACTTGCCTCCACCACCAAACGAGGCCGTTTCAAGGCGCTCCCGCAGTTGCGAAACAAGGGCAAGATTGTGCGCCTTTCGTTGAGCAAAGTCGGGGTCTGCTCGATTGACTCGTGTAGGCAGTCGGTCCATGCTGAGCCCTCACATCGCCGAGACGAAACCTGCACTTAATCCCATGGAAGCCAAGGGTTGGGGCCTAAACCCCGAGCATCAGGCGTCCGATGTCCCTCAGACCTGGCGCTAATCCGACAATGAGGACGGCNAGAACGATGAGGAGGCGGAAATGCTGTTGCCGNTGTTCAACCCGCATCTGGACAAAGAGCCAAACGATCAATCCCACGAGGGCGGCCTTGACCAAGGCAAACAGCCAGGCTCCTTCTCCCCAAGTGATGCCNAGAGCGTCGTTGATGGTGCCACCNTACTGGATCACGGCGTTGCTCACCGGNTGTTTTTCTCCGTAGCCAAACATGTCGATGCCAACCATGGTNGCGAAACCATCGCACAATTGCCCAAAGACCATCCCGAGCACCATGGGGTGGGCAAGAAGTGCTTTGTTGGACAGNAATTCCACAGGGTGGTCCGCCCATTTNTCAGCCTCATCTTCCCACTGCTTGATACCAACGTGCCCAGGCAACACACCGGCTGTGTAGCCNGTGAGGCTCAATTGTCGGGCGTCTTCCTTCCCCATGCGNTAGAGGANGAAACAGATCAAACCGGGCAATCCCAAAACAACCCATACGGGCCAAAAGGTCAAGTCGCCCGAGGTTTTTCCACTCTCTTGNGCCCAAGGCGTNATCATGAATTGTACCCAATGGGCTACACCCATGACCACGGCACTCGTGGCGAACGCCATCATGCCNCGAGTGATGGCTGGCCACATTCGNGTCCACACCAACGCCCCCCACATCACGGCCATGGAAACGACCAATCCGCCGGTCGCCAATGAAAAGTCAACCCCCGGATGGCCGGCGTAAGCNGGCTGGTANAGCAGNTACCAGTGGCCCATCAAGGCCACAAACAAGACGCCTCCAAGCAGGGTGGCTTGGGCATCTTGGGCCCGGTCACTGCTCAATCCATCAAATCGGCCGCCCACCAAATGGGAAACCACAGCGATGCCGACCAGCCANGCCGCCAAATGCAGGTGAATGATGGGTGAAATGAACAACACATCTCGCGTGGAAGAGAAGAAATCTGCATCCTCGAGCACCCTCAGGACTGGGGCAAGGCAAACCCAAGCGATGAGGGCCATCGTCATTCGTTCATCGGTGGGCATCTTCCACTTTCGAAACAGCGCCTGAAGCAGCACGACACANCCGAGCATGCTCAAGGTGTAAATCGCNGTGTTCTGGGGCGTGTAGCCCGCATCGCCGGCNACNCCNGCGTCTTCGACCACNGGNTCCCAAATNATGGGGCGNAGNGTTTCGGTCCATACCGTGTCGTAGGCCAGCATCAAACCGGCGAGGATGGCAANAGCGAGTCCAATGGCCGTCCAAATNACGGCTTTTTCNGCCGAGGAGTAACGGTCGTCAGGNAGAGGGGGGCTAAACGTTGAATCAACGGTTTCGTCCATGTTCAATCCACCTCAGCACGAGGGGCTAACGCCCTCTTGGCTATCGGTTTTCCTACGGGCTTACTCTTCTTCTTGCGAAAGACGAGCAATNAGGTCGGCCTTCTTNCCGCNNACAGGNAGGCCTGCTGCCTTGAGGCGTTCCTTGAGATCAGCCACGGAGAGTTTGGAGAGGTCTTCGCCTTCGTCAGCAGCCTCTTCTTCGTCTTCGGCGTCAAGGCCAAAGCCTCGTGGTTCGTGAACTTCGATGAAGGAGACTTTTCCGCAATCCACAGCGTCTCGAATGATGGTGACCAATCGGAACTTCATCATGGCAGCGTTGGTNTCGAAAAGCATGGTNTGAGGAATGGTGATGTTGAGGTCATCGCCATCAAAGGCCACGCCGAAATCACTGTGTCCGGTGTTTGACTCGAGNAGAGCCAAAACTTNCTCTTCTTTTCCTTCAACNACTTTGACGACNTTGAAGCTGTACTTCAGCGTCTTNCCAGCCATGGGNTGGTTGTAATCGACACGGGCACGGCCTGCTGCCANGTAGGAAAGGTAGCCTTGGCGGTTACCGATGTTCACTGGGGCGCCGATGTAGAGGGAGTTTGGNTCNTTGACGGCACGNATGAGTTTGTCNATGCTGATNGTNTCNATNTGCTCNGGGTCNTTNTCNCCGTANGCNTCNGCNGCTTCAATNACGACTTCGATTTCTTTGTTGGCTTTNGCATCGGCCAAAGCAGCTTCGAATCCNGGAATGAGGTTCCCGCCACCGACCACGCAGACCATGGGGGAGTAGGANCGGCCTTCTTGATGCATCTCNTGCTCTTTCGCCACGTCTTCTCGTGTGGTCTCNATCAAGTCGCCGCTTTCGTTGTTGTAGAGTTCGTAATCAACGTGAACAATTGTTCCTTCTTCCATGGTATAGCCTCCAAGGGGATGATTCGGCGACCAGCCCCCCCTTCATAATTGCATTGGANGTGGTCATTCTTCCTCNAGGGNNNGGATAGGCGCTTCNTTGCTGGATTTCGTGGTGCTTCCTGCCCCAGCNAAGGCNACNAANGCCATCCCNGCCATCATGGCGCACCAACCGNNCCAAACNAGNTGNGAGTGCGGCANNTTGTANACGGTCACGCGNACCAATTCAATGCCGTCGANTCCNTTTGCTCCNGCCGANGACATCAGCGCTCCTGCTTGGCTTCCATCAAAGATGAACACCACATCNCCAGTCAGCCGTGTGAGGGTGGCNACTTCAGACCGAGGGACGCCTTGGTCGTCAAANCGCAGCGTGCCNGGNATCACTTCCCCGATGAGGNCNCCNACATCGTTTCCATTCATTTCGTAAACGGCGATGCGAACNCCNATGAATCCGTCGCCGACCTCCAAGTCTTGGTCGTTCAANTCCAAGCCGATGAATTCCAACCCCAGNCCCTCGTGGACAATGATTTCATCNTTNACNAGGGANATTCGATGNCTGGCGTCGCCTCGATCGACNAAAACNGTGGTTGAGAGGTGNCCCAGCAAGAGCANAAGCAGNCCGAAGTGNACCACATGAGCGCCCANTGGAATNCGTTTCCATACGCCNTTNGCTTNGGCNGCCCGAATCTNGCTCNANCACTTCCCTNCCCACCGGNGCNACNGCAAGCATCAGCATGGGCAGNGACATCCACACGATGTGNCCCCTCGTCAAATGCTCAGANACCGANGCGGTTGCATCNCTTCCAAANGCATCAGGNGCGAGCANNAGNCCNAGNACGCTCANGGCCAANGCNCCACAGAGGAAGCGAAACGTGGNCANGGNGTTGTCNTTTCGTCGNGTGTANGTAAACAANCCCGCGCCGACGGCAGCGAGGAACGGTGCCCCGTAGAGTTCGTGGGCTTCGAAATTCACCGCATCGATGCTGGTGAGCAACAACACCCAGGTAAGAACCAGATACAGGCTGACGATGATGACACTGCCCCACAGGGCGATGCGCATCTGCCCCTTGGTTTCGAACAGCGAAAGGGAAACCTCCTCCTCTTCTTGAGGGGCGAGTAACCACGGTAGGACAAAGGCGACAAGAATGAACCCAGCTACTCCAAGGCTCAGCGCTTGGGACCACGCCAGCGAAAGACCCAGCATGACGCCCCCAGCCGCCCATGGCCACGCTTTGAGCGCATTGTCTGCCCTGTACATTGGAACGAAGAGGACCGTGGCGGCCGTGGCAATCCACACATCACCGGTCAGGGCATAAACGGCGAGCGCAAACACGAGGTCCAGAGGTGCTGGTGTAAGGCGATGATAGGCCCACGATTTGGATTCATCAGAGGCTTGGGGGGAGTTGGTCCGCCCCACCAATAGCATCGGTAAAAAGAGGGGAACGATGAACAACACTTGAGGCACGCTGGCCCAAGATAACCCCTCGCCGTTGCTGCCTGTGAAGAGCAAGCACCCAAGGAGTGCAACGGCTGCAGGGCTCGCCACAACCCATGCATCGTTCAGTTTGAGTTGGCGGTTGGACGCCACCGAGCGTTGAACGGCGAGCCAACAGCCAATCAGCATGAACATCCAAACCACGTAGGACATCACTTCGGTTCCTGCAGGGTCGTCCCTCAGGACCATCAGCCGACCAAATACATCGCTTGGAGGTGTGCTGGTGTCGCTGGTCACGAAGGTATGGACAGATGAGGCCCACACGCCCCCAGCACGGGTCACGGTGGTGGCAAAGAGGGCGAGCATTCCGGTGACGAGGCCACCCCCAATCCATACCTCGGGGCGGACCTTTCCGGGGCGTGTGCGAAGGTGGACGAGCATCACAAGAGCGAGCCAGGGAAGGAAGGACCCTGTTTCCACCGGATCCCAAGCCCAATAGCCGCCCCAGTCGAGAATCAAGTAGGCCCACAAACCTCCCAGTCCGATACCGAGCGTTGCCATGAGCAAACCCGGGCGCGCAAGATGAAGCATACGTGGGCCGAGTTTTTCGGTTTCGTTGGTGAAGGCGGCGGCCATGGCGATGGCCGTGAGGTGCAGACAGAGCGCATAGGTTAGGAAAATGAGCGGAGGGTGGATGACCATGAGGTCGGTCTGGAGCAGCGGATTGAGTCCAGCCCCCATGAAGAAGGCAGGTGTTTCCTTAAACGGGTCCAGAGAGAACGCGATGAGCAACAGGGTGAGGCTCATCAGGTGCATGAGGCGAAGACGTGTGGCTTGAGCATCCACGGTAGCCCCAGCCTCACCGGGCAGCGGCCGCCGCCAGAGCCATGCGACCAGCGACATCCACCCCAGCCACATGAGCAGGGGCCCCTCTCGAGCAGCCCATGTCGCTGCGAATCTGTATTTCAGAGGAAGATCTTCTCCCCCAAAGGCGGCAACGTGCATTACGGAGGTGTCGTTGACCAAAAACAATCGAGCAAGCGCAACGAAGGGCAAGGCCAGGGTAAGGTGAAGGACAACGGAGAGGGCAGGCTGTTGTTCGTGAAGCCGTGGTTTCAGCATCAACCAACCGGTCGCGATGAGGGCCAACCACATCGTGAGCCCCCACATGGTAATTGGGGGAGGGGCGTCCCTCATGGCCTTTGCTCATTCGTCGTAGGCTAGAGTTCCTTACCAGCCAAAGAATTTCGCACGGGAATAGCCAAACGAGAGAAGCACAGAAATAACGCGCTTGGTCAACAATAACGGCCTTCGCACCAGGATTTTCAGGCCGATGAAGGCCTTGTCAATTGGGCTCATGTTTCCAAGTTCGTTGGGTAGGAGTCGGGCCATGGCTGACATTTCGTCATCCGTCAATTCGTAGAGGGCCGTTTTGCCCTTGAGGATTTTATGATAGGGCGGGAAACGCTTTTTCCAAGCTTTTTGATAAGCCATCAATCGCTCTTCGGAGAGGTTGTTTTCCTCAAGTGCTTTGGCCAAGGTTTGGGCCGCTTCCCTTCCCGACCACAGGGCCAAGTGGGTTCCGCCCTCAAACAACGGAGAAGTGAATCCTGCTGCATCACCAACCAACATGATCCCGTCCCCAACGGTGGTGGTTCTTGGTCCTGAAATGGGGATGGTGCCTCCAAAGGGTCGAACTTTGATGCCCTCTTTCCGCCACGGTGGGTTGACCGCAGGTTTGCCTTTCAGGTAGGTGTCTTCGATGAAGGATTCGAGGTACTTGATGGCGCCTCGCTTATCGGTGGTCACCAGTCCCACATTGGCTCTCCCTCCCTCTTTGGGAATCATCCAAACATAGCCATGCGGTGAATATTTTGGCCAGAGGTAGAAATCGAGGTAGCCGTCGTTGGGCACGTCCAGGATTTCGTACTGGAATCCTGCGATGACCTCCACGTCGCCTCCCATGTCGAGGTATTTTGACGCTGCACCGGAAACTCCAGAGGCGTCAATCACCGCTTTGCATTCGATGGGAAAGGCGTCTCCTCGGCCTTCAAGTTTCCAATTAGAAAATTGATTTTCCGAATTGTAAACTCGCTCCATTCCTGTGACGCGATGATGCAGGTGCAATTCTGCACCTTTGGCGATGGCTTCATCGGCCAACCAACGTTCAAAGAGATGTTTTTCGAGGACGTATCCCTCCTCGGTCAGGAGTTTTTCTGTTCCATCCGGGAAAATCACGCGGATGCCTTTGACGTCCAAGGCCTTGACGTGGTCGGGCAATTCAAGGTCCAAGTTCTGAACAGCGAGGTCAGACAAACACTCTCCGCAATGGACCGGCGTGCCTATCTCCGGGTCTGCTTCGAGAAGAAGCGTGGAAAGCCCGGCTCTGGCGGCATGCAGGGCGGCAGAACCGCCTCCTGGGCCGGCACCGATGACCACAACGTCGTACATCTTTGCCTCCTCGGTTGAAACGGGGCCACGGAAGCCCATGAAGGAAACGGTGGGGCTTCTTGGTGGTCGTTGGGGAAAACAGGCCAGCATACGGAGGTTCAAATCCAAGAAGCCACAGGGCCGGCCGTGGCTTGGAAGACCTTGAGGCGCTGGGTGAACCACCTCGAAGCGGGTGGAGAGCTCTTGCGAATTGACCGACCGGTTGACGTCGTCTATGAAGCGGGGGCCATCGCCGACCTTCTCGTGAAAAATGACGGACCGGCTGTCCTTTTTGAGCAACCAAAGTTGGCCGACGGCTCCATCTCGTCCATTCCTCTCCTCATGAATGCGTTTGGAAGCCATGATCGGACCCTCCGGGCCCTAGGTGCGAGCCATGAAACTGAAATCGGCGACCGAATGGTCGCCATGATGAAGCCCGACATTGGATTGTACATGCGCAAGCCATGGAAAGGCCTCCCGTTGCTTCGGGACGCTTTGGCCATGCCGCCAAAGAAAGTACGCAAGGGCAAGGGTCAGCGCGTGCGCTTGCCCAATGACTTGACCAAACTCCCCATTCCCAAGACCTGGCCAATGGACGGGGGCCACTTTGTGACCTTGCCGTTGGTGGTCACCAAAGATTCGGACGGTGAACACAACTTGGGCATGTATCGGGCTCAAGTTCACAATGAAACCGAACTCGGTTTGCACTGGCAAATCCACAAACACGCAGCGGACCACGCCGCCAAGGGAGAGCGCATGCCCGTGGCGGTTTGCATCGGGGGCCCACCCGAACTTATTTTCTCGGCGATTTCCCCGTTGCCCGATAACCTCTCTGAGTACCAATTCGCCGGTATTCTCGGACAAAAATCTCTGCCCATCACGAAGGCTTTGACCCAAGACTTGTGGGTTCCGGCGGAAGCCGATATCATCATCGAAGGCTACTGTGATCCCACCGAAACGAAGCTCGAGGGGCCGTTTGGCGACCACTACGGGTTTTACTCCCTGACAGGGCAATACCCTGTGTTGCACGTTACTGCCATCACCTGCCGGTCGGATGCGATTCTCCCAGCCACCATCGTCGGGCTTCCACCGATGGAGGACGGTTATCTCGGAGAAGCGATTGGTCGTCAGTTTTCGCCGGTCCTCCAATTCCAACACCGTGACGTCAAGAGCGTCCACTTGCCGTTGGAGACTGGTTTCCACAACCTCGCCATCGTGGCATCCAAACAGCGCTATCCTCGCCAGGGGCGGAAAACAGCCCTCGGTCTCCTTGGTGCAGGGCAAATGATGTTTCTCAAGGTCATCGCCGCCATCGACCCGGAGCAAAATCCGAAGGACCTTGAGGCCTTCTTGGATGCACTGAACGACAAGGTCGAAATCAGCGAAGACATCGTCATTCTTCCCGGAATGGTGGCCGACGCTCTTGAAGCCGCCTCGCCGTTTGAAAACGTCCACGACAAATTGCTCATTGATGCAACGTCGTTGGTGCCTACCGATCCACGTTCTTCCGACGAACCGCTGGAGGGTTCATACAATCAACCAACTCCTGAATGGCGTCAAGGAACGGTGGCGTCTGAACCGTTCACAGCATTGAGCGCTGTTGAGGCGATGCCGGACGTGCGCCAAGCCCGGATGCTGCGGGACAACATGCTCGTCGTTTCAACTTCCATCGACGGTACGCCAAGTCCCCGCACAGGAGAGCACGGCGGAAATGACGACCTTGAAGGTCAAAGAATTGACAAAATTATTCAATTGAGAAATTCAATTTGGCAATTGGATTCCGAAAAGAACCTACGATGGTTATTCATCACCAATGACGACCTTGACATGACTCACTCCAAAGCGCGTCGTCGCTTGCTTTGGCAACTGACCTCCCGCTTTGATGTCGGGCGCGGTTTGACCTTTGACGACGACCGATCCCGTCTGTGTTGGGATGCCACCACGCCCATCCCCTCGGAAGAACACGGTGTTCGTCGATGGCCCGCCGTCACCCTCCACAACGAAGAAACGCTGGCCAAGGTCGCTGCTCACCCCGAACTCAAGAAATACGAATGGCCACCCCACCTTTCTTTTGGGGGCCCTGAGTGATGGACGCGAAACAGGTGCTGTCGTTCATCAAAATCGAACACACCCTGTTTTCCCTTCCCTTTGTCCTCATCGGGTACTTCATCGCTCTGGAACAATTCAACCTTGAACCGGGTCTTGATTTGCTATGGATTCTTCTCGCTGCCGTTGGCGCCCGCGGTCTCGCCATGGCGCTCAACCGCATTATCGACCGAGACATCGATGCGGCCAACCCTCGGACGCAGGGGCGCCATCTAGCCTCGGGTTCCATGAGTTTGCAAACCGCGTGGACGCTTGCCACCGTGTTCTTACTGATGCTTCTCATTAGCGCTGGCTTGCTCAACATGGTTGCCCTCATGATGGCGTGGCTACCCGTTCTTGCGTTCGTCATTTACCCGTACATGAAACGGTTCACATGGTTGTGCCACTTCTGGTTGGGTTTGTGTTTGGGTTTAGCCCCGGCGGGAGCATGGGTTGCCATTGCCGCCGACGTGCATGGTTGGGCTGCCGTAACGGGTCAATTCTCAAACGGCACCGACTTCTTGTGGGCTCCAACCATCCTCCCTATCTCCATTGGCGTTGCGTTGTGGATCGCCGCTTTTGACATCAATTACGCACGGATGGACGTGGAGAGCGACCGTGAACAAGGCATCCATTCCTTCCCTTCTTCGTTTGGGGATGCAGCCACGACGCGAACGACCGTCCAACTCTCGCTTCTTTGGTTTGCTTGCTTTGCCATTTCCGACCCCATGGATGGCGTTTGGTTTCTGGGGGCTGCCCTGCTGATGGCGCTCGCCAACGTTGCCGTTGTCTTGCGCATGAATCGTTTTGGAGATTTTCAAACCGTGCTGTTTCGAGTCTCCATGTTGACTGGATGGGTTCTCCTTGGTGCACTTCTAATTGGTTTGGGCGGGAACATTCCCGGGACGTGTGAATTCGTTCCGTTGCCGTCCCGCGTTGAGGAGTTTTGCCATTCGTTCTACAGGGTCTAGTGATATGCGCATTTGCCGTTGAACCGGTCGCTGGTTAGCGCCTCTTTTCTTCCTTCATCGAGGTCAAACAGTTTATACAGAATCTGACCAAGGAACTGGCATGCAGCGACGTGCCTTATCCATAATTTTGGCCAGTTTGATGGTTCTCCTGCCTCTTTCAGTGGCCGTTCACTCCCTAAACACGGATGAATCCCAAGCCTCTCTTTCCTCTGAAATGGATGTTGAACGAACCATCTCTCCTCTTCCTCAGCTCAATACCCCCGGCTTTCAGGAGGGCTCGGTGTACACCAACACCACCGTTTCCTCGGGCGGAGCATACACGTGCGCCATCATCGAGAACGGCTCAGTCATGTGCTGGGGTTATGGCTACAGTGGCAACCTTGGTAATGGTGGCACCACGGACCTCTACAATCCAACCCAAACGAGCAGCCTCGGCGTTGGACGCACGGCCGTGGGCATCGCTGCGGGTAAGGAACACACCTGTGCCATCCTTGACAATGGGTCGGTAGCCTGTTGGGGATACGGGTATTATGGACAAATTGGCGATGGTTCGACAACGGACACCACCACACCAACCTTGACTGCTAGCCTTGGTATTGGTCGAACAGCTGTGGCCATCTCTGCAGGCATGGACCACACGTGTGCCATTCTTGACAACGGTTCAGTTGCTTGTTGGGGTGGAGGCAGCACGGGTCAACTCGGCGACGGTGCGGCCATGGATCGACTCAGT
>PAGK01000009.1 GCA_002704515.1 Methanobacteriota archaeon
GTCCATCTTCAGGCCTCCGTTGATTCTTGAGCTGCCTCGTCATCGTTCATGTGAAGATAGCCAGAAGCCATCAAACCACCCATGAACAAGAACGGTGGAACCAACCAGGCAATACCTGGTATTTCGTACCCCGTCGTAGGGAGTACGACGAACATCGCAATGAAAAAGGCGGAGATAACTGCGCCATTGGCGAGAGCGAACTTTGCTTGAGCTTTGCCCTCAAGGGCAAAAGCACAGGTAAGGCCCATTGCTCCAAATCCACACATGAAAAGACCAAACAACGCCTCCATTGCCAGTGCTTGCTCGGTGGCATTGCCTTCTCCCCAGGCGCTTTCCGCCCAAGTTTCGGCATTTATGTTGTTCTCAATTCCACCAATGAGAGCCATTGCTCCACAGATGATGTACCAGATTTTTGGTTGGAAGATTGTTTTCGCATCCATCTTATCACTTAGGTGGGAAAATGTTACGCGGTGTTATATTCATTGTGCATAAACTCCCGAAAGAATCAGTCATTTTGCAAGTCGTATTCTCCACCCGAGAGCATCCCTTCGAACAGAAAAGGGCCAGCAGGGACGACCGCGGCGATGAAGCCGTGAATCAGTGCTGTTCGGTTCCAGTGCTTGCCAACACCCAGCAGCAACAAGCCGACGTAGGCGACGAAGAGTCCACCGTGAATGGAGCCGAACAACGACACCATCTCGGGTTCGCCAGCGATGTACTTCATTGGCATGGCATAGAACATGAGGATGAGGAAGGAAAAGCCTTCCAAATACCCGACAAAAGTCACCCAGTGCTTCACGGTTTGACCTCGACCATTGGTCTACTTGAACCGCACGAGGGGCATTCTTGGTCCTCAGAATCGCCGTAGTCGTGCTTGCACGCCGGACAAACGGACGCCAGTTCCATCTTGCCCATGGCTTCGACGGCCTCGCCTTGCAGCGAGAGGTAGCCGCTGTTGACGTTGCCCACGGTGTAGCGGCCAGCGCCACCAAGTCGAACCAAGAGGTCGGGAGGAAGGGTCACCGTTCCCGTTTCGTCGATGATCAACTCACGGTCCTGGCTGAGGTTTTCTACGTCGACACCTTCGCCGTGTTCGGCAACAAAGCGGCCGTCCCGCAATTCAAGCGAACGGTTGGCAAAGGCTGCGACTTCCTTCGAGTGCGTCACGATGAGGAAGGACACCCCGTCGTTTTCGTGCAGGTCCTTGAACAACGCTAGCACTTCTCGGCTGGTTACCGGATCGAGGGCGCCGGTGGGTTCGTCAGCCAAAATCAATCGGGGTTGAGTGATGAGAGCGCGAGCGATGGCCACACGTTGTTGTTCACCGCCGCTCAACATCGCTGGAAGGGCGTTGTTGCGATGACCCATGCCAAGACGGGTCAGCATGGCGTCGGCCAGGGCCAGCGCCTTCTTCGAAGAGACGCCTTGGTGGCGGAGTGGTTGAGCGACGTTGTCTCGAGCGTTCAAGTCCGGCAACAAGTTGCCTTCTTGGAAAATAAACGAAACCGTCCTTTGTCGCAGTTCAACCAACTCTTGCCCGGTCAGTCGCGTCATGTTCTTGCCGGCGAGGCTTACCGAACCAGCACTGGGCTTCATCAGTCCACCAAGGCACTTCATGAGGGTGGATTTTCCAGACCCGGAGGGTCCAACCACGGCGATGGCTTCACCGGACTTCATGTCGATGTGCAAGCCTCGCAAGGCCACGACGTTGCCGTCTTCGGCTTTGGATTCGTAAACGTGGTACAGGCCGTCTGCGTAAAGAATCGTATCGCTCATCTTCATTCCCCCTTGAGCACGCTGGCCAAATCTGCCTTGAGCGCACGACGTGTTGTCACCAGCAGGGCCACCACGACCGCAGAGAACACCGCCAAAGACACCAGAATGATCTGGGTCCACGGATAGACCAGTGTCCGCTGTATGGTGGTCGTGGAACCACCGAAGATTTGGAAGATGAAACCGAAGACGTCGAAGAACCCGTTGAAGGACAGAGCCAAACCGACACCCAAAACAATGCCGAGGACCATGGAGACCATCACGATGGAGAGAATCTCAAACAGCACCAATCGAATGATTTGGTTGGGTGATGCTCCAATCGCTTGCAGCACGGCCAGTTCTTTCTGGCGTTGACTCAGCACCAAGGAAAGGAACACGAAGCTTGAGGCGATGGCGGCGACACTTGCCACGACAAATTGCAAAGAGAGCAACCCCGGCGTACCGAAAATCAGGCCCCCGTTGCGTTCGACTTCCTTGTGCGAGCTTGCCCAGTCCTCCACGCTGGAGACGCGGGCATCGGCCGAAATGGTTGAACCCAAGGCCTCGAGTTCTTCATCATCAACGCCTTTGACATCCACAATCCATGTCGTGGAGGTGTAATTGTTGGCTTCGTCGTCGCCGATAAACGCCCTCCACGAGGATTCTCCAATGATGAGTCCGTCCGCGTTGCCCACACCCGGGATGTATTCGTGGATCCCCACGTAGTGCATCTCATGCGTGAACGGCGTGATGTCAAATCTCACCTGCGTGTTGGCCAAAAAGAATTCTTCCATGATGGGCGTGATGTCTTCACTGAAGCCGCCTTCACAACCCGTCTCGTCCGAGTTGGTTCCGTCGGGGCAGGTGGTGTTGCTGAGCACCGCCATGGTCAAGTTCATTTGACCGATTCCTGTCCCCCAGGCTCCAGTGAGATTTGCATCGACCAGAATGGTATTCTCTAAACTTCCAGCTCCGCCTAAACTGGCGATGACGGCGTTGGTGAGGTTGGCTCCCGTCAAGTCGGCACCCGACAGGTCGGTTTCATAGAACAGCGATTCGCTGAGGTTTGTTCCTGAGAGGTCGGTCCCCGAGAAGTTGCTTTGAGAAAAGTCGGCGAGGCTGATGTTGCGGCCGTTCAAATTTTGGTTGAGGATGGTGAGGTCGGACCAATCGCGATGCATGTAGGACGCATAGGTGTCGATAATCCCTTGGGGGGAGAGGAAACTACCGGAAAACCCGCCCTGTGTGAAGTTGGCCTCTCTCTTTTCCCAAACAAAGACGATGTTGGCCGATTTACCGCTTGAATCGTTCTTTTTGAGAAGAACGTCTCCAAGTCGATTCTCATCGCCGCCACGGTCAGACCCAGCGAGGTCAAGGGCGTAAGCAGCATCGGCTCCCGCGGAAAATCCTCCAGCAGCATAAGCCGTCATCGCCGCCGACGGACTGGTGCCCGGCAGAGGTTGATCGCTCCATCGCAACACGTCACCGTTTCCGTCCAGCAGAACGTAAGTTTGGAGTGTATCGCCGCCGTTGTTGTCAGCCAAACCTAACTCGGGAACGCTGGTGGCGAGGGGAGTGATGCTGCTGCTCGTGAATTCATCCATGATGGCCAGCAAGGTCGTCTCGTTCACGGGTTGTTCCATCGTGATCTTGAGGTCGGAACCCACGGTGGCGTCAACGGTTTTCTCATCGACCAGCGTCCCAGTGTAGCCCTGAACGGCCGCAAGGGTGACGATGGAAAGGGTGAGCAACATAATGACGGACAAACGGTTCACCGATTCGGCCGAACCTGAGCCCTTCAGCCCGCGCTTCACGTCCTTGAGCAAGGGCGTACGGCCGAAGATAACCTGCATGATTTGAGGCCCTCGGGCGCCGATGCGTCCAAGCAAAAGCGCTCCACCGATCCACAGTGCAAACGGTCCGAAGATGCTGATGAGGCCTTCGAGGAAGAAATTCGACACGATGCCATCGCCGTTTCCGCGGGCCTCGAGCCAGGTGTCAACGACCGCCAACATTCCAAACAAGAAGGCCAGCCAGTGCAGCCAGCGCTTCGGTTCAGCGGTTTGTGTTGTCTTCCGTACGCCTTCTTCGATTTCAAGTTCAATGAATTGACGCGCTCGACTTCGCCCAAACAGAAGCGCAAGACCAAGGGTCGTGAGGGCGGTAAAAATGGTCGACCCTACCGAGAGGGTCGGATTGACGTCGAAGTCACCGGTTCTGAATTCCATGAATCCGACGGCAGAGAGAACGATGGGGACCGAAAACATCGCCAGAAGGTACCCTGCAAGCCAAGCCACGGATGACATGACGAAGAGTTCGAGCAAGACCATGCCTTGCAAACTCTGGCCGTCGGCACCAATCACGCGATGAATGCTCACTTCACGACGGCGTTGTTCGAGGGACAGCACGAGGCCGTAGATGAGAACTGAAATGGAAAGAACCACGATGGGGATCATGATGATGTAATCGAAAATCTGGATCAANCCGAGGAAGATGTTCAGGAAGGTGATGGTNCCGCTGATGATGTCGGTGTAGTAGAGTTCAACCTCTTCGTCGGTGTACGTACCGTCTTGCACGTCTTTTCCGAGCGCCTCCAACCATTCGGCTGCCGCAGCGGTGGACGAGGTGGGCAAAGCACTTCGGTCAATGGTCAAACCGAGGTACATGTGGTCGTTGTCCATCAAGACACCGCGCTGCGGTTCAGTCAAGACGTCCCATGTCGAAAAGATGGGATTGAACGGAAGGGTTGGATTGCCGAACGGCCAAGGCTCGTAGATGCCCATGACGGTCAGGTTTTCGACCGTCATCCAGACCCGACAATACATCATTTCGTTGTTCTCAACCGTCACTTCTCCAGCGCAGTTGTCGTCCGTGACCGTGCCCTCAAAAATGGTGGATTCGTCCACAACATAAGCGAAGGTGAGCGCATCAAGGACGTCGCCGACGCTTGCTTGGGCTTCGCTGGCGATGGTCGATGGTAGAATCACACCTCGCTTTTCGGTCATGTTTTCTGGGCTCGGCCATTCACCGGATCCCGCGATGATGCTTGGCCTGTAGCGTTCCGCCAATTCACCGTCAAAGGCCTCAGGGCCGTAGAAACGAATGGCGCGCTGGTCCGAAATGGGTGGGCCGTTTTCTTCGGCCTCTGGATAATCGAACGTGACGTTTGACCAGAGGGGATTGTCGTTGTCACTAATCCCGCGCATCTCCAACGGTTGGGCGACGACGAAGTCGAAATTGAACAGCCCTCCACTGTGAATGCCTTGACGTCCCAGAACAAGGGTGCAATCGTTGAACTGCGAGAATTCATTGCGCAATTCATCGCACACCTCGACCATCGTGGTGGTGTTGTTGGACCAACCGCTTGTATTCTCAACCGGTGTTCGTGCGTACTCGATTTTGGCATCAATGGGTTCTGATTTGAGCGATTCTTCAAAGAACAACTGCGACAGACCCACACCGTAGGCCAACACCGTTGTGATGACGAGTGAAGCAAGAAACACACCGGCGATAACGGCCAGTCCACGCTCTTTCCCGCGCCAGGCACCTTGACCGGCCAAGCGAAGGCGACTTGGAAGTTCAGAAATCCGATGCATCGCACGGTTGATGCGCGAGCGTCCAATCGTGAAATCGGTCTCTTTCAAACCGTCTTGGCGTTCACTCATTCTTCCTCGCCTCCTTCGTCTTCATCGAGGCCCCAAGCAGAGCGGATGTCCGAGGCTTCAGTACGGCCATCGTTGAGCAGCAGCATGCGGTCGGCGTTGGATGCCAGGTCAGGGTCGTGGGTGACCATCAAGATGGAAATCGGGTTTTCTTCGTCGTGGCAGAGTTCCTTGAACAGCACCATCACTTCTTTTCCACTGGCGATGTCAAGGTTGCCTGTGGGTTCGTCGGCAAGGAGGACAGGGCGGTTTCCAGCAATGGCTCGGGCGATGGCCACGCGTTGTTGTTGACCACCTGAAAGCTGGTCGGGAATGAAGTGCATGCGGTCGCCGAGGCCCACTTTTTCAAGGGCGTTGCGAGCCGCCGCTTCGGCTTCGACCGACGACATGCCCGAGAGTTCGAGCGCCATGGCAACGTTGTCCAACGCCGTCAAGTTGTCCAGCAGATGAAAATCTTGGAAAATCCACCCGACCAGTTCTCGTCGGACATCCACCACATTGGAGGGTCCACGGAGCCCGTAGCTTCGCTTCCCGAGCGTGATGCTTCCCTCGTCACCTGCAAGAAGACCACCGATGATGTTGAGGAGCGTCGATTTCCCCGATCCGGAAGGACCCATCAAGGCGACCATTTCACCTTGTTTGATGTTCATGTCCACGCCCTTGAGGACCTGAAGTTTGTTGGAGCCGGAACCGAAAGCCTTGGTAAGTCCTTCCACTGATAACATCTCAGCACCTTTCATATCTCAACATCGAGAAGTTGTATATCAAGTGATGTTTGGAAAACCCATTGACCTCTGCTTTCATGAAACATTTCTTACACCCTCTCGCTTCCCATTGAACATGGAAAGAAGAGCCATTGTCCGAGGTCCGACATCGGCTGATGACGAGGAACTCGTCCGCCAAGAGACCCCACGGGGATTAGCGCTCGGCGTGGGCGTCTTCCTGACGGCGTTCGGTGGTGTTTTTGCCGGTTTCCCGCTGTGGGGACTCATCATGACCCTACAGGAGGGTTACAGCATCGGTCAGATGTTTGTTCCTTTCGCGATTTTCGGCCTGTTTATTCTTGTTGGCAGTGTCATCCTCTTTTTGGGACTCAAAAGCCTGGTTGCCGGCCTCACGGGTCAAGGCCTCACGGTTTACGTTCCCAAANACAGTCCACAGGGTGAGTTTGGCATCGACCTGAGCCCTCAGTACATCAGTGAGGAAGAATTGTTGGAGCAAATTCACGGCACGAGCGCACCAGGAGAACAAGCAATGGCCTCCAAGGAAGAAGCCCCTGCATCGTCCGCTTCGGGAGTTGGAGGTTTCTGGGGCGAAATCAACGCTCCTGACGATGAGGTTTGATGCTTCAAGCGGGCAGGCCCACGATTTTTGCCTGCTTGCGCAACAGGCGTCCGAACAAAGGTGGAATCAGCGCCACCCAGAACATTCCGTAGTAGCCCAACGGAAGTTGTGGTGCTTCATCCCGGACCTCCAGCCGCTGGTAAGGCGTGCTGGCTTTGAGGTGGTGCGAGGGGTGAAGGGGCAGTTCCATCAGCGTCCAACGAGACAAACGGTGGCGGCTTTCCCATGCGTGGGTGGCGTTAGGTCGTTCATCATCGCCTCGTCGTAGACCATGGTGCTGAAGGTAATTNACAAATTCAAGCAGGTAAATCGCCACAGCAGCTTGGGCAAGAAANGCCGCCAAGAAAGGCCAGCCGACCAGNGCCAAACCTGCGAGAAGGAGGGCTTCGATCGACAAGGCACGCCGTGTGTCAACGGGACGAGCACGGTACGCACCTTTCACCTGACGCGGGACGGTCTGCAGAACGTGGTAGTACACGCTGCGCCCCCATGGTGAAGACGTAGGGTCAACGTCCCGAGCCCAATGCCGATGATGCGTGTGATTGTGCTCGGTGGTGAAATGCAAATACAAGACAGAAAACAGAGACAGGCGGGCCGTCCACCAACTTTTCGAGCGTGGCCGTCGATGGCCCAGCTCATGCGCTGCTACGATGCCAGAGGCGCCGTTACTCAAGCCGGCAGAGGCAGCCCCCAATCCGACCATCAACGTCCAACCATCAACGCTGACTCGCCACAACAGAACACACACCATCAACGGCACGAGCACAGCATGAAGGTGAACGATGACGTTGTGGGCTCGGCCTTCTTGGAGTGGCTCAGTCTTGTCGGATTGGCCCAACGCTATTTCGATCAGCGGGTAGACCCCAAGAAACAAGACGAGTGGTAAAGCCATCCACTGNCCGCCAACAAACAGACAGGCCGCCGTAATNAGAGGCGTCAACAAGCCCCAGAGATGGGGAACCCACGACCAGCGCTCGCTCATCGGNGAGNCATGGCCACGTGTGACTTGTAAAGGATGGCTTCAGTTCATGCCGAACCAACCACGAAGGCGGTCGGACAGGCTTCGCCGAGCGAAAATGCCGTTGCGAGTCACTTGTGCGTCCATCGTTGCATCAACGTAGCGTTCAAGATACGCATCCATTCAAATCGACCTCCTGGATTGGATGGCACCACGGCGATCGACACCTGCACGGTAGAAAGCAACAGCTGACANCCATCGGTTCCAAAAGGACCGACCAAACACCCCGCTTCGGTAGGTGAAGTTCGATACGGCTTGCTCAGTGTAAGTCTCCAGTTCGTGGTCCATGGTTATCTCCTGAAAGGTTTGCTTCTTTCATGTAATTATGTGTCGCCGGACCTATATGAATCACTGGTGAAATTGCCAACACAAGGGTGTTAATANNAAAGTAGGTGTTTTTTACCACATCGTAAGAGGAGACCACCCCTACGGTAGTGTTCACAGCGAACAGGCGGATAGCGGAGGTTGTGAACAGCGAGTCTTTCATATCGTGCAAGGCGGACCGCACGCCATCCGAGCCACCCCCAACCGGCCCAGCCGACCGTGGACCGTGGCTCTTGGAGTGAGCCCAATGGCAGGAATGGACCCCCAGCTGAAAGCCAAATTGCAGAAGCAACGCTACCACATTGTGGGCGAACACGGCGGGGTGAAAACGTGCCACTGGACAAAGGAATCGCTCCTTCGAGACCGTCAGTGCTACAAAGGAAAATTCTACGGTGTCGAAAGCCACAACTGCATGCAAATGTCTCCGGTCGTCGACCAGTGCAACTTGGCCTGCACCTACTGCTGGCGTGAACCGCACATGGACACGCTGGAGTTGACCGACCAAGACCCCCTTGACCTGCTCTACGAATCCGTTCGCGCCCAGCGCCGTCTCCTCTCAGGCTTTGGAGGGAACCCCAAAGTGCCCCGAGAAAAGTGGTTGGACGCCCAGAATCCAAAGCACGTCGCCATTTCACTCAACGGAGAACCGACCCTCTACACCCGCCTGAGCGAGTACATGGAATTGTGCCATAAGCACGGCATGACCACCATGCTGGTAACCAACGGCACCCTCCCCAAGGTGCTCGAGAACCTCGATACGCTGCCAACCCAACTTTACGTCTCAGTGGACGCCCCCAACAAGGAAGTGTTCGACCAAGTTTGCCGACCGAAATGGAACAGCGGAGCCTGGGACCAATTTGAGAAAACCATTGACTTAATGCCTTCACTTGACACCCGAATCGTCTGCCGACACACGCTGATGAAGGGCGTGAACATGAGCGACGCTCACATCAAAGAATTCGCAGCGTTGGACAATCGAGCGGACCCGGACTTCATCGAAAACAAGGGCTACGTCTACGTTGGCCATAGCCGAGAGAACTTGGCCATGGAGAACATGCCAACCCACGACGACATCATGGATTTCTCAAACAAGATCGCTCCCTTGACCGCCCGAAAGGTCCTCTCGGATTCGCGCCCGAGCCGGGTGGCTTTGGTGGGGACAGAAATCACGCCAATCCCCCTCCCTGAACCGACGATGTTCTTCCCCGAAGACCTCGGCATCGCTCCATCGATCAAACACCTCCCTGTGCTCTCGTGAAGTTCCTTGGGTGGGAGGATGGCCCTCTTGATACCATGAACAAATGGTTAAGTGCGACTGGTGCGGGCAAAAACCATGGGAAAGAAAGGCGTCCTATTGATGAACGTCGGAACTCCCGACGAACCGACCATCGCCTCGGTCAAAACTTACCTGAGGGAGTTCTTGCTGGACCCCGATGTCATCGACATCCCCGCTCCACTCCGCCATCTCCTCGTTCGGGGCATCATCTTGAGAACACGCCCCAAAAAAATCGCCCCCCTCTACCAAAAAATCTGGATGAATGAAGGCTCGCCGCTCCGCGTGTACTCAAAGCGAGTGACCGACAACCTCGCCGAAATCAATGACGACATCGACTTTGAATTCGCCATGCGCTACGGCAATCCGAGCATTCGAGATGGGCTTGAGAAACTCAGGGAGAGAGGCGTTGAAGAATTGCTGCTGCTGCCAATGTTCCCACATTATGCCCAAGCGACCACCGAATCCTCACTCAAGCATGCCCACAAGCAACTCGCAAGCCTCAAATGGTCCCCCACCCTTCTCGAAATGGGTCATTTTGAAACCGCTGAGGAATTCATCGGTCCGCTTGCTGAATCGATACGCCCACACCTCTCGGACGACACCCACCTGTTGTTTTCCTACCACGGCCTGCCGGTGTCTCACGTCAAACGAATCGATTCATCGAAGAAGCATTGCCAAAGCGTCGCTGATTGTTGCACCGTCAAATGCGAAGCCAACAGCCTCTGCTATGGACGCCACTGCTACGAAACGACCATCGCTGTCGTGGAACGCCTGGGCTTGAACCCAGACCAGTGGTCCTTGAGTTATCAAAGCCGAATCGGACCGGTGAAATGGCTCGAACCCTCCACCACCAACATGGTTGAAGCCCTCGTGAACAAAGGCATCGAAAAGATGGCCATCGTGGCCCCAGCCTTCCTCGCTGACGGGCTGGAAACGCTGGAAGAGCTTGACATTGGAATCCGTGAAGAATTCATGGAACACGGTGGAAAGGAACTGAAGGTCATCAACTGCCTCAACGATGATGAGCAGTGGATAAAGGGACTTGAACAGCTGATTCGCAAAGAGTTCGACGCCATTGTGGCCTAGAACACATCGGCGATGCGTTCAGCCTCAGCCACCACGTGAGTGATGGATACCCCACTGTAGAACCAACCGGCCCGAGTGAATTTCGAGTTTGAAACTTCCAGGGACGCCATGTATCCGGGAGGGTAGGAAGGAATGCTGCGCTCTCCGATCTTCTCAAAGACGACGGGCTCGGCCTCGCAAAGGTAGGTCCGCAACGAGCGCTTCACGTCCTCATCGGTCGCACCACGCGTCGTGGGTGACATCAATCGGAAGAGGCGATGCCCCTCTGGAGCCCGTGGTGAACCGTGAACATCGCTTTCGTGCAAAACGCCGCTGATGGGGGCATCAGCGTCAGGAATCAGTGTGCCATATCCAACCGGGACCGAACGTGAATCAGCCTCGGTGAACCCCACAGCGTAGACGTTGAGGTGGGTGAATTGAGTTGTTTTTCGACGCAGAGGAGCGCACCAAACGATGGAGGAGAGCGGTTGGTTTTGCTCCTTAGCCAGCGCTTCGGGCGTGGTGATGTCAACCCCAAAGGAGATCCTGACGTTGTCAAGGGCTTCGAGGGCACTCACCAAGGCAGTAACCAACGTTTGCATCCCGCCGCTCAACGATGCCGTCGCCCCTTTTTGAGGCGTGAACAAAGGATAGGTCTGCACCATTTTGCGCTTGACCTTTGACCGTTTGATGGGCGGTTCATCACCGAATCGTGTCATGGACGGCATCAAAAAGTCCGCATCAACGTTGCGAGAAACATCGTTCACAATGCCAAGCGTCATGGCGTCCGCTACGTTCGCAATCGGCATGGTCTCAGCGACTGACTTCTTGCCTTGGCGGGAAGCGCGTACGCCTCGCATGAGTTTGAGAGGCCCTTGCCGAAGCACCGACCAAGGCGAGAGTTTTCGGCGTCGACCTCCCGTGTGAATCCAGCGGGTGGAAGCAGCAGGATTGGACGGTTTGAACTGGGTCTGAAGACCGAGGTCGTCAACCAATCGCCAGAATGATGGATGAGCCCGGGTGGCGTTCACGGCCACATCGCACACCCATTCCCCTTGGTTCCAGGTTTCGATCGTCCCGCCGCACCGATCGCTTTTCTCAAGAAGTTCAACCTGAACATCAGGCCGTTTCACCGCTATGCGGTAAGCGACGCACAAACCCGAGAGTCCCGCACCGACCACCGCGACCGTGTTGGCTTTTCTTAGTCCGTCAGCGACCATGAGCGGACGACGAAGTTCATCGCCGTACCTGGTCCACTCATCGACGGAAAACACACCATCACCTGTTGACCCAATCCACCGGTTCACGCAGCACCTCAAGCAAGGTCGCCTCTGGAGTTCCGGGTTCAACCTCATGGCCATACTCCCAACGAGCCGTTAGCGGCAGGGACATCAGAATGCTTTCGATGCGCCCGTTGGTGGTCAGGCCAAACTTTGTTCCACGGTCGTAGACAAGGTTGAACTCAACGTATCGGCCTCGACGAACCTGCTGCCAAAGCTTCTGCTCAGGGGTGTATTCCATGCCCTTCCGCCGTTCAAGGATGGGCATGTAAGCATCAAGGAAATTCGAAGCACTGTCTTCGACAAAAGCGAAGCAGGCTTCCTTGCTGATGGCCCGAAGGTCATCAAAGAAGATACCACCCACACCGCGGCGTTCACCACGGTGCTTGATGTGGAAATAGGTATCACACCATTGCTTGAAGGCGTCGTAATCAGCGACTTCGTGCCGGTCACACGCCGCTTGGAGCACCTGGTGAAAGTGAATGGCGTCTTCCTCAAAAAGGTACGACGGGGTCAAATCTGCACCGCCTCCAAACCACCAACTTCCCTCAACCGTTCCCTCGCCTCGCTCAAAGTAGCGATAGTTGGCATGGACCGTTGGTGCCATGGGGTTGTGTGGATGGAAGACCAGACTTAGTCCAGTGGCAAAGAATTCCAAATCGTCGCCCTCAAGGTCATGGCCTCCGCCCATTTTAGCAGCGGCTTCTGGACTCAAGGTGCCTTGAACGACGCTCACGTTGACGCCTGCTTTCTCGAAAAGAGCCCCTCCGGAAAAGACGCGGCTTCGGCCGCCGCCACCTTCCTCACGTGTCCATTCGTCTTCGCGATAAGGAACCCCGTCAACCGCTTGAACGGCCGCACAAATGGTGTCTTGGAGGCGATGGACCATGTCCACCATGGTTTGCCTCATGCCGAGTCACCCGTGATCAAACGCAACACGGCCTCTACACAGTCAATTTGGGCGCCAGGTGCAAAGCCATGGCCGAGGTTAAACACGTGACCTGGGGCTTGACCTGCTTCATCCAGCACGCGCTGCGCAGCGACCGTGGCAGCCTCAGGTGAGCCATGCATTCGGGACGGGTCGAGGTTGCCTTGGAAGGCAAATTTGTCACCGTGGGCTTCTCGGTTGGCCTTCAAGTCATCACGCCAATCAAGCGAGACAGCATCGATGTCCAATGAACGTATGAGTCCGTGAAGATGCCCGCTTCCCTTGGCGTAGTGAATCAGTGGCACCCGGCGTTCTGCCTTTTCTCGGAAGACTTCGATGGCCCGCTGCGTGGCGGGAAGGGCAATCGCTCGATAATCGTCAACCGAGAGCAAGCCGGCCCACGTGTCAAACAACTGCACGGCATCGGCTCCGCCATGGTTCACCTGGTCAGCAAGAAGGTCTCCCACAGCGTCAGCCATTCGAAACAGGACGCGCTGGGACGATTCGAGGTCGGAGAAAACCTTGGCCCGCGTGTTGTGGAATTCCTTGTCGCCCGTTCCACCCGCTAGAAGGTAGAGGGAGGTGGTCCAAGGGCATCCGGCAAAGCCAAGACGAGCAATGTCGGTGTTGTCCTCTCCGATGGCTTTGAGCGCATCCGCCGCCCATGGTGCGTGTTTGCGAGCCGAGAAGGTCGTCCAGTCATCCACTTCGTCGAACGTGAATGGGTCAATGCGAATGCCACCGCCATATTCAACCTCGTAGCCAAAGGCGGGCAGGGGCGTGAGAATATCGCTGAACACGATAGCGGCGTCAAGCGTGCCGTAGCGTTGAATGGGCTGCATGGTGATGTTCGTGCAAAGGTCGAGGTCCTGACATCGTTCCCAAAAGGAGTGTTCAGCTGCCAGTTTTCGGTATTCGGGGAGATGCCGCCCGGCTTGACGCATGAACCAAACTGGGGTACGGTCAACAGGTTGACGGTTCAGCGCCGCCACAATCCGCTCTTTCCCGTTCACGATCACCACTCCAAGTTGGACAAGGCATCGTCCATCGCTTCAACCATTCCCAAAATGTGGCTTTCATCGTGCGAGGTGGAAATGAAACCGATCTCGTACGCCGAAGGTGCCAGCATGTATCCACGCTCCAACAGTGCACGATGAACATCGGCATACAGGGCAGCGGCATCTTTTGGAATTTGATCGGCGCGAATGGCGGGTGTTCCATCTCCGGGAGAAAGCCAAAACAAGCTTTCTCGCCGCACGACTCGCATTGGGTGGCCGTGCTTCTCAAAGACCACACCAAGTCGCTCTTCAAGCAAGGCTCCAAGGCGGTCCATGTGCTGATAGGCCTCCTTGGAAAGCAGGTCAAGGGTCTTTGCTCCGGCGGCCATGGCGAGAGGGTTTCCGGAAAGTGTTCCGGCTTGGTACACAGGACCAAGCGGTGAGAGGTGTTCCATAATTTCACTCCGAGCACCGTAGGCGCCCACAGGGAGACCACCACCGATCACTTTGCCAAGGGCGGTCAAATCGGGGGTCACGCCACAGAGGTCGCCATAGCTCCCCTCTTGGAAACGAAAACCACTGATGACTTCGTCAAAGATGAGCAGGGCGCCGTGTTGGTCGCACAGCGTGCGCAGACCACGCAGGAATTCAGGGCGTTGAACCAAGAGCCCGTTGTTGGCCGGTAAGGGTTCGATGACCACCGCTGCAATTTCGCTGCCGTGTTCGTTGAACAGGTATTCCACGGCTTCCAAATCATCGAGCGGGCAGATGAGGGTCGTGGCGACCGTATCGTGTGGAATTCCAGGACTGCTGGCGATACCAAACGTGGCCAAACCGCTTCCTGAAGAGACCATCAAGGAATCCACGTGGCCGTGATAACACCCCTCGAACTTGACCAAAATATCTCTCCCAGTGCAACCTCTAGCCAGACGAACGGCGCTCATGACCGCCTCTGTTCCTGACGAGACAAAGCGAACTTTATCCATGTGAGAAAAGCGTTGTTTGACCCGCTTGGCCAGTTCAATCTCACCAAGGTGAGGTGCACCGAACGAGGTGCCGTTGAGCATTTTTTCATGCACGGTCTCAATGATTTCAGGATGAGAGTGGCCGTGGATGAGTGGCCCCCATGACTGAACGAAGTCAACCAAGACGTTTCCATCAACGTCGGTGACGTGGGCTCCGGATGCTTTTTCAAAATAAATTGGGTTTCCGTGAACGGATTTGAACGCCCGAACCGGTGAATTCACACCGCCGACCAGATGCGACAAGGCCTCGTTGTGCAATTGGTCGGATTTGGTACGGTCCATGGTGTCCCCTCACGCAATCCAGTTCTTCCTCGCCGCCTCTCTGGCGTGGTAGGTAACGATGACACTGGCGCCCGCTCTTTTGAACGCTGTCAGTACCTCAAGGACCATGGCACGATGGCTGTCATCATCGGTTCGGGTGTTCATGACCATAGCGTATTCTCCGCTGACGTTGTAAACAGCCACAGGGCGAACCACCGTGTCGGCGATTTTTCGAACCACGTCAAGGTAAGGAAGACCGGGTTTCACCATGATGATGTCGGCACCCTCAGATTCGTCAAGGTTGGCCTCCAGTATCGCTTCTTCATAGCCCGACCGGGGGTCCATTTGGTGGGTGGCTCGGTCGCCAAATTCAGGGCTGGATTGGGCGGCATGACGGAATGGACCGTAGAAAGAAGAAGCGTACTTCACCGAATACGAGAGAAGACCAGTACTGGTCGCTCCAGCGGCTTCCAACGATGAGCGAATGGCCGAAACTCGCCCGTCCATCATGTCTGAAGCGCAGACATAATCCGCGCCTGCCAAGGCGTGAGAGACCGCGATTTTGCAAAGCACGTCAACCGAGGCATCGTTGACCACCTCGCCCTCGTGAACCAGTCCACAATGGCCATGGTCGGTGGCCGTGCACAAGCAAACATCCGTCATAACCACGATGCTATCGCCATGGATCGCTTTGATTTCGGTGATGGCTCGATGAAGGTGGGAGCCTGCGTTGTGGGCTTCGCTTGCTTCTGCATCTTTAGCCTCAGCATGAACCACTCCAAACAACATCACGGCCCGAAGGCCGTGGGCTGCGTCTTCCTCAATTGTCTTGAGAAGCACGTCCACGGATTGCTGATGAATGCCGGGCATGCCCTGAATGGGGTCGTCGACGCCTTCACCCTCAACCACGAAGTGAGGTTGGACGAGGGAATCGATCATGCGGTCGCTGAACAGCAAATGACGACGAGCGGCCGTCCAACGGTTGATGCGAGGTCGGATGTTCATCAGTGTCCCTTCCTGTTGCCGTTCCACCATTCCACGAGTGCGTCCGATGTCGGGCCTTTGAGCACCGAAACCTGGCAACCATCGAAATGGTCGAGTGATTCGATGGTTGTTCGGGCATTGTCCCCCATACAAAGAATGTCGCGCGGAACTTTCAGTCCATTTTTTGCCCAAGAAATGGCGGATGAAGCGGAAGAAAGCACAAGCACATCCTCAGAATCGACCTCGATCGGGGCCAGTTCTTTTGGAGCGTTTTCGTAGCCAATCCATGCCTTCACCGAGAAGCCAGCCGCTTGCAGGGCCTCCTCAAAGGCAGGAGAGGCAAGGCTGGACCTTGGGATGAAAAAGGTCGTTGAAGAAGGAAAGTTCTCGGAGATGTAGGTCGCCAATTGACGGGCATTCCGTGCTTTTGCACAGACCGCAACCGTGACGCCGAGCCTGAAACAAGCCCTCGCCGTGCCCTCGCCGATGGCCACCCAAGGAATTCGTCCGATGTCTGGATTTGATGCAGCGGCTTGCACGGCGCATTTGGCTGCAAAAGGCGACGTGAGCACCAGGTAAGGCCAGTCGCGCTTGCTGTTGTAATCGCGCAGAAAATCCTGTGGCCACTGGTCGAATTTCGGTGAAAGGTCAACCACAGGGACGTTTTCCATAGCGATGCCATGGCTGGAAAGCACCAGTGAAATCCGGTCAGAATTGAGGGTTGAAATGTAGCGGGTTTGCCCGGACGTGAGGTGGACGGTCTTGAGGGATTGTTTGGGGAGTTGAAGGTTCAATTCACTCAACCGTCCAGAATAGGAAAACATGGAGAAAGCGCTGCCTTGACAGAAGATTTCACGCCAATTCTCCGGTGAAATTTGGACGTGGACGCGCTCCCCTTCCACGCCGATACCTGCGGGGTAGAGGCAACCACCACCCGCCTCTTTCAGAAGACGTCGCTCGCCCAGTACATCGGCTTCTGTTGCGGGGTGGTTCAAGACCGATCGCAGCTCACCCATCTGCTCAAACCGGTCCGTCAAACAGTGAACGGCGATGGCCCCTTGCCCGGGGGCGGTGGGCCAGTCTTCTTTGGCGATTCTGAACGCAGAGAGCCCTTCTTTCATCCCATCCAGGGCGCCGGTGCCGTTGAGACGGGCCAGACCGACCTCAGCGAGAACAATGGCATCAACCCGTCCATCGATCAAACGACTGATTCGAGTTTCAACGTGGCCTCGAACCGCCAATGGAATGAGGTCGGGTCGCTGACTCAGCAGGAAGGATTGACGCCGCCCGGAAACGGTACCGAAGGTTGCCCCCTCTGAAAAGTGGTCAAGAATGGACGCAAGTGGAGTGGAGACCTCGTTGCCGAGCACCTCATCAAGGGAAGGAACATCAGGTGTTGTTCGTAGCAAAATCAGGTCGTTGGTGCACCCGCGCTCAAGGTAGGCGAGGCTGGTGATGTTCGCATCAACATCAACGGGCACGTCCTTGCTTGAATGGACGGCAATGTCCACTTCATCCGAGACCAATCGGTCATCAATGGCATGGATAAACTGTCCAACTGAAGAGGAGAGCTGGCCGCCGAGACTGCGGTCACCCATCGAGGTGAAAGGAACCACTTCAGCAGCATGACCCGCGTTGATGAGGGCGTCCTGTACGGTCCTTGCCTGCCACATCGCTAAGTTTGAGGCGCGAGTACCGATACGGATGGTCATGAAGTCCCCCCAGAGGCCATGCTTTTCTCGTTGAGAACAAGAACAGAGCGTTTGACCTCATGGTCGACATGAGCAATGATGGCTTGGCTGAGTTCACGTGGGGTGTTGGCAACAAACCTGGACAATTCGGAGAGGTGGAACTCGGCAGGCTGGTGGCAAATCCACGTGGCGATTTCCCTCGCAAAGGCCCGCAGCTGGGGCACATCGCTTTCCGTGGCTTCAGGGAGGGTTTCCCACGATTGAGCGAGTTCTTCCATCGTAGCGTAGATCAAGGCTCGGAATTGTGCCTTCGTTTTGTTGTGCAACGCCTCCATGAAACGCTCTTGAACGGTGTTGATCATCGACTCGCTTCGTTGGAGAGTGGCTTCGTAATTCCATTCCTTNCCGAGGTTNTGNGAGACTTTGATCCANTGCTCCATCCCCATCAGCACCTGGTNNTCATCNANGCCTGANGCGTGGATGGAGGGTGGCCATGAGAAATCCATCAAGGTGGCNTCACCGGTTGGAGGAACNGGGTGTTCTNCNTNGTAGGTTGCGTCGGCNTTGCGAATGGTTGAGATGACCAAATCAAGCGAGCGAGGGTTGGCCTTCCATTCCTCGTANGAAATCATGGTGCATTTCGANGCCAAATCGGGGTTCCTCTCANANGAGACNNNNGGGTCTCGNGAGACGACCAANATNTCNTTNTGTTGAGCCTCCAANAGGGCTTCAACGGCTTTGGANCCCATTTCGCCNAAGCCAAGAACAGCGGTNTTGAGNTTTCCTTTTCCGNCCANNATGTCNTNCAANGCCGCNGTGGCAAGACTCAACATGGATTCCGTGGTTTGGGTGAACCCGAGTTGCTTTCGTATTGAGCGGTTGGCGGAAATCACGTGCTCAAAGAAAGCNGAATTGTAGTGGCTGATGAGCTTGCGGTCTCGATGGAAATTGACCGATTTACGGAATTGAGACATGACTTGCAGTTCCCCCATCATGAAGGAGTCAAGACCGCTGCAAATTTTCACCAATTGGCGCCATGCATCCGTCCCTTCAAACAATTCAAAGGGGATGGCGGTCNGNNCCATTCANTTCNGAAANTTTNGANCTCAATGCCTCGGGTTNGATNTCAAANCCNACGTANAGNACNCGGTTGCAGGTTGAAAATTCAAACACCTCCGAGCCAACAAAGGTGCTGACTTTCCGGATGTAATTGGTGCGCTCGTCTTCAGAAATGCCTTCCGTTGTGAGTTCCTTGGCCACCTCGATGTTATCGGAGGTGAACTTGAGGGCTGCAAGCGAAATCGGCTTCTTGGAAGGTGGGACCTCATCGGCCTCTTGGGATGGTGGCTTCGCCTCCTGCAATCCCTTCAAATCGACCAGCGTATCGCTCACGCACGCCTCACCCAGNCNTNTCCACAGGAGGCGCCCTTAGGAACCTTTGTAACGAGTATCATGGCTCAACGCGATAGGTTCTTTTCGATAGAAGTACCATTTCATCCACAGCGAGCCTNCAATGACCCTTCCTGATGTCTGTCAAAACCGCTCCCCCAAGAATTAAATCNCACCCTGCTGGTTATGCCCCATGGCAGATGCCCTTGAACTCGCCACCCTTGGCGCCCTTGTTCTGTTGATCGTGGTGGTTCTCTACCGTACACGAGAGGGCAACCAACTCGCACCGGTGTTTGAATCCAATCAAAAGGTGACCGACACCTACCAGAAAATGCAAGACGAGTACAAGGGCATGAGCGAAGTGCTGACCGATGTTCGTGTTGAAATCACCAAATCGACCGAGGGTCGAAAAGAGGTCATCGACTTTAGCCGCGATTTGAGGGACGTGTTGCTCAAGCCGAACATTCGAGGTGACGTGGCTGAAAAACTGCTTGAGGACATGTGCAAATCTTACCTCCCCGATTCGGCGTGGGAGCGCCAGAAAGTGACCGACGATGAAGCAGGATCACAGCGTGGAGGCGTGGATGTGTTGCTCAAGACGGGAAGTCTGGATGTACCGGTCGATTCAAAATTCCCAAGAGAAGCATGGAAGCGCTANGTGAATTTGATTGAGCAGCCGATGAGNGGGATGNANGANCCACAACAAAACNANCACCGNAANGNCATCNAANNCCAATTTGNNGANTTNCAATCCTCGGTCATGACCAAGGTNGGCGAAATNCANAANCACATCAACCCGTCCAGNGGAACCACNNATTTTGCACTGATGTTCATTCCNACCGAAGCCATGTACTACGCCGTGGTCTCNGATAAAAACGGACTGAATGANGAGAACCTNATCACTCGCAAAGGCCANCAANTGCAACTTCTTGACGCCATGCTCCAAGAAAACGTCATCCCGGTTTCTCCNTCCACGCTCTACCCGTTCATCCACGTGATTTTGGTCGGCATNCAGAACATGAANGTCGTNGANAACCTCGAAACATTGCAGACTCGCTTGACGNNNTTNGAAACAAAAATGAGGACGTTCAACACGGCCTACGAAGGCATTGGAAGCGCACTTGACGACGCAAAGTCTGCGTGGGATACGGCAGGCAATCGATACGGTGAGTTGGCCGTTCTTGGCGGAAAAATCACCAACGCCCTCGAGGAGGTCGAAGTTCTTGACTCAGCCACCGACGAGAAGGAAGCAGACGCTTCGTGATGTAAGTCAAGGGCCAATTTCTCACAGCAAGATGAGAAACAGCGAGAGGAAGTCCAAGGAAAAGAAGAATGTGAAGAACCCATCAACGACCCAAAAGAGGGTTGAATGCTCCTTTTCCACTTCTCCATCTTTGTCATCGGCTTTCCGTTTTCGGTAGGTCAGGAAAGATTTGATGTTAAAGGCCATCATCAGAACGAACCCGATCGCTCCGAGAATCACCATCCCAGAAAGGATGGTCAAAAGCGCCGGATATTCCTCAAAAATAAGAATCAAGCTTGAGAACATGAGACGTACTTCTCATTTGTTGTTTTTATCTGTTCTTCCGACGCATGGGAGATTTATCACATTCATCGCATCTCAAGGAAAACCCACCACAGCATTTCCCTCAACCCACTGCTTCTCTTTCTTCATGCAGCGCTTGAATTCCTCCGACTCAAGGTGCTCGCCCAGCCAGGCATGGACGTTGGCCCAGGGTTGAGCGTCAAACCAGTCTCGGTCGTGGTTGGCGAACTGCCGGACGAACGGGAAGAGTGCATCGTTGAGTTGGGTTGCAAAGGCCGGACCCTCGCCCAATCGAACATCGAGGTCGGAGAGGTAGGCTGAGGCCAGCGTTCGCTGCTCCATTTCGTCCACGTCTTCGTAGCGGTTGGGGTATTTGTAGCGGTCCAGGTGGAACTTGAATTCCTCATCGTTGCGTTCCACCCAGTGAGTCTCCTCTTCGTTGAGCTCCCAGCCCAGCACGTGCTGCATGATCTCAAGGCTCTCCTCGATGACCGTGCCGTCGGCCAGCAAGAGCACGGGCACTGTGCCCTTGGGTGAAATCTCCATCATGTGGTCGGGCCGGTCTCGCAGCACGACTTCCCGAAGTTCAACCTCGTAAGCTTCCCGAACGATGGACATACGCGCCCGCATGGCGTAGGGACAGCGACGAAACGAGTAGAGGATGGGCAGCGTCATCTGCTCCGCTCCGGATGTTCACTCAGGAGGCGTTGGTGGGGCGTAGCCACCGTCAACGGCTTCCTGCACGGTCGTCATGTCAGCGTCAACCATCATCTGAACGAGTTCCTCAAACGAGGTGCTGGGCACCCATCCAAGTTCCTTCTCAGCCAAAGCCGGGTCGCCGATCAGCAAATCCACTTCGGCAGGACGGAAGAACTTGGGATTGGTACGCACTCGAACCACGCCGTTCTGGTCGGTGGCGATGGTGTCCACGTCTTCGCCGGACCAGTTCAGGTCCATACCGACGTGGGAAAAGGCCAACGTGATCATGTCGCGGACGCTGTGGGTGCGACCTGTGGCGACGACGTAATCGCCGGGCTTGTCCTGCTGAAGCATGCGCCATTGCATCTCGACGTAGTCTCCAGCAAATCCCCAATCGCGCTTGGCGTCCACGTTGCCAATCCACAAGCACTCGTCAAAGCCGTGGGCGATGCGAGCGGCGGTCATCGTGACCTTTCGGGTGACGAACTCAAGGCCACGGCGTGGACTTTCGTGGTTGAAGAGGATGCCCGTGCAGGCGAACATGTCATAGGACTCGCGGTAGTTTCGGGTGATTTCGAAGGCGAAGACCTTGGCGCAGCCATAGGGTGAGCGGGGGTGGAAGGGCGTCAACTCGGTTTGAGGAACGTCTCGGACCTTGCCGTATTGCTCGGACGAGCCGGCTTGGTAGAACCGACATTGAGGTGCATGCTTGCGAATGGCTTCGAGGCACCGAAGCGCACCAAGACCGGTGATGTCAGCGGTCATCATGGGTGAGCGCCACGATTCGGGGACGAAGGACATGGCGCCGAGGTTGTAGAATTCATCGGGTTGGGTTTGGGAAACGGCGTTGTCAATGGAATTCTGGTCGGCCAAATCGCCGTTGAGGAGGTGGAAGTTTTCATTGCTCATCAGGTGGTTGATGAGGCTGCGACCCGAGGTGGGTTGGGAAACACGTCGCACCAATCCGTACACCGTGTAGCCCTTCTCGAGAAGGAGTTCTGCGAGGTAGGAGCCGTCCTGTCCGGTCACGCCGGTAACCATGGCCGTCTTGCTGCCCATGTGGTTTGGCAGATGGTGTCCCTTTTCAAAAGGTCGCCTTAATGTCGGGCCTCGCTGAAGGCTGAAATCGACCCGTTGAATTTTAAATACGCCTTGCCCAGCCTTTGGTTATGGCACTTGAGGAAAGGGGAACACGTCCTCGCCTTCTCATCGTGCGAGGCTCCTTTGCGACCATGGGTGGCGCCGAACGTGAGTTGCTTCAACTCATTCGTATGGCTCATGGCCGATGGGATGTTCACCTAGCCACCCTCGATATCTCGCCCGAAGCCGAGGCGCTGATGCTTCCCGCCCAACCCACCCTCATCAAGCCCTCAACCACCCTCAAGTGGCCAGAAGGAGCCTTTGCAGAAGTGACGGCTGCAGCGAGTAAAGCAGCAGAAAAGGCCTGGGCAGCGTTGGAGATTCCATGGGACCACTTCGATGTGATTCACCTTTCAGTTTGCAGGGGAACGCTCGAAATTCTCCCGCTCATTCCCGCCGAGCTTCCCGTCAATTACCACTGCTTGGAACCGCCGCGCTGGTTGTACGAAGACGTGCTTCACCGCCACCCCAACGGCCAACCAAAGCGCCCGCTTTGGATCACGCGAAGGGTGTTTTCAAGGCAACGTCGTCGAGACCAACGCTTCGTTCGCACCCTCTTGAAACGCCCAAAAAGCGCCATCTTTGGCAACTCACCGTGGAGTCAAATTCTGCTCGAACGAACCTACGGTCTACCTTCTGACCCGAGCACCACCAACGGGCACGCTCCTCGACGGGACGAAGACCAACGACCCCTCGAAGGTTCCCATGTGTTGCCAACCGTTGACCTCAGCAATTGGCCGGCTGAACCGACCGCCGAGGAAACAGCAGAGCGAGACGATGTGGTTCTCCCAGAGGGGCCGTACATCGTCACCATCGGAACGGTCTCTCACGTCAAGGGCACCTACGATACCCTGCGCTCGCTGGTGAACACGCCCTATGCCTTGGTCCAAGCAGGTGGCGGTTCAGCCGAAGAAAAGTCGGCCCTTATCGCCGAAGGGAAACGCCTTGGAGTGGACGTAATGTGCATGCCTCGTCTCTCTCAGGCGGCACTCGTCGGTGTGGTTCGTGGTGCCCACGCCATGGTCAGCCATGCGCATCACGAGCCGTTCGGATTTACACCACTGGAGGCCATGGCCGTTGGTGTTCCTCCAATCATGGTTGACGAAGGCGGATTCCACTACACCATGAGGGGTTCGGGCGCCGGTATACTCGTCCAGCGGGACGACCAAACGGGCTGGCTGGCGGCGTACGAAGCGGCAGCCAACCCTGAAACTCGAAACAAGTGGGCCATCGCAGGTAGAAAACATGTTGCGAGTAAGTATCCACCGGAGAGCCAGCTTGAGGCCATTGAGCGAATCATGGCTCCGTTCCTGAACCGCTGAGTGAAATAGAAATGGTTGTTTTTTCAATTTCTTTAAGTAGCCTTGAGCGACAACTCTTGTATGAACGAGAAGCGAACGCCACGAAACCTGTTGTTGGTCGGTGCTGGAGGCATTGGCACCCAATTGTCTGAACTCTTGGTCGCCGCCCTGCGTAGGGTCGGTTTGCAAGGAACCATCACGCTCATGGACGCCGATACCGTTGAGGCGTCGAATTTGGGCCATCAACGCTTCACTGAAGACGACATCGGGCAACCAAAGGTGACCTGTCTTGCCCGTCGTTTGGACGACACGACCTCTTCGCTCCGTGTGGAGGCCGTGGTGGAAAACCTTCGACATCAAGACCAATTGATGGATTACGACCTTGTCGTGGTGTGTGTGGACCGACCCGAACCCCGGCGCATGGTCCACGCCATCGAAGTCCCTTGGCTTGATGTTCGATGCAGCGGTGATGGATGGATGGCTCTTTCTTCGGCCTCTCAACCTGCTCTTTTGGAACGAATGACCCCTGACCACCAACCCGCCAGTTGCCAAGTTGCCGGTGCATTGGAGGCTGGGAATTTGGAGTTCGGATTCGCGGTCGCTGCTGCTTTCGGCGCTCAGTGGGCACTTCAGAAATGGCGTGGCCACCCTGCTCCGGTGCAATCCATGGGCAGTTTGACCTACGGTGCGCTCGCTTTNCCGGAGGTGAGCGCATGATTGGACTTCCCGACGCTGAAGGCCTCGTGATGAGCCAAGAAACGTGGGAATTCGCCTGCCTTGCCGCTGAAGAACGGCGGGTGGACGATGAGGATCTCCTCACTGCGCAACGAATCCTCGCAGAGGCTGGGAGATGGGACGGCGTCTACATCCTTTCCGTCATGGCTGGCCTCGAGACCTCCGTGCTCATCGACGCCGACGACAAGGTCTTCATCGATTGGGGGACGGCAGGGCAAGTCACCTTGCAGCCACCCGTTGGAGGCCGCCTTCCATTCAAACTCTGGGTCCACACCCATCCTCGATTTGCCTCCTATTGGAGCAGCACCGACACGAATAGCCTCAGCTTGGGTGCAGGGATTCTTGAATCCGCCATGGTGCTGGGCCAACCNGGNCCNAAGCACAGCAGCAATCGCTCGATGGTTGAAGTTGACAACAAATCCANGTTAAGCGAGCGTGGACCTTTGAGNCATTGGACCAANGAAGAACCCGTNCCGTGGNNCGAATGGTACNCCNTCAACAACATCGAAACCGAGGTGATGGAATGAGNGCACGTGGACCNAAGGANNAGGATGAACANTTCAAGGCCCTCCTCGCNATTTTGAACGGACGTGGTCGAAGCATTGCCGATGTCATCGAAGAGCTGACGGGAGAAACACCGTCCGANGAAACGGTTGAAGCGGTCAAAAACCGACTNCAAATGGCNCANGAAAGCGGNGAAGANGTGGACATTGTCGCCATTGTCAGATCGCTCAATGAGCTTGCGGACCAGTGGGCCTGATCACTCGTTCGTGTAGGTCGGACGTCGGTTTTCAATCAGTGCCGATAGACCTTCCAAGGCATCCTTGGTCGAGAAAATCGTGTTCAAGCCGTCCAACTCGAGTTGAAGGCCGGCATTCAAGTCGGTTTTTGCCGTGGCGTCGATGAGGTCGCTGGCCATGCGCAGACCAATGGGCGCCGTAAAGGAGAGGCTCTTGATTTGGCGAGCCACAATTTTCTCTTCTCGGTCAAAGCCATCCGGGCACTCGCCGTTCATGAGCAGTTTCATGTTGTCATCGGTGAAGAAGGACGAAGCGAATTTGGCCACTTTCGAAGCAGGATTGGCCGGTTGGCCGGGGTACTTCTCAGNAGGCTTGCCTTGAGAGGCAAGGTTCCGGATGCAATCGTCCACGCCGGCCACATCGACNAGNTGGGTGACCAAGACCGAGGTCAGCCGCCGTGTTGGCGTCCATGAAATTGCCAGCCAGCACCGCCCAACGAGCGACGGGGATACCACAAATGCGTGCAGGTCGTTGGGAACCTCCCAATCCAGGGTAAATGCCAATGGAGGTCTCGGGGAAGCGGAACTGCGTTCGGCGTGTTCCGATTCGATAATCGCAGGCCAAGGCGAGTTCCAAGCCGCCGCCCAGAGCCAAACCGGTCGTGAGAGCGATTGTGGTCTTGCTGGAGGTCTCAAGCATGTTGAGCAATTCATGCCCTTCCGCCGTGAAATCATAGATATCGGGGATAGCATCCGCCCTGATTTTGTCCACAAAGAACTTGACGTCGGCCCCAGCNACGAAGGCCTTTCCAGCACCGTCAACAACAACGGTATGGACGTCATCGTTGGCGTTGGCCACCGCCACCGCCTCAATCAACTGACCCACCACGGTTACGTTGAGGGCATTCATGGCCTCGGGTCGGTTGATGGTGATGGTCGCTACACCATCTTGGATGGTGCTGTCAACATAGGAGAAATCCCATGCTTGGTTGCCCTGTTGCGTGAAAAAGGAGGGGACGGTCCATCCTTCACCGGCGGTTTCTGCATAGGCTTTGGCCATTCGGCAGGCTTCTCCTATACCGATTCGGTTCATCATTTCAAACGGGCCACGAGCCCATCGGAGTCCAACTTTGGCGCCGCGGTCAACGTCTTCCATGCTGCAGATGTCTTCATCCACGATTTGCGCTGCAACTCCAAACACAACACCGAGCAGGCGCTCGGAGACGGCCGTGTATTGTTCATCAGAATACGTTGCCTCTTCGGAAACATCCCACTGTTCGTTCGCCTCAACCAGCGCTCGCAGATTGGCGGCACCCGTGTAGCGAGGCGTGTGGAGTTGTTCAGCGAGGTAATCGGTGGAATGGAGGGCGATAGGCGGGCCGGTGAGGTTCATCAAACCGAAAGGCCCCAAACCAATTCGGAACGCCTTGCACGAAATGGCGTCGATTTGCGCAGCGTTGGCGATGCCCTCTTCGAGGAGCAAACAGGCCTCGTTGAGCCAAGGCACAAAGAAGCGGTTCACGACAAAACCGGGGCGATCGGCACAGACGATGACCACTTTTCCAAGCATCTTGCAATATTGAACGACTTTGTCGATGGTTTCCTGGCTGGAGGATTTGGCAGGAATGACCTCGACGAGGCGGTTCTTCGCTGGATGATAAAAGAAGTGCAATCCAACGAAGCGGTCAGCACGACCGGTTGCCTCAGCCAAGGCATTCACGGAAAGCGATGAGGTGTTGGAAGCAAGAATGGTCCCTTCGCCGCACGCTTCGTTCAAGGCATTGAAGACGGCGGTTTTGACATCAAAGTCTTCAAACACGGCTTCAATGACCAAGTCGGTGTTTTCTGCGGTGTTTTCCACACCCACCACACCGGTGATTCGACCCTGAATCGACTCAACTTGAGCAGGTGAAAAGATCCGTCGCTCAACCGCCTCGCTGAGGAAATTCGCAATGATGGATTGACCGCGTTCTACCCATTGGAGTTCACGGTCAACCATTTGGACATCGAATTCTTCTTGGGCGCTCTTTTGAGCAATGCCTGAGCCCATGTTCCCGGCGCCGACAACGGCCACGCGTTGAATTGGTTGCATGTGCCGTCCGAATCCAATTCACCTAATAAAAATCGGCAAGGNTGTTCCTCAACCTTCACNGCAGAATATTGTAAGCTGCCGTCATGTTTTGGACAAAAGNCTCGGCTGAAAATTTCTGCGCATGACCCATCAATCGCTCATCGGCAACTTTCGCCGTGGAAGTTTCCCAGGTTTGAAAATGACCGCTCAAGGCGCCCCTCCAGGCACGAAGGTCACCGGCGGGCAAACACGTGCCCTCTGGCATCAATTCGTTGTGAGCAGGGAGGTCTGAGCAGAGCACAGGACAACCAGCCGCCATGGACTCGATCGGGGGGTAGCCATATCCCTCCGCAGCACTGGGAAAGAGCAGAATATCGGCTTCTTGGCGCAGGCGCATGAGGGCTTCGGCGTTGAGTCTTGGATGGACGATGACCTCCATGTCGAGTCCTTTGGCCAAGATATGCGCCGTTTGACTTTGGTCGCCGACCACATGAAGGGTGGAGTGTTGACGAAGCCCCTCATCGGTCGTTTGAAGCAAATCGAAGAGGAAATGAAGGCGTTTTCTCGGGTCAGAAGACCCGACAAAAAGCATCGTGAAGGTGGAGTTTCTTTGAGGAACACCGGAAGGAGCGTACGCCTCGCAGTCCAATCCGAGGGGAACGGTTATGGCTTCAACATCTGGAAATTCACGGCGACAAACCTCACGGGTGAAGACTGAATCACAAACGAGGAGGTCCGCCCTGGAAAGCCCTTTCCTGAGCTTNCTCAAATCCCTTCGGCGAACACGGCCAGGTCGGTGCTCGCCCACCTCGACCANGGTCTCGCCCATGGCGTTCTCACCGTCGGTCAGCACCACACGTTGCTCAAAGGGGAAGAGGTGAAACAGGTCGTGGACGGTGACCACGACCTTTGGACGGCGAGGGGAACGCGGTGGGGTGAGGTGGGCTTGTTCCTGGTCGGTGATGTGGAGAACATCGTTTGGACCGAGATGGTTTTGGCAGTAAGCCCGGACCCGCTTCGGTTGCTTGCTCCAGCGTTGGCGAATTTTACCGAAGGCTGACGTTTGTTCAGGATACTCAAGAACATCAAGCAATTCAAGACTGCCAAAACGCCCTTGCTGATGATGGTTGAGAAGAGCATGATGGGCCCCTCCAAGTCCNGAAAANCGAGTCAAGNCTCCGCCTCNTGCCAACACCAGACGCCGTGTGGCNGCTGGCGTNGGTGCAGACTCCATGCNTCGGGGAAGGGTGGCCTCCTCTTCAAGGGATGACATTCTTCGCTCNCNTGTTCTTGGAATCTGCACCNNTCAGTGCATCAAGTGTGGAAAAGAAATCAAGTAGTCAAAGCGACTCGGGCCGCTTGAGTNANCATGCCTGAACCNNCCATGACCATCCCAAGCGAACANTANGAGGCGATTGAAAACGGNATTCAAACCACCATTGAGCAAGGAACGAAGATTCGAAAACTNCTCTCCAAACACTCGAACCANGGNCCCTACAATGCNGATTGGGAAGTTGAGGCTGCGGTCGAGGCNCTNCATGTTTTTGCCTCAAGATGGACCATTGAAATTNTGGCCACGCTNTACATNACCGGGCCTCGCCGNTTCAACGAAATGAAGAGCATGCTNNCNGGAATCTCCAGCCGAACNCTNTCCGATAAACTCCGCTTCTTGACNGAAGAAGGACTTGTGCTGNGNCTGGTCAACGATGGNCCNCCNATCAANGTNAGNTACGAACTNAGCGCCCACGGCAAAACCTGTGGCAGGCTCCTTTCACCGCTTGTGGCCCATCTCAAGATGGTGGCTGGTTCGGTCATTCAAGGCTAGGCTTCCACTCGATGTTGTTGCACAACACGGCCCGTTCGCAAGTTCATGGCAGAAAGAACGCGTCGGTCCAAAGGGCCCTGATAGAGGCAGGTATCCAAACCAGTGGCGGCGGGACGTTCATCCTTGAGACGAACTTCACTATGCCAAACATGGCCCCATTCCTCCTTGGTCTGACCGGGGAGGGCGACGGTGGGTGTGTGTCCAAACACGATGGTTCGTACCGGGTCAATGGGTTGCGTGGCCGTGTGAAAGGCTCGACGAATCCAAAGAAGATCCTCTGATGTCTGCTGTTCCAAATCGTGGTTTGGTCGGTATCCTGCATGAACCAAGCGCCAGCGGTCAAGCACCAGATGGGTCGGTAGCTGGGCCATCCATGCTGTGTGCAGAGCTGCACACTCCTCCAAAGCCACATCGTCCATTTCGCCATCTTCGTTTCGGGTGGCCTCGATGTAGGACGCCACGGTGGTGTTGCCACCGTTTCTCATCCAAAGCATCACGTCCATATCCGGATGGCGAATCTTCTCCATCGTGAACTGTTGTACCATCATGTCCTCGTGGTTTCCTTTGACGGAAGTAAAACGTGGATTGTTCATGACCTCGTGAACCACGCCAAACCCGTTTGGGCCCCGGTCAATCAAATCACCAAGGAAAACCACCCAATCGCCTTCAGATAATTCCAAACGTTCGCAGAGTTCAACCATGGATTGGAAAAATCCGTGAACATCACCGATGACCCAGACATTGTCACCCCGGTCGAGGGCGGCCTGCAATTTCAATTCCAATTCATAATCTCTCACGGATTCACAACCAGCATAATCAATGCACTGCGACAGTATTTAACCGACGGACGAACCCCGATTCGGGCAAGGATAAACGGGCTCAAAAGAGCGATGGATTAAGGGAGGAGAAGAACAACGAGGAGGTATGCCTCTGCTCGCTCAGTGGACTCGCCAGCGACCATGGTTGGCGGCCGGCCTCACCGGGGCCGCCAGTGGCGTCGTCGGCATCGCAGGTGGTCTGGCGACCTTCGCTGGCACCGTCGGAGCCATGGCCTTTGGAGGCATATCCACCCGGGCCACGGCTTACGAACATCCGCTGCGCCGACGAATCCTTTCCACGCTTGAGTCGCGACCGGGTTTGTGTTATCGGGAACTCCAAACAGTCCTCAACACCGCCAACGGCACGCTCCGCCATCATTTGGACGTCTTGCAAACTCGAAGGGCGGTTACCGTGATGCCCGTTAACGGTCGCACCTGCTATTTTGCTGGGGGTCCGAGCCAAGTTGAAGTCCTTCGAAGCAAAGTGGTCGGCGAGGAGCGCATGGCCCAACAGTTGCCCATCGGCCTCTCCCCCGTCCAGCGAATGATTTTGGAAAACATTGACCGAGAAGGGGTACCCCGTTCACAAGCAGCCCTTGCTCGCCGACTCGGGCGAACCAGAGCCACCGTCCACAGCGCCGTGAAAGTGCTCCGTCGACGGGGCATCCTGCGGGAGGACCGCATCGAATTGATGGCCCACATCGACCTGGAAATTTACACCCGTGCATCGACCGTGGATTATGAATTCGTGGACGAACGCCGCTCCTTCTCAGAGTGAGTCGCAATTTACGAAATCTGTCGCTCGAGCGACATTTGTTACATAGCCTTCAAAGACCCATGGCGATGCCCTTCTACCATGTTCTCCGTTCGACTCATTGAGCACCCGTTGCCCACAACCGACCGGGACGTTGACGGTCTCATCGCATGGCTCATCGATACGCTGGCGTTGGTTCGTAAACGCGGCGATGCAACCGCCGACCACGGGCGTGCCGGGTCGGTTCATCGGTTGTTGCGCGATCATCTGATTGGACACCCAGAACAAAGCTGGGATGCACAAATGCTTGCTGACGAATTGGCACAAATGCCAGCTTCACTCAATCACCATCTTGCTCGCTTGGTGGAAACTGGCTTGATCGGATTCACCAATGAAGGCAAAGGATGGAGGAAATACTACCTGCGAGGAGGTTCCCTCTCCAATGCTGTGGCTTATCTTCAACAACACAGCAAACTTCTCTTGCAGCAGCGGTTTGACCTCATCAACCAGCTCTGGAACCGGTCCGGCGAGCCACTCCCTGTTGAACTTCCTCAAGAAGAAGGAGCCCCGTTTTCCTTGGGACTGGTTGACCATCGCCCCCTGAATGATGGGAGCGAAGGCGACCTGCTCTCGCATTGGATGAACGATTTTGGCCTCCTTGGCGAACGCCCAGGTGGGGAAATCAAAGCAGACTCCCTCTCGGTTCGATTGTTTTCAAATCTCCTCGAACGAAATCTACCGTTGTCGCTGGATGAAGCAGCTGAACAGCACGGTGGGCAGAAAGCACGTGTCGGGCGCATCCTCGAACGCTTTCGCGCAACTGGAATGGTTGAACGTGTGCCACGAACCGACCGATTGAACACAGCATTGTGGACCGCTATGACCACTCAGCATCAGCGGAGAGGAGAGGATTGGATCCTCAAGAAAGGAGGATTTCAGCGCCTCCTCAACGAAACACAGCAGTCCAGCCTCCTGAAATCCCTCGCCAAAGGAAAACTCTCGATTGATGATGTTTCCAAGCACCTCAGCACCGTTGAAGCCAGGGACCAAATGCTGTTGCTGAACTTGCTCGGTGGACGGCTACCCATGGGTTATCGGATGGCTGGAGGTTCTGCCTCTGCCGTGCAACAGCGGGTTCAAGACCGGTTGGACAGGGTGCTCCGCCGAATGGTTCGAGTTGCGGGGTTGTTGGATGAGGCCCTTTCCAACTCCCAACCAAACGAATGATCGGTGATGAGATGTCCGAATTCATTGGCTCGAAACGTGGAGCGTGGGACGGTGAACCACGTCCTTTGCACCTCGCTCCAATGTCGGGGGTCACTGACCTCCCATACCGCTTGCTGGCCAAAGAGTGTGGTGCGGATATTACGATAACAGAATTCACCAATTCAACGGCATTGACACGGGAGGCAGCAACGTCTTGGCGCCGCATGGAAACCCACGAGACCGAAGTCCCCTTCATTCCACAAATCTTCGGTGGCGACCCTGGAGACATGGCGACGGCGGCGGAAATGTTGGCACCAGCTGCAGACATCATCGACCTCAACTTCGGATGCCCTGCCCCAAAAGTCACCAACATCTGTGCTGGAGCGGCGTTGATGGGAGAGCCTGACCGTTTGGTCAGCATGGTGGAGACCATCGTTGAACGGGTCGATGTCCCAGTGACGGCAAAAATGCGGCTTGGAACTGGTCAGAGTGCCAACAATTCAACCGAGATTTGCAAGCGATTGGAATCCGTCGGAGCGCAACGCTTGTGCATCCACGGAAGAACGCTCAAGCAGCGGTATTCCGGTGAAGCCGATTGGTCGAGCATCAAGCAAGCTGTGGAGGAAGTGGAGGTACCGGTTGTCGCCAACGGCGATGTGGTAGATGCCTCTTCAGCGAAAGCCTGCCTCACGCACACTGGAGCGTCGGGTTTGATGATTGGACGAGGTGCGATTGGTCGGCCAACGGTGTTTTCCGACATCAAGGTCGGTTTGGGATGGATGGAATTGGACCGCCTCCCTTGGGTTGCCAACCATGATGATTGGCACGGACTGAGCGAGGCTGGCCAAGCATTTGCTTCCCGAAAATGGTGTTGGGATCGCTACATCCACCTTTCAGAGGCGACCATCGGTCTGCAAGGAAAGTGGATGCAACGCCACGCCATTGCTTTCACCAAAGGATTGCCTGGCGCAAAGAAAGTGCGCACGCTCATGCATGAACAAGCGACGATCAAAGACATGGCTGAGGCTATCAGCGGTTTTCTGGCCAGTCCAGTTTGATGCTCAGAAGGTGGATTCCCAGTCGTCTGGGGAGTTGTCTTCTCGAGCGGCCCACTCTTCGTCGGTGGTTTCGCCTCGCACCTTCAGGACTTCTCGGGCGAGAAGCCAGTAGATGAGCGCCAGGGAACGGCGTCCCTTGTTGTTGGCAGGGAGTGCGATGTCCACGTTTCGAAGGTGATTGTTGGCATCCACGATACCGACGATGGGCAGACCGGTGGCCACGGCCTCTCGGAGGGCTTGTTGGTCGTTGGCGGGGTCGGTGACGAACAGGATGTCAGGTTCGATGTAGGAGCGTAGGGCAGGGTTGGTCAGCGAACCTGGGATGAAACGGCCGACAGCCGAGTGGGCGCCGACGGCCTCTGCGAATTTGCGGGCAGGACGTTGTCCGTATTGTCGAGCACTGACGACCATGATGGATGGTGCATCAAAGGTGTTGAGAAGCGCAGCGATGGAACGGATCCGTGCGTCAGTGATGTGAATATCAAGGAGATAGAGACCGTCTTCTCGGACACGGTCAATGAAGCGGCTCATATCAGCACTCTTTTGTTGAGTACCGATGTTAACGGCGTTCTCCTCATAGGTTTCGGCGGACACGAGTAAACTGGCTTCTTCGGACATGTTGAACCACAGCAAGCCGCCCACAGACCCCCTCTATTAAACCACTTCGTAGTCAATGGCCCTTTCCAACCTTTCAAAATTGGCTCGCACACTTCGGAAAAGACCTCAAAAAAGAAAAGCGTGTTGGCTTGTTCATGTCGGAGGATAAAACGGGCACGCAGGGCTCAACTCCGACGTATAGCGAGGCGACCAAAGGCCATGATGGTCGNTGGCNAACNNCCNAAGGNAANCCGCTTCCGGTNAGTGCAAGCGACTTGGAACGNTTCACNTACTGCCCGNTGTCNTGGCANTTGGCCGCAACCGGNACAANNGGAAAGAGTTCGGCCATCNANCGTGGCATTCAGAAACACCANNNGATTCATGAATCNATGATGGANTTGAAAGGACATCAATTCCAAGCNAANCGNANCCTNCTCATTTTGGAATGGTGGTATGCCATCATTTTGGTCCTCCTCATTGATACACTGGCCATCCAGTTCATCGACGACATCGATCTTAACGTCGTGGAGTTTTCAAAACTTCTCGCCGCTGGAGCGATCTCGTTTTTGTTGGTCGGTATNATCGCNGTTTTGGTGCCGTGGCGCAAAGGCATCGGTTTGAAACAACCGTTTCGNCCTGAGTTGGATGGGAAAACCGAGACCATCGATCCTGTATTCGAACCTCGCGGGTTCATGGGGGGTTGGTTTGAAGGCGGTGTTTTGGAAGTTTCCATGTTTGTTTCAGCGATTGTTCTGGCCTTGCATTCCAGTGCGCTTCTTTTTGCCGACAACCGCCAACAAGCCTCCTTTGTGCTGGCCATCACCACCCTTGGATGGACGCTGCTGGCTTCCATCGTCCTCAGACGNGCTCTCATGAGCAACGAAGAGGCCAAACGTATTGCTCTTGAAAACGACTTCAGCGTCAGCGACGAGGTCTCCTATTCTGACGATGAGGAAACGGCTCAGCTCCTCATCGACCCAGAGACCGGNCTACGTGGCCGACCCGACCAAATCGTCATCATTGATTCCCAGTTCATTCCAGTTGAACAAAAAACAGGGAAGGTNCCCAAGCGCCCTCATGATTCGCANCGGATACANGCCTTGGCCTACGCTCGACTGGTCGAGACAACGACCGGCCGTGCCCCTCCCTACGCCCTCCTTCGGTACGGCCCTGACAACCTGCACCAGCTCGTTTGGGACGATGAAGCAAAGAAGGAATTGGACGAACGAATTCATCAGGTTCAGACCGTGATGGCTCTTGGAGGAGCAAAGCGCAATCACGAACGCCCCGGAAAGTGCCAAAACTGTTCACGACGACATGCATGCAGCGAGCGGCTTGCATGATTCAGTAGCAATCGTCAACCAGTGGATACTGGACACAACTGTTGGTGGCCGTGACGATGATGATGAAGTTGTCCTGCAATGAACCTGTGAATCCTTCACCACCACCACGAGCCTTCACGTCAAGTTCCCATTCTCCTTGTGCAAACGATGGGTTGGGCAGGAGGGTTTCTTCAAGTGGACTGGCGTCTTCACTTACGTCCTGTTCCCACTGAACCATGCCCTCACTGTCGGTCAAGGTGGCCCGGACGTATCGGCTCTCATTGTCCCAAAAAGTTGAGGGAAGGTTGCGTGAAAGTTCGAATGAGACCTTGAAGTACACATCGATTTCAGTGGTTTGATCGTTCACCATAAACGTNGAACGATTGGTGTATTCTTCGGCGTAGTCCTGGAAATTTTGGAACGAGTGGTCAACGGTAATTTTCTTGTTGTTCAGGCTCTCAAAGGCCGGTTCTCGTAGGGACTCAACGGACTCCCGTGCAGCGATAAGGCCCATGCAACCAGATGTGGAGGCCATGAGGACCACCATGAGGAGGGCCGCTCCGAGGCCGGGTCGCCGCATGCATCAACCACCGGCCACGACCCTATGAAGCCCTCGCTGGGACCCTCCGAGCATTTGAAAACCAAAGCCAGACTGGTGTCAATCGTCTGAATGAAGCGAAGTAAAGGCAGAGCTATGGCGATGACGAGCCCTATGAAAGCTGACAGACACTCAACTAAATTTCGCACCGCAAACGCCGCATTCAGTGGCTCCTGCTGGGAGTTCAGCGCCGCACGCACCGCACTCATCGGTTTGGGTTTCCTTTGGCTTCTCCTTGGATTGACGTGTCGCACGTCGTCGTGCAGGTTTTCTGGCCTTGGTTCCTGAAGCAGGAGCATCNTCATCGCTTGAGCGTGGCAAGGGTTTCTCGTCCTTGTCGTTAAACGAGAAATTCGCCGTCGCTTCATTGACTTCATTTCCAGCGAACGAAGAATCGGTCAAACTCATGCCAACCTGTACCTTTTCTCCGGGAAGAACGCCATCTTCACCGGTGATTTCGAAGAGTTGTTCACGAATATCAGCGTCTGATGCGCTCAATTCGCCTGTATCCTCGCCCAATGACTTGAGTTCGCCCTTTTCAGAGAGGATGGAATCCAGACCTTGCTTCTCGTCCTTGTGGCGAAGGTCCAGCGTGGTTGTGACCTGGTCTTTGTAGGCCTCGATTTCTTCTTCAGTCATGTCTTCCATGGCCAAATCGTCGGCAAACCGTCGGTCATACGCCGCTTCAACTTCCGCCTCTGCGGCTTCGATGTTGGTGTCCCATTCGTCTTCGAGGTGATCTTCATCGAAGCCAAATTCCTTGACAGCATCGGCGAAGTTCTGAGTGCCGGTGACGATCTCATTCTCGTCTTCTTCGGGAAGAGCCACTTCTTCTTTCACGACTTCACGAGGTTCGCGACGTTCTCGCTGTTCGAAGAACGACGAAACGTCTTGCTGAGCGCCGCAGTAAGGACAATTCTCCATGAGGTCAGGGACGGATTCCCCGCATTCATGGCAATCGTGGAACTGGTTCCTGGCTTTCTTGAGGTTGAAGGAACAATGGGGGCAACGGTCTTCTGTGCCTTCCAATTCACCATCACATGCTGGGCAGTATTCGAAAATATCACGCTCGACCTCTTCCTCGCGCTCTCGGGTGAGGATGACGGCGGCCACCAAAGTTGCAATGAGGCCGAAGGCGACCAAACCGAACAAGGTGACCGTTCCTGCCTCCGAAGAGGAGCCGGAGCCGTCCTCGTTGGTGTTGGTGGCTAGGGTTGCAAATGAACGTGAGAAGGTCGAACTGATGGAAGCATCCTCGGGAATCAGCCGAATGGTCGTCATTGAGGCCTGGGCGGTGAACGTGCATGACAATTGAGCTCGGTCGCCACGGTTCACGACATTGACCGCCATCGTTGACATCACGGTGTTGCTGCTGTCCTGGCAGGTGTAGTTCGCCTGGCCAGTTTCTTGGCTGGTCATGCTGATGCTCAGCGTGTAAGCCTCCCCGTCAGCAAGCGGCATGTCGGGCACCTCACCATCGGCATCAAGCAGTTCCAAAGAAGCATATTCCCAATCCAATTTTAGTTTAGATTCGACCAATACCGAACCGCTCGCAAAGGAATTCTGCTTGTTGTCATCCCAACTTCCCGGTGCTGCGACCCATTGACCCTCAAAATTGGCTGTGTGTGCACCCAAGGCTGTTGGAAGGGTGATGGTCCAGGTGAACGCCTGACCAGCATCCAGCAAGATTGGAGGAGATTGGCCTTCAAGACCGTCAAAGACGTACTGAATGTTGCCCGAGACGCCAATATCGCCGGTGTTTTCCATGGTGACTCGCCATTCGATGTCCTCACCGGACTGGACCGAGGGAACGGTGGGCAGAGCGTTGGCATCCACGTACACGTCTGGAATGGGGAAAATGGTCAGCACGCCTGATGCGACATCGTTGTCGGTGCGTTCTTGTTCGAAACCAACCACGTTGAATGGATTGATTTTCGCCGTAACGACATGATCGCCTTCAGGTAGTGAACTGAGAGCGGTCGAGGTGAGTTGTGCACTGAAAGGCTGCTCGATGTAGCCTACGCCCGTTAGTGAGACAGTGAACGGCTCACTGGTGACCAAGCCGCCGGCAGGGTTTGAAAGCTGCAACCAAACGGGGACATCCAAAGGACCGGTGCCGTTGGTACGAACAAGGGTGCCCTCAACCGTCCATGGACCTTCAAGCGCTCCTTCAGCGGTCGTGATGGTCAATTCTTCTTTGAAACTCAAGTCCATACGGGTGGCCACCACCAATTCAACATCGGTGGCTTTGTTCATCTCCGAAGCCTCTTGAACCACGTTCTCTGCATCGGGCGTTACCACGACATCATGGACACCGCTGCTCGGTGCAACGAGGGTGGTGTTGACCCACGCTGAAGACCCAGCTGTCAGCGCAGGCGTGGTGAGGAGAACATCGTTTGATTCGGGGACCTCAAGCAGGAGTTTGGTCTCTGGAGCGTCCACGCTTCCTGAATTCAGAACCAAGGCAGAAAGTTCGACGGTGTCGCCAGCGTACACTGGAGAACTGGTGTTCAACTCAAGCGTATCGACGCGAAGATTGGCCAAACCTGCCACGTCGAACTCCTTGTTGAAACGGGCTTGAAGGTCGCCTCCGGCTGAAAATTCAAACCATACCTTGTGGGTGCCTTCGGTCAAACCCGACCAGGTTGTGCTGACGGTGTAGAACGACTCGGCAGCAATGGTCACTGAGTCAAGGATGAGCCGGTTGCTCNNGGCGATGTTTTCTTTGTACACCGCCACTTCNACGTTGAANGCNTCGCTTNNNTGNCTGTTGTANAGCGTNACNTCNATGTCNACGGAACCGCCCATGACNGGGTTGGNAGGACTCAACGCCATTTGGGCTGCNGAGGATTGGATGCCACCGCTTTCTTCGGCCTGCACCGTCAAAGGCAACACGCTGAACAAAAGAAGGCNGAGGATGAACACNGCCTTGGCTTTACGCTCCATACTTTGCCTTGGTCGTTCAAAGCACTTGAACCCATCTCCAAAATANCGGCCAAAACGGCCATGCAACTGCCTTTCTTGTACGGCGAAACAAAGCCGGTTGGGGAACACTCAATTCCTCCATTCCCAAAGGGGAGAGTTGAAGGCTCACCGAAGGTGTGGGAGAGNNATGGGACNAAGCAGTGCGGCCGTTTGGCTGGTCACTCTCTTGCTTTGCTCCCTCTTGCCAGTGGCCACCCATCCACAACACCTTGAGCCAACCATGTTGGATGACGAAGGGGTTGTTGAGGCGAGCAGCCCCTCAAACTTGGCCATCGGTTTCTCAAATGGACCCGCCCAAAACGACGAGATCAAAGGCACCTATGCTTTGACGTTCAGCGTTGCAGGAACGGGCACGTTGGACTCCCTNCTCATTGAAATCACGACCGATGAAACCACGTGGACCACCGTGGTAAACTTGACCACCACCCCGTGGATGTTCCCCTTTGATACCACAAGTTTGACCAACGACACCTACAAACTCCGAGCCTCGGGTTGGGACAGCGACACCGAGAGTTTCTCTCAGGCGACCACTGGCTGGTTTGACATCGTGAATCAGGTCCCCGCCATCACGACCTTCACCGTCCTCAATCCAGATGCCGGCAGCGGAGCCAGTCTTTCAGACCGAGCATGGTTCAACATCGGTGCACAGGACACGCTTTCGTTCCGCTGGGGCGCCAGCGATGATGACCTCAAACAAGCCACCCTTACCAACGTACCCGGACCGGGCTCCCCTGCGACCGATGGCCCAACCTCGCTGAGCTATGGATGGGATTGGGCCAGCAGCAACATGCAAGAAGGCACTTGGTCNCCTCGACTAACCGTTTTTGACCATTCAGGGCTGTCGAACACCTCCACCGTGTTCATCGGCATCGACCGAACAGGCCCAACCATCGGTAGCGTAACCGTCGGAGATGGAGAGGCATGGCAGCAATCGACCACCGTTTCAGTGAGTGGCCTCATCAGCCAATCCGATGACGGACAAGGTTCAGGGGTTGCCAGTGTGGAGTACGCCCTGAACGAAGAGGCATGGACTTCCACCACGAGCGACACCTTGTCCCTGACATTGNTAGAGGGCGTGCACACCCTGAACCTTCGAGCGACGGACCGGGTGGGCAACATCGGCACGGCCTCAACCGTGAGCATTCGAGTTGACCAAACCGCCCCCATCGGCCTTTCATGGACCGTCGACGANCTGACCACCAGCCGAGTCGGGCCTGCGAACATTACGTTCAATGCCGAGGACGCTGATTCGGGTATCGACAATTCAGCATCCTACATCCAGTACGGATTTGACTCCAACGGCGTAGGGGAAACTCCCGATCTCTCTGGACGCTGGTTGACCATGGGCGTGAATGGCCTTTCTGGCCAAGTTGGCCTNGCCAGTTGGGCCACAAAATCCCGNCAACACCTCATGTTGAGGGCCGTACTGGTTGATGAGGCAGGAAATTCGTTCACCACTCAATCATCCTCCTATCAAATTCTCCCTGGGCTTGACCTGTTGTGGAACATGAGTCAAACCAACCTTGACCGCAACGTGGTGAGGCCGGGTGAACAAACCGGCAACGTNACCATCACGAGTGTTTTGGAATCCAATGAGGACTACGGTGGGAGCGTTATCGTTCGATTGGAGACAGCACCGGCCGACCGTTCATCAACCGTTGATTGGACCGTGATGGAGACCCGAAACCTACCAGCCGGCACCCTCTCAAACAGCAGCGAGACCATTGTTTGGCAATACACCGTCCCTCGTTCAGGACAATTTGACCTCCGCCTGGTGATCGATTTCGCCAACGTCATCGACGAGTACGATGAAGGGAACAACAACAACTACCTCATGGTAACNGGCGCTTCCTTGGATGCGCCCGGTCTCGTCCCCTCCTTTGCACCGTCCTTGCTCCTCATCGTGCTGGTCGGGTTTGCCCTTGCCCTTCTCCAGCACAGGACAAGGGATTGAAAAGCATCGGGCCTCACGCCCGACCATGCGCCAGTCGCTCCCCCGTGTACCAAAAGACCGCATCGCGGTCATCATCGGTGCGAAAGGGGCGACCAGCAAAGCGATTCACAAGGCTGCGGGTTGCAAGAAATTCATCATTGATTCCGAATCNGGAGACATTGACGTGGAATGNGGCGAACCGGGAACCTACGACCCCGTGAAAGCGATGAAGCTCCCCGATGTGGTGAAAGCCATTGGTCGTGGCATGGCCCCCGATGCCGCCGTTCGTCTGCTTGATGATGACCACTTCTTCGAACTTGTTGACCTTCGGGAATACGTAGGAAAGCGGTCAAATCAACAACGCCGTATTCGGGCTCGGATCATTGGCCGTCAAGGAAAGATACGCAAACTCATTGAGCAACTCACGGACACCCAAATCAGCATTTACAACTCAACCGTGGTGCTGGTTGGAGAGGAAAGCGGGTTGTTTGCCGCACGCCAAGCCATCGAGATGTTGGCAGGGGGATCGGAACANGGAACCGTCATCGGGTTTTTGGAGCGCGACCGAAAGCGTGCCCGCCTTGAATCTCGCTCGCTTGATGCACACGAGGAACGAGCCTCCACGCCGTCGCCTTCAACTGGGTTTGAAGGGTTGGTTCCCGGGTTGGCTGAAATTTCACAACAGCGACGAGACCGACGCATGAAAGCCTCCCAGGTTGATCCTGAAGATGATGAGGCCGTGGACGAAATGATGGAACTGGCCGATGATGAAAACATCACGTGGGAAGAAGAGTGATCATTCCAACAATTCAACCTGTTCCACATCGGACAGGTCCATGTTCAAAACTTCGTACATCGCTCCCGCCAAATCGACGTCCAAGCCATTCTTTTGGCCCCACTCCACAAGGCGAGTNACGTCCCGTACCAGGAACTCCTGAGCCTTCGGGTGGCTGTCCACAACGGCTTGACCCACATCGATGACGCAGGCTCGACCATCGTGCCAGAGAATGTTATAAGGTGAAAAATCCCCGTGAACCAGCTTTGCTTTTTGCCAAGAAATGGCCAGGAAACGGAGGAGGTCGTCATAAACCGAAGACGGGTCGTCGATCACCACGTCTCGGAGTTTTGGTGAAGGCGACGCCGTCGTCCCAACGTAATCCATGATGAGGACGTTTTTGTGAACGCCTCTTGGAAAAGGAACGTTGAGCCCCCAACGAGCGAGTCGGTTCAGATTGCGGTATTCCTTCCTCACCCAGACCTCGACCAAATCACGGTGTTTTCGGCGCAGGCCGGTGAACCGAGGGTCACCTTCGATGTATTGAATGAGGTTCTTGAACACGGCATTTGAAGTGTGGAAGATTTTCACAGCCACCGGCTCTCCTGCGAGGTTTGTGCCGTGGAACACGTGGGCTTCCTTGCCGCGGGCAACGGGAAAATCAAGGGTGTCGATGACACCGGATTTCATCATCTTGTAAAGCGCCATGAGGGTGAGGCGGTCAAAGACTTGGTCGAAAACACGACGGTCAACCCAATCGTAGGTGCCCGTCCCCATCGCCCCCTGAATTTTGGCCTCAATGCCACGAAACATCGTGTTGTAGCGTTCTTCCTTCATCCACTCATAACGGCCCTGACGGTCGTTCAAGCCGCGCAGAAATTCATTTTGTTCGGCACGATGATGCTCAGCGTCCAAGCGATCGGCTTTGGAACGGTGTTGTTTCTTCTTGCGAGGTTTCCGTCCTTTTCGAGGGCGACCGGCCAATTCTTCCCAGTCGTCGTCTCCAACCATGGGGCTTCCTCATCGTCTCAACCAAACAAGGCATCGATGTCTTCATCGTCGTCATCGTCGCCTTCGGGTTCGTCTTCAACAACGCTGTCCGCTGCGGGAGGGTTTTCCTCTGCAGGTTCCTCTTCGGCAAACAGGTCATCGTCTTCGTCATCGGCGAACAAATCATCATCACCGTCATCGGCGAAAAGGTCGTCTCCGTCATCGCCCCCTTCAGCTTCCGCCTCAGGTTCGGCTTCGGGTTCATCATCGACCGCATTGCCAGAAGCAAACAAATCGTCATGTTCTCCGTCGTCATCAAGAGAGACGCCCATGCCGAACATGTCGACGTCGTCTGGAAGGACACCCTTTCGAGAGAGGTACATGGCTTGCGTCTTGGTGTAGCGATGCTTCACATCCGCCTTTGAATCTTGGAAATCCCATGGCCACACGATAATCAGGTCCCCTTCTCGGACCCATTGACGACGACGCATCTTTCCGGGAATGCGGGCCATACGGGTCTCGCCATCCGCACAGAGCACGGTGACACGACGTCCACCGAGGATTTGAGAAGCCAAGGCGAACATCTCGTTCACTTTCTTATTGGGCATTTTGACACGGATTTTACCGTCGCTAGCGTTTTCAGGATTCTCAAGACGTGCGAGTTCTTCGACGTCCACTTTTTCCTCAAATCTGCGACCCAATCAGTCTCACCTGCCTCTCCCAACCGTCAACCCTTCTTGAACTCATCACCCAAAACGAGGGCTTGATTCGGCGAGAGGGTTTTGAAATCACCAGGCGCCCACGAGGGCGTTCGCCGCAGCTTCGCACAAAGCGATGAGGTGGCCAGCGCCAACGCCGAAGAAAACCGTGGTGATCAAACAGGCGATGATGGCAAGGCGCACCGGGGAACCCTTTGGCAGAGGTCCTTCTCGGCCTTCTTCGGGTTCGTGGAAGTACATGACCAACCCCACTCGGAGGTAATAGAACACCGAGATGGCTGAATTGATGACCATGAGCAGAGCAAGGAACCACACCCAATGGATGTCACCAAACACAAGGTCGCTGTTGACGGTCACGTCAAGCAGGGCAACCTTCACGATGCCCATGATGACCAATAATTTGGAAACAAATCCAGACAGGGGTGGAACGCCAGCCAAGGACATCATGAAGATGAACATGGCCACGGCGATGAACGGGTCCCGCTTGGCTAAACCACCAAGCGATTCCAAGGTATGACCGCCCTTTTCAGATTCGAGCAGGGAAAGCACGAGGAAGGCCCCGAGTTTGAAGCACACCAAGACCGTGAGGTGGAAGATAAGCGCCGTGACGACCACCAAAGCGGCATCGTTGCTCATGTCGATGTGCCCCTCTTCCCAATTCAAGGCGCCAATGGCGGTGATGGCAGCCAACATGTACCCGGCGTGGGCCACGGAAGAATAAGCAAGCATTCGTTTTGGATTGGTTGAGCCGAGCGCTGCGAGGTTGCCCCACGTCATCGTGATGACCGACAAGACACCAAGGGCGACCAACCAAACGGCCGAACCATCGGTGGCCTCTGGAGAGGCAATCGTGAGAAGAATGCGAAGCAAACCAAGCACACCCATCGCTTTGCTGGCGGTGGCCAGAACACCGGCGACCGGTGCGGTTGCACCTGCATAGGCATCCGGAGCAGCGAAGTGGAACGGTGCGGCACTGACCTTGAACCCAAAGCCAACGAGCAGCATGCCCAAGGCGATGAGAGGGAGTGGTTCCATTCCATTTGCAGCAAAAGCAACGGACAGGTCAGTGAACTGAAGGGAACCCGACCAGAGATAGAGCAACGACAGCCCGTAGAGACCAACACCGGAAGCGACCGAGCCGACGATGAAGTACTTCATGCCCGCCTCTGTGCCTTCTTTGCTCTCTTTCATGAAGGAGACCAACACATACGTGGAGAACGATGCCAACTCAAGGCCGATGAACAGCATGAACAGGTCTTGGGCCAAGGCAACGACGGCCATGCCCAAACCGGTGGTCATTAGGAGGATGTAGAAGTCGACTTGTCGGCGGTTGTTGTAGAGTCCGTTGAGACTGCGGTCAGAACGGTTCGTCGCTGGAAGACGGTTCACTGAAGCAGCACTGGCGAGGGCCAGAGCACCAAAGAAAATCAGTTCAAACATGCGACTGAACTCATCGATTTGCAGCATTGGCGTGCCGCTTGGGGTCACAATCTGCGTTTTGACCATCCCGTTGACAAAGGACGTTGCTGTCAATCCGAAGGCGATGGTGAAGAACACCGTTGCAAACAAACCAGGGAGTCTCGGATCGCTGTCAAGTTTCCCGCGCTTGCCGCCGAAGAACCAAGGAACACGAATTTGCGTGAGCGGTATGCGGAACTTGGCGTTGCCCATGTTGGGGACAATCATGAGGGTGAACAGACCGATCACCAACACGAATTCGGGGGCAAGGGCCAGCACAAAGCCTTCTGCAAAGGGTTCAATTTGCTCCATATCAGGCACCTCCTAGGATTGGAATCAAGAGCGTTTCAAAGAACGCCACCGTCCATCCGTTCATCATGTCCAGCGCAATCCACGGCATGATACCGAAGAGAATGGTGAACGCCGCAAGAATGAGCATGGCGACCTTCTCAGCGTCACCGATGTCTGGAACTCGCTGTCCCTTGAGGCTCTCAGGGGGTTGTGTTTCATCGCCACCCTCGAAGATGGTGCGTTGCATCGACCAAAGGTAGTAAGCAGCGGTGATGGCCAAGACAAAGGCTGGACCAACCATCCACAGCACACTCCAACCTTCGGCTGAAAGGAAGTGCCACAAGGCGAGGAACATCATCAGCTCAGCCACGAACCCAGCCAGTAGCGGCAGGCCGAGGGAAGCCATCCATGCAAACATCATCGATGTGGCCAACCAAGGCGAATGCTTGGCCATGCCTCGCATGGACCCGATTTCCATGCTGTGGTAGTGGTGCTTGAAGGCGCCACAAACAGCGAAGAGCATCGGGCTGATGATGCCGTGAGCGAACATCATGAAGAGGGCTGCAGCCCATCCAAGCGGTTGCATGGTCGCAATACCGATGAGGATAACACCCATGTGGGAAACCGAGGAATAAGCGACCATCTTCTTCAGGTTGGTTTGGCCGAGACAAACCACAGCGCCCCAAACAAGGGAAATCATGCCGAGGGCCATCAAGGCGAACTGGAAGTGTTGAGCCGCATGTGGGAACATGGCCAGTGGAAGTCGGAACATACCGTAAGCACCCATCTTCAGCATCACGCCCGCCAACAGCATCGAACCACCGGTTGGCGCCTGAACGTGGGCGTCGGGCAGCCAAGTGTGGAAGGGAACCGATGGAAGTTTCACGAGGAAACCGATCATCAACATCACGAAGAGAATCTTCTGCAGGCTTTCACCGAGGAACCACGCACCGCCAGCGTTAGCGGATTGAGCGTGCGCCGTCAGGGTCGGGATGTCAAAGGTGCGACCGGTCCAAGCACCGGCATAAGAGAGGTTCTCGGGTTGAAGGAAGTACACGGTGACCAAGCCGAGGAGCATGATGACCGAAGCCGTGAAGGTGTAGATGAAGAACTTCTGAGAGGCGTATTTTCGGTCGTAACCGCCCCACTTGAGAATGAGGAAGAACATTGGAATCAAGGTCAATTCCCAGAACACGTAGAACATGAACAGGTCAAGGGCCACGAACACGCCGATGAGGGCGCCGCCCATCATCAGGACAAGTGGGAAATAGATCGCAGCGTTCTTTTCATTCCAAGTGGCCACAATGGTCACCGGCAATAAGAAGGTCGTCAACCAGACCATGGGGAAGGATAAGGCGTCCATGCCCACGCTCCAATGGATTCCGAGCGATTCAATCCAGACATATCGGAATTCATAATTGAACGACCCAAAGCTGAGGGAAGCCCAATCCTTCGTGCCTTCAATGTAATTGCCTCCAAAGAACATGGCCGTGGTCAACACCAACATCAGCATCGAGAAGATGAGCGTCGCCATTCGAACCGACGGGCCCATGCGGTCACGGGCTGCGGGCGAGGCGTACGCAACAAACGCCATCATGGTGATGCTGCTGACCAGCGGCAAACCAACGAGTGGGATGGAAATCCAATCGGTCGTCAAGCGACCACCCCCCAAATCAAGGCAAAGAGCACCAAGGTGCCCAAGGCCGCCATCAAGATGTAATCACGGGCCGAACCCGTGGTGAGTGAACGCACCTTCGTCGAAAGTTGTTGAGACGTACGTTCGATGGTTTTGACCGTTCCATCAATGATGCTGGAGTCTGCTTCGGCCGCCTTGAAAGAGAAGGCAGCGACGATTTTGAGCATGGCCATGTCATAATAGTGGTCAAAGTAGAGGCGGTTCTCTAGGGCCGTGGCGAACCCGGACTGAGCGAAGGAGGTGTTGTCCCAGTGGTAGCGTCCTTTGACCATCTGGTTGAGGGCCAAGACAGGAGCAAACCATGGAAGGGCGGTTTCGCCTTCATCCAGTTTTCCGCCGTAGAGGGAGAGAGCCAGTCCTGGTCCCACGATGGCGCCGAGGAGAATGGCGACATAGGTCAAGACAAAGAAGAAAGCATCGCTGTTGGCGAAGGCGTGTTCCATTTCATAGACAAAGCCCTCGAAGAGGCTCTTCTTTCCATCAAAGAACGGTTCGTAGTATTCATCTGGAGCCCAATGAGTAAAGCCCATGCTCGCGAGCACAATGGCGCCCAAACTCATGAAGGTCAGGATGAACAACGGTGTCTTGATCCAGGTGTTGGTGGGATGAACGTGCGCTGCAACGTCGGTTTTGGGAGAACCGGCGAAGGTCTTCAGCCACATGCGGGACATGTAGAAGCCCGTCATGGCGGCACCCAAGAGCACGCACATGGCCGGGTAGAAGAACCGGGGGTCATCCAAAGCCACACGCCAGGTGTTGGCGATGATGCCTTCTTTCGACCAGAAGCCACCGATGAGCGGGAAGCCCATGATGGAAAGGGAACCGACCAGCATGGCGGTTGCCGTGAGGGGCATCTTTGAGGCCAAACCGCCCATGTTCTCCATGGATTGGGCGTCAAATTCGTCATGGTGGTCATGGTGGTCTTCATCGCCAGCGAGGGAAGCGAGGTGGATACGACCAAGGCTCAATTCCAGCTCGGGGACATCGATGCGGCCATTGCCATCCATATCGACAGCGCTCATCAACCGCTTCATCTCCCATGGAGGAAGATCGGCAATGTTGGCGTCTTTGAGGGCTTTTTGGAACTCATAGGTGTCAATTTCACCGGATTGGTCCAAGTCGATGGAATTAAAGAAACCAAACACCGATTGGTCCGAGTCATGAAGATAGTTGGCCAACATGAGCAACTCTTCTGGGCTCTCGTCATGATGATCATCGTGCGGGTGGAGGTGATGGTGCGCGTGGTGCACTTCGTGAATCACGGCTCCACTTGCCATGAAGAGCATTCCTTTGGCCATGGCGTGGTTGAATAAATGGAACAAAGCCGCACCGAAAGCCACCACTACGATGGCGTGGTTCACGTAGTAGTCCGGGTTCTTCGTGCCATCAGCGAGGTATTCGTGCCAGTGCAGGGTGTTTGCAAGGTAAAGCGCCGCTCCAAGGCCTGTGAAGATGTAGGCAAGCTGGGACATGGTCGAATAGGCGAGGACCTTTTTCAGGTCATGCTGGACAAATGCAATGGCTGCTGCCATAACGGCGGTGGTTCCACCAATAGCGGCGATGATAAAGGCCAAATCCGCCAGGTCGCCATGAAGTGCTTCTGCACCAAAGAACGGGAACATACGGGCTACGAGGTAAAGGCCAGCGTTGACCATGGTGGCGGCGTGGATGAGAGCAGAAACGGGTGTTGGACCTTCCATGGCGTCGGGCAACCAAACGTGGAGCGGGAATTGTGCAGATTTACCCACTGCACCGATGAACATGAGCCCGAGAGCCCACGCAAGCGTACCGGTGCTTGACGCCGCTACTTTCTCGATGTTGCCTTCGTAGAAGACCACGGAGTAATCCAAAGCGCCCTGGCCTGCACCAGCGTAAGGGTGGAACAGGGTCCAGAGCATGGCCAATCCGACCATGAGGAAGACGTCGCCCACACGGGTGGTGAGGAAGGCTTTCTTGGCGGCGTATGCTGCACTGGGGCGTTCGTAATAGAAGCCGATCAGGAGGTAAGAACACAACCCCATCAATTCCCAGAAGATGAAGAGCCACAGGAAGGAGTCAGCCAAGACCATGCCGAGCATCCCGGAACAAAACAACACGAATTCAGCGTAGAAACGATGGTTGCGGTTGTCGTTGATGGGATCGGTGTTCATGTAGCCGACGGCGAAAGTATTGATGAGCAAACAAAGGAACGAGGCGATGAACAGCAGCATCACGGTGACGTGGTCGATGTAAATCCCGAAACCAAGCGATATTTCCGTCACCGTCGTTTGTCCTGAATCCCACATGCCTGAGGTGAACCACGTCCAGCCGGAGGTGTCTGCATGGCCGCTACCACCGATGAAATCGGTGATGAGCCAAATGGAGATCAGGAGGCTAGCGCCCATGACGGGGAGGGCGATAAGACCGCCTTCCTTGAGGGTCTCTTTCCACATTTTGTTGCCGTTGAATATTTTTCCGAGGAAGAGAATCACCGGGAAAGCCAACATCGGCAAGAGGACGATGTAGGGGGCGTAATCCAACGCCGCGCTTTGAACTGCTTCTGTGCTACCTGAACCTGCCATCATACCACCTCAGTTCTTCAGGACGTTCACATCGTCCAGCGTAATCGATTCATGTTGGCCGTACATGGCAAGGAAAATGGCCAATCCGATGGCGACNTCGCTNGCAGCAATGGCGATNGCGAAGATGGCGTAGACCCATCCCGTGGTATCACCNTGGTGCACGGCGGCTGCTGCAAATTGCATGTTGGCGGCGTTGAGCATCAACTCAATGCACATCAAGACGATGATGGCGTTCTTTCGAGTGAAGGCGCCGGCGAGACCGATGACNAANAAGAGAGCNGACAAGCCTGAAACCCATGCTGGNTCAATCATTCNTCTTCACCTCCGAATTCCCANANNAGNTTNTCCATNCGNTCATCACGAACCAAATAGGCNGCTCCCATCATGGCCATGGNCATNAAGAGGCCCAAAACGAGGAGNGCNAAACCCCACTCGCTGAGCAANGAATCGGCCAAACCNGCGGTGGTNGGCTCGCTNGTGCTGGCGTTGGCCCANACGCTGTCGTCGTTCACCACNGCNACGAGGATGAANCCCAAGGCCANAAGGCCGAGACGGGTGAACAAGGANATGAACTTCATTCAAAGTCCTCCTCNAGAATTTGNCGACGGGTCAGCATGATGCCAAACAGCACCACNAAACCGACGCTGGCGAGNTAGACCAGAATNTGAATGGCNGCGAGGAATTCAGCACCTAACANGATGAANATGCCAGAGACNGCCATGAAACAGAAGATNANCGAGAGCATNGAATGNGCCACTCGTTGAGCAAAGATGAGGCCAAGCGCTCCACCGAGCGTGATGGCTGCAAACAGGAAGAANACTCCCGTTTCNGCAGCGCTGGCCACNTCCATCTCAAGCATCNCCCTTAGCGGCTNCNGCNGCGGCCTTGGCGGCCTTCTTGGCTCGCTTGTCGCGCTCCTTTGAGGCTCGCTTNGCGAGTTCAGCATCCACNGCTTCNTGGTGAACNCCTGGGAGNACACGNGTGCGNGAGGCNTCAAACCANANGTCNTGACGGGTGAANCCNGACATACCGTCGTATTCGTTGGTCATGAANAAGGAGGTAAAGCCNCAGGACTCCATGCAAAGACCACAGAACATGCAGCGNCCNAGGTCGATACGGCCCGAGACGATTTGATCGTCAGCGGGGTANAGGTCGGCGGTAGCCACCAAGGACTCTTCTCCNGAATCNTTCCANCGAACGGTAGCATTGTCGCCNGAAAGGTCGAGNACTTCGGCNAATCGCCATTCTTCCGGTGCGTCNGTNTGCGCCGTNACGTGGTTGAAGTTGTCGAGNTCAGCCATCACTTCAGGCACTTCNACCGCAGCAAANTTGCCCACTTCGAGNTCCATNCCGAGNCCTGCGTTNTCGCCNTCNGCNTTGTCGAGNACNTCNACACGAAGTTCGGTNGTCATGTGNAGGCAATCGTTCGGGCAGATGTTCACNCACATCTTGCANGCCGTACACGTCTCCCAAATCACACCGATNCGNCCGTTGTANTTNCCNGGGACAAAGAGCCAAGGCTCCATGTCCTCAAGGCGCTCGTANGGATACTGTACCGTTTGTGGCTTCCAAAGCGTNGGCTTGAGGTCAGAGGTNACACGGTCNGGAGCAAANTCTTGGCGNGTGATNTCGTTCATCACNGCNGAAGAGGCNGCTCGGGCTCGGCTGCCATCGTCCAAGAACTCAGGNTGNGAGGTGTTGTGGTAGGCNCCAAGTCGCTTACCGAACCGCTTGCCGATGAACGGGAAGGTTCGAAGNGCCGTGATCAAGGTGATNTTGAACGGATACCAGAACAGGTTTCTNAAATTGGGCTGTGCGTGTGGATGCATTGGCATGGTGNTCACCTCACTCCTTNCCCGGGGTTANTGTCCCCGCGGGCTTGTCCGTATGGACGTGGAACATACGTTCCTGATTCACTGACTTGTCTTCGTCATTGAGGTAGACGAAGAAGANGCCCANCCAGAAGAGTGTGGTCAAGATGGGCACGAGGTAGGGGATGCCGAANGCGTCCCAAGCCATGCCGCCTGCCACNTCGTTCTTGGCCGACATGCCGTCNGGNTTGAAGANGTAAAGGCGGTAAACGATTGAGAGCACCACTTGGAGCACGGCCAAGGGNAGGAGCATGCGCCAGCCGAATTCCAAAATTTGGTCGGTTCGGATACGAGCNAGTGCGAATCGNGCCCATACGAAGACGATGAGGAACACCAACCACGATTTGACCAGCGTCATAATGGCGCCTGGAATCAAGAGGTAGGCTTCACCAACCACAGGAAGGGAGCCAATGGTGCCGTGGAACGGGAGGTGCCATCCGCCGAGGAAGAAGTGAGTGAACAAGAAACAAGCGGCGTACGTGCGAATGTATTCGGCCATGAAGAGCATNCCAAACCGCATGCCTCCGTACTCCGTCCACCAGCCTTCAACCAGTTCNGCTTCAGCTTCNGGCATGTCNAANGGAACACGTTCNACTTCNGCGATCATCGTGATGAGGAACAACGCAGCACCNAGNGGCATGAGGAAGATGTTCCANGCGCCNGCAGAGTGTTGGAAGTGAATGCTNTCGATGATGTTGAANGTCCCTGAAAGAATGGCCACNGAGAGCAAGGTCANGAGNAGNGGAATCTCGTAGGCCGTCAATTGGGCNGCNGAACGAATNCCNCCGATGAGGGTGTACTTGTTGTTGGANGACCANCCNGCGAANAACACGCCGATNGGAGCNATNCCGAAGATGGCAATGGCATAGAGAATGGAAAGGTCGGGGTTGGTCGCATAGATGCCNCTGGAAAGTGGAATCATGCCCAGAATCAACAACGTCGAAGAGACGATGAGGAAGGGTGAGACCTCGAAAATGAGGCGGTCNGCACGNTGTGGGACCATGTGTTCCTTGACNAGGAATTTCATGCCGTCAGCCACGTTTTGAAAGAATCCAGGGAGGATGGTTTTGCCCATCCACGAGCGGTTATTGACTCGGTCAACGGTCGCAAAGTTCTCATCACGGTTGCCGAAGTTCTTGTTCAGCCATTTGTTGACCGCTCCAATGGGTTTGCCGAGTCCGAATGGAAGCATGTTCCACCATTCACCGGCGGTGACGCCGTTTTCACCCACCCAAAGCGAGCGCAGGGCGGTGGTGGCGCCGTACCGGTCTTGCATACGAGCCACCGCTTTTCGTTCAATCCATAGAATGGCGAACTGGGAGAAAAACAGCATCAGGAACACGATGTTGACCACGGCAAAGGTAGCCACGGCGAAAGACAGACTACCAGCGCTTCCCTCGAGAGGAGTTCCTTCGAGCAAACCGATAATGCCCGAGCGCAGCAACCCATCCTTGTCGAGGAAGAAGCCTACCAAATCGTACCTGTCATCCATGATATCACCTCAACGATCGGTCTCTCCAATGCACGGGTCAAAGCTTCCCATGATGGCAGGAATGTCGGCCACCTTGTACCCAATCATCGTCTTGGCGACGTATGGAATGGTGATGAACATCGGAGAACGGATGGAAAGGCGGTACGGATTCTTACCTCGTCCATCGCCGCCGCCTTCGATGTAGAATTGAGAGGCTCCACGGGTGCATTCGTAGTGAGAGAAGCCCGTTGCGCCCTCAGGAGCACGGGTGGGCGCCTTGGCAAGAATCATGGCATCGCCGTTGGCGTAGTTGGTGTTCTTCCCACCAGGGATTTTCTCAATGGCATCGAGGATCATGCGGCATGATTGGCGCATTTCTTCCATGCGGACTCGGTAGCGGTCGTAGCAATCTGCACCTTTGACCGAGGTGGGCTTTTCAACGGCCGGCTCCCAGTCAACTTGGTCATATACCGAGTATGGGTGAGCCCAGCGAACGTCGTAATTGACGCCAGCTGCACGAATGTTTGGCCCGGAGACGCCCGCATTGACCATGTCTTCCGCTTTGGTGTAGCCGACGCCTTGCAGGCGAACGAGCCAAATCGTGGATTCGTCAAGCATCATTTCGTATTCGTTAATACGGTTCTCGAAGAGTTTGACCTTTGCAATGAGTCGGTCGGCGAAGCCAACAGGAATGTCTCGCTTGACACCGCCCACTCGAGGATAGTTGTAGTGCATGCGGGAACCTCCAAGTTCTTGCAGCAAGTCAAGGAACATCTCACGGTCTCGCATGCACCAGGTCATCAGCGTCAGGCTACCAATGTCTGGCCCGTAGGCACCCAACCACATCAAGTGGGAAGCCAAACGCTGGACTTCAGCTGAGATGAGTCGAATGTATTCTGCACGCTCGGGCACATCAACCTCGAGCAGGTCTTCTGCGGCGTAGATGTAGGAATTTGCCCATGTCATGGCGCTTACGTAGCAAAGGCGATCGCAGTAAGGCGTAATTTGGGTGAAGTCGCGGGCTTCGGCGATTTTCTCAACGCCACGGTGAATGTAGCCAAGTTCAGCTTCGGTGTCGACCACCGTTTCACCGTCGACCTTCACACGGAGCGTCCACAGACCGTGCGTCATTGGATGCTGGGGGCCCATCGTAATCCACATTTGTGCCATGACTTCACCTCACTTAACCCGACCCTCGTCGGATGGTTTGCGACCGAAGCCTTGGGCGTCGTCGTACATTTCATTGAAATCATGATAGCGGATTTTGTGTTGCTTTTGCAACGGGTGGAAGCCCTCAGGGCTGTCGTGGGGGTTGAGGACGCGGTGCATGTTGTCATGTCCTTCAAACTGAATGCCAACCAAGTCCCAGGTCTCCTTTTCATTCCAGTCGGCGCCGACCCAAATGCTCTGGACACTTGGCACAGATGGTGTGTTGCCTTGGGGCAAAGCAACGACCACTTCGAATTCGAGCGGAATGTTGCTGCCCTTGAGGTCTTCAGCGACGTGAACGGTGTGGGTGTGCGGCGCTTGGTCAACGATGGGTTGGCGCATGAGGTGGTAGACCACTTCCCATCCACGTTCGGCGGCACCTTCGGGATAGTGCGTCCCCGTGACCATCGAACAATAGTTGGCGTTGAGGTCAAAGCGGAGGTGCTTGGCAACGGCGACCCAGTGTTGAGGTGGCACGTTGATGCGGACAAAGGCCATTTTGTGAGCATTGGAATGGTGCTCGACGGTCGCTGCAACATCAGAGCCTCCAAAACGGGCGTTCAAGTTTGCAACAGCCTCTTCGGCTGCTGCGTCTGCCTGAGCATTGGTGATGCGCATGCCCATGTTCAGTCCTCCCCGACGATGATTGGCTTGTCGCCCTTACGGCCGCTGCTTGGTGCGGCACCGATTCGGATGATCTTCTCTCGCAAGAGACCAAATCCATCGATGAGGGCTTCGGGGCGAGGTGGGCAGCCTGGAATGTAGACGTCAACAGGGATGACGGTGTCAACGCCTTCGAGGATGTTGTACGATTGGAAGTAGGGTCCGCCCGAAATGGCGCATTCGCCCATGGCGATGCAGTACTTTGGTTCGGGCATTTGCTCCCAGAGGCGAACGACTTTGTCCGCGAATTTCTTGGTGATAGGGCCGTTGACGAGCAACACATCGGATTGGCGGGGCGATGAGCGGAACAGCACACCAAATCGGTCGCCATCAAATCGAGGCGTAGCGGCGGCAGCCATCTCAATGGCACAGCACTTGATGCCCAAGTGAAGGGTGAACAGTGACTTTCGGCCAGCCCAGTTGAAGTAGCGTCCAGCGAGAACGCTGAGGAATTGCTTGATTTTGGTGACCTTGAGTGCTTCGTCGGTCACGTCGCCAACCATCTCCACGAGAGCACGGCTGTTGAACGCAGCGTAGTTTTCATCTTGTCCTGCCATCTTACTCACCTTAGATGTAAATGCGACCTCGCTTCCGGAACACGTACCACACGCCAAGCGACATGATAGCGAAGAAGAGGCCAAGCGTGAGGAGGGCTGATTCTGCCTCCGCCACGGTAGTTGTGCCACCTTCAGTGGTGGCATCCGCCGTCACCATGCCGCCAAGAACAAGGAACATGAAGGCAACGTCAAACACGAGGAAAATGATGGCGTACCAGTAGTACTGGAAGTGGAATTGAATCATCGCTTCGCCGACCGGCTCGCTACCGCACTCAAAGGTGGTCAAGCGACGAGGATAGAGGCTGTGGTCTCGCTCATAGCCCTCAAGCAAGTACGAACGGGTGATGTGGGGGCGGGCTGGATCGACCTTTGGGCGAACGACCCAGGTGATGAGAAAATTCGTCAGGGGCATGATGATACCAACAACGGTGAGAAATCCGATGGAAAGGTATGCACTTGGCACCGATTCAAGTCCCGACATAGGTTCACCCTTGGAGAACGCATACGCTCTCCATTTATTCCGACTTGAGGCCCCTCCATAAGCGTTGTCTGTCGCCTCGGTGCAGAAGGGGGGGTCCTTTGAGGGAGAGCATAGGCGCAGGGTCCCGTTTTATCCGGTGAGAGATGGTGGCCGAACAGGTCATGACCGGCGACTCAAAATCGCGCCGATGAACAAGACGACAAGGAAGGCCCCTGCAATCTGAGCAACGACCTCTTGGGAAAGGCCAAACACGCCCTCTGGGGGAGTACCCATGGCGGCGAATTCGATGTTTTGGCGGTCGAGAACACCCGTTTCGGTGGGTTCGGCAGAGATCGTGAATTTGTAGGTGTCATCCATTTCAGCACCGTACGGAGCACGTACGGTGACATTGACGTAGAGGGTTTCACCCTCGCCAACCATGCAGACCAAATCGTTGTTTTCCGTGGTGCAATCCAGATGATCGCTGTCGAGAACAACCGACCATCCACGCAAGTTTTCGGAGGCAAAGACCCTGATTTCACTTCGGATGTTGCCCGTGTTGACAACGCTGATTTCCTTGGTGACCGCAGGTTGACCGTAGACGATGTCGAGTTCTTGTCGCTCTCCAGCCTCAACAAACTCGATTTCATGGATGATGCTCACTTCGAGTGAAAGGGTCACCAATCCAGTGCGATCTGCAGCGTTTGAGACACTGGTCGCAAGAATCTCCAGCAAGCCCCCTTGACCGGTTTGGGCCCCGGGGTTGACGCTGATGGTCAATTCGATGTAGACCTCAAAGGGACGAGCTTCATGACCCTCCATGAGACCATTGTCAATCATGATTTGTTCAGCAGCATTCTGGTCAATACCGATGTAGGGTTGTTGGTCGGCTGGGTCCATGACAAAGGTCCCGTTGGCCAAATTCCAAATGCCGTATCCCTTTGGTACGTTGAGCTCACCTTCAACTGGAAGGTTGTAGGCCACCATGGCCCGAGTAGCGATGCCTTCTAGGCCACCGAGCGTGAACACAGCATTGTCGGTTCCATCCCCGGTGTTTTTGACCCACATGCCAATGGTTTGTTGGCCGTTTGGAGGCAAGACAACGGAAGCAGAAGTTGCCGTGTCGGTGCCCTCGAGGCGAAGGTCCATGGAGAAATTCCGGTCGGAGAGGACGGCAAGGAATTCAGCTTGTCGCTGATTGTCTGGGATTCCATCACCATCTCGGTCCTGGCCATTGGGGTCGTCCTTGTTTCGAACACGAACCGTCAAGCGCGAGTTTTCGAGTTCTTCTTCTCCGTCAATGCTGACCACCAGGTACACGGTGGTGGTGAATTGCGGCTCGACGTCGATTTCAATCAACGGCATGCCCTCCTCATTTTCAAACGAAGTATCCCATGCTGGGCTGGCTGTTTGTGAAACCACCGAGAGACCGATGGTGTCCCGTACGTTTCCTTCGTTGACGAGGTCAATCGGGAATCGGACTTCGGTGCCTGAACGGCCGGTCTGGTCGGTAGCCGGCGTCTGGATTTCGAGGCCGTGGATGGCCGCCACGGTGACTTTGAGCGCAACGGTGTCGTAGGCCGTACCTCCAGAAGAGGGAAGGACGCTGAAGATGAGTTCAATCTCCTCGGTCGCCAAGGCGTTCAACGGAACTCGGACGGTTACACCGACGTTGGCTGACTTTTCGTTTCCATGTCGGGACCCGACGGAGACCGTTGAGGTATCCAGTTGCACAGCCCAGCCTGTGGGTGCAATGGATGAGGCGACTCGGAGGTTATCTTGCCCGTTGCCTTGGTTGGTGATGGTGAGCGTGGTTGATTTGTTGCTGCCCGGTTCAATGTTTGACAAGACGGCATTGGCCAAGGAGATGCTTGCTCCACGGGATTGGCCAACGATGATCCGAAGGTCTGATTGGCACTTGATGGGGCCGGTGTTGCCGTCCTTGCCCACGATCTGGACCACCGTTTCCGAGCCTGCGGTCACCGAATCATCGGGCGAGACCGTGAAGTCAAACGCTCGTTCGCCGTTCCCGTTGTCATAGGGTAGCAGGCCGGAGGACGTCCCGTCCACATTGACCCAGGAAGATTTGCTACCAACCGCTGAAGCGAACACGGTCCAATCGGCGTTTCCATCGTTGGTGTAGGTCGCCGTGATCTTCGTGTCGTCATCGGGGTTGACGCTGACCGTGGTTTTGCTGAGGGAGAGGAGGCACTTTCTCAACTCTGGAACTTCCAAATCGAAATCTTCTGTGTCCTGCGCATCCTGTGCTGGGTCGTTGGCCACGGTTCCGGTGACTTCCCAGCAGTAGGTGTCCGCTGAAGCTCCTTCGGGGACTTCGACGGTCGCTGTGACGGTTTCGGACTCTTCTTGGTCGACGTTCACGCTGGTCTCGCTGAGGGTCACCGTGAAGGAGGAGGTGGAAGCGCATCCAGGTCCAGTTCCTTCTTCGACAACGAGGTTGATGGTTTGGTTGGATTGTCCAGTGTTTTCAACTTCAATGAGGTAATCAATTTCTTCCTCGCCGTTCCAATTCTTGTTTTTGTTGTTGATGGTGAGGTCAACACCAAACAAAGCGCTTCCAGAGCCATCGGCCGCCGTCGTGGTCACATCAGCCGTTGAAGGTTCAGGGATTTCTGCAGCAGGCGCTCCAATGACGGCCGTGATGGTGACGGTGATGGTGGTGACGCAAGCGGAACCAGCTTCCACGGTTTGAGCGACGCTCACGTTCATGTCAGCCTCCTCATAACTTCCACCGTCAATTTGTCCTGGGATTTGGGTGACGGTTGAGGAAAATCCTTGGCAGTCTTCGCTGGCTTCTTGCGAAGATTGAATGTTCACAGTTACCGGATCTGAACCCGTGTTTCGAACCCGAATGGTGTATTCGCCTGCCTCGCCGGGGTTAACTTCCAAAGCGCTTGGAATGGGCGTCACTGAAATGGAAGCAGCTCGGCCATCAGCGGAGACCACCGGTGCGGCCAGTGGAAGCAGAGCGCTGCACATGACAAGGACGAGAAAGATGGCCGTGCGACGGGAAGCAGCCACTGCGCTTGCCGTAGGCATCATGGCCTGCGCTCGGCGTTCTCCTATCAAAACCCTATGCTCTCCGTGCTTCACCAAACGGCGTTGGTCAAGCGTTCACGAAGGTGCTGGATGGAGCACCACAATTCACACACGCCTCAATTTGGTTCGCTTCACATCCGTTGAATCCATCGCCGTGGTAGCGAGCACCGCACGATGGACAACCTACCATGGCCGTGGAGATGGGTTCACGGCACGTCCAACACATCGGCGGAGGCGAGGTCGACGGAGCACCCATGGTGGCTGCAGGAGTCACCGGACGAACAACGGGAGCACCCATCACCACTGCCTGAGCCTGGGCTGAAACTGGCGTGGTTGAAGTTTGAAGGGGAGCGAGCGGTTGACCAGGCATTGGGAGCGGGAGATGGCCTGGCTTTGGAGAGGGGTCCCCTCGGCCACGGAGCATTTGGATGCCCAGCAAGGCAAAAGCGACCAAAAGAACCGCCCCCAGCAGAGCGATCGAAAGTGCAGAATTAAGTCCGCTTTCACCAGAAGTTCCAACGGGTTCCCCGGTGGAAGAGGCCGTGAAGGAGTAGGTCGGCTCGGAAGCCGTGCTTTGAGCCAAGCGTACGACGATGTCAGCCGTTCCCGGCGAGTCGGCCCGTACGTTCAGCCGAACCAGAACCGATTGGCCCATCTCGATGTCAAGGATGTCGTTGCCGTCAATCGAGACGGCCCACTTCTCCGGCTCCTCAACGACCAACTGGCGCTGAAGGGGAGTGTTTCCAGTGTTGGTGAGTTCCAGCGTAACCTGTCGCTCCTGCCCAGTGGTGAACACGGGCACCGCGCCAATGTCCCACGAAACTTGTTCGTTGGCCGCCACCAAGAGACCGACCGTTGTGGTCCGTTCCACGCCACCATCGTTGAGAACGAGTGTGAAGGAAGGTTCGGTCATCGGCGCCATGTTAGCGGCGATGAGCACGTTGCACACCACCGGTGAAACCTCACCGTTGACCACGGTGCTCACCGGCGTGCAATCTCCAAACAGGCCAGGGTCAAGTTGGAGGCTGGCGCTTGGATTCCATGCCGTTTCGGCTTCGTTGCTGACCAACCACGTGAACTTGAGGTTCTCACCTGAAGGATGAGCACCTCCGCCCTGGATGGTGTCAAACATGGTGCCATCTTGAAGTTCCAAGCCGAGGAATGTCAGTGTCGGTTCGGGGAGAACCTCAACGGTCAAGTAACCCTCCCAGGTAAACCGATTGGAACCGTTGTCGAAATTGAGGTAGACATCGCCTGAGCGGGCATTGTTGCCCGCCTCGAGGGTGTAGAGGAGGTTTTTGCTCGTGGCCCATGGCAGTTCAACGGCCTCGAGCGAGGAAGAAACCGACCATCCAACCGGCAATTCAAACGAAGGTGTCAAGTCGAGGTCAATGTTTCCTTTGTGCTCGATGGAATACCGAAGNGTGATGCTGGAGTCGGGTCGCAGAGTGCCGATNGAAGACTCGACATTCACCAAAACCTCGCGCACCGTCATCACNTGGATGGGGATNTCAAACACCGTCAATTCCTGATTTTCCGTTTGAGAAANNGCGGTTAACTTCACNATGCGTTCAGCGCCTGCGGCGGTCATCACTTGGGGTGGCGTAAACATGACTCCAACCGCTCTGAAGGATTCACTGTTGATGAGGCCAGTTGAACCGGATGATGCCCCTCCTTCGCTTCCAAGATTGGTAAACCCAGCTTGCCANCCAGCGGGNGCCTCGAGGAANAGGTCGTACCCGATGGGGGCGTTTCCGTTGTTGAGGAATCGCACCGAAATGTTGGTGGGTTCTGAAGGGTGGACNGGAACCACTTGATAGTCAAATTCCAAGCCAGCTTCCGGNAGGTCAGGGACGACNAGGTCGATGCTCAAAGGATAGTCCACGCTGTTGTCAANGTCCAAAGCCAACAGGTCAATCCGNTACGTCCCCGGAGCGGGAGGGGCAGGGTGGACAAGCGTGACGATAATGGGTTCGGACGCCTGACCCTCCATGGAGAAATTNGATTCGGTGCTGCCGACGTACCACGGCATGGTTTGGCCTGTTTCAACATGGACAGCCTGGTTGGTTTGCATCGAGGCGTTGGTTGGAATCAACGCCGTATTNGTGAGCGAAATGTTCCACGAAGTCGTTGTGATGCTGCTTGAGTTGAGGATTTGAATCGGTGTGGAAGTTTCTAATTTCACACCCGGGGCAGTCACGTTCACTTGAACGTCCAAGCGGTTGTTGTCTTCACGGATTTCCTCCATCGTNTCGTCCGGGTCNATGACGAAGGAGAGGGTCGTGGAGCCGGCCGTTTGAGGCGTCCACGGCCACATGAGGACTTTGGATGACCCGGCACCGAGTTCGATGTTCCGGCGAGAAAGTTCNGTTCCGTCAACCTCGAAAGCGATGGGGAAGGTGTTGGCCTTGGCGTTTCCAAAGTTGAAGAACGAGGTGGTCAGTTGGACAGGATCGTCCACTTGAGGTATGGCGACGTCCATCTCAAAATCCTCTGGCACCACCTTCGGGTCGGGCCGCAAATCGTTCACTCCGTGGCCCAAAACGGCGACGGCGTAGGGTTGTGTTTTCCCACCGCTGTGCTGCGCGTCTTTCACCTTCAGCGTCCATGTCCCCATGGCGGCGTTGTCGACCAAAACGACTTCCAAGTTGTTGACGCTGTCCCGTGTCCCACCGGTAACCGAACGCCCGTTAGCGAAATCGTTGCCGAGGTAGACCGTTCCGTCCGGTGAAGTGATTTCCAAGTCCAAATCGTTGACGAGTTGAGCGGAAGAGAAGCGTGAACCACGCTCATCCGACCACGCCAAGACGGCTTTGAACAACCCCGAAGACTGAGAGACATTGAACGAATACGATTTGCTATTGCCGGTGCCGGACATGACCGAGCGATCATCCACCCAGATGCCTTGTCCGCCGGGTGGAGCCAAACTGTTTCGAAGATTGACGCGCCCCCATCCCTCGTCGTCGTTTGGAATATCACGGGAGCCGATGTCTTGGGCTCCGAGCACAAGCAGTGCCTTGACCAAGGCCCCTTGGGGAGAAGGTCGTTGAGCGATTTCTTCGAGGTACTCGCGGACCATGACGGCGGCCCCGGCGGCGTTGGGTGTGGCCATTGACGTCCCTGTGTATTCGAGGTAGTAGGAGCTGGCCCATGTGTTCCCATTGGTGTCGGTGGCTTCTTGGGCGCGGCAAGAGCGAACGTAGGCCCCTGGAGCGACCAAATCCGGTTTGATGCGTCCGTCATCGGTAGGCCCTCTCGAGGAGCCGCTCCACATGCTGTCTGGTGAACCGCTGCCACGGTTTTTGTGGTTGCCTACCGAAATCACGTTCTTGGCAGTGGCCGGTGGAGAGACGGTCCCTGAATCGGGACCGTCATTTCCGGCTGCAAACAGAATTGTCATGCCCTCGACGCCGTTGTAATACCGNTCGTAGTAATTCGCTCGGTCGTCAACATCCTCCGTCTCAGAGTTGTATTTTGATTGTTCACTGGCGGCCGACGACCCCCATGAGTTCGTGTGGGTTCGGGCACCGGCGTTGTAGGCGGTGTTGAGCAAGTTGTTGAGAGATGGAGATTGGAAATTTCCTGTGTTGTCATTTTCCATGGCTTGGAAGTAGAGGTCAGCCGCTTGGGCAACTCCTCCGTAGCCACCGCGGAAGCCGTCGCCTAAGACGGTGCAGGCGACGTGAGTGCCATGGCCAGAGTGCTTGTCGGCCGTTGAGCCATCGCCGATGACNTCGTAGTTGCCCACCACGCGAGTTCCAAAGTCTCCGTGGTCCTCGTCAAGTCCTGAATCAGCCACNGCAACGGTTTGACCGGAACCGTCCAAATCGGTGGTAAANTACGTNGTCATCGTGTTTGCTTTCATGTGGCCACGGGACTGGTCGTTGAAGGCTGTAAAAGCGGGGTCGGGGCGAAGTTGCATAACGGATGGTTGCAAGAGCAGGGAAGTCAGGTCAACCGAGGCAAGCCTTCCTTCAAATCGTCCAGCATCCCATGCCCGGGAGTCAACAAAGGTCTGCCTTGCCACTTCGCTGAGGTCTTGTTCCAAGGTGAAGCCAGACCGGTCGGTCAACGAGACGATGTCGAGCGGTCCTGAAGCGTCTCGCCAACCATCCAGACGAAGCAAAAGGTTCCCGAGAGCAGATTCGCCCTCATTCAGCAAAACGAGGTCCATCAAGTCTGGATGAAGAAACATCCCAATTGGCACGGCATGGCTGACGAGAACTGAGCTTTGGAGTTCCGCTTCTTGAAGCGCCTCAGGCGTGCCTTGAACCATCAAACCAGAAGGAGAGATGAATTCTCGAACCGCCAGACCCGGAATCTGTTCAAGTTCCATCCGCACATCATGGAAGCGCATGTCATTGGAGACGATCAGCATCAGCACGTCAAACCGGGGCTCCAAAAACGATTCCGGCACAGGTCGTTCCAGCGTGAGTCCGGTTGCATCAAACGTGCCGAGAGGCGTGATGGCGAGGGGGTCTCGAGTTTCGTCCGTCAAGCTTTCATCCATCACACCAATGGCTTCACGATAGACATCATCACTGACCTCAAAGCGAACCCAATCGGGATTGAAGGTCGACACTTCGTTTCCCCCATCCCCTTGCTGAGTGAGCAAAGAGCTCGAGGTTGAGAACAGCAGGAGAAGAACGAACACACCTGCAGAGAGGCGGTTGGAAACTCCAGCCATAGAAAGGCCTCTTGCTTCTGTCCTTTATCCGTTCGGTCTGCTTGTCTAAACAAGGCTCAATCCAAAGGCCAGATATGGCGCTCGGCTTTGTCCATGAAAATTTCCTGGGACCATTCGCCCACTTCATGAACAAAGGCATCCGGTTGGCGCAATTGACCGGTGTAATCTCGGTACTCAAGCTCGATGACAATGTTGTATTCGTCCCACACCGTATAGCCGATGACCATCATTTCCAAATCATCACCAGAGATTGAGGCATGCCCCTCCAGAACATCAAGTTCAAGGGACATACGATCGATGAATTCGCCTTCAACTGTTTGGAATTCAATGTCCAAAACCACATCGGTGATGTCACGGCTGCCGTCGTTATGAAGTTCGGTCATCATCAGATGTCCGCCACGTTGCATGTAATGGGTTTCAACGGTGACCGCATCCCTTGGGAGAAGCCAATACCAACCGCTCAAAGCCAGCGTGATGAGCATGAACAGGACCGCCCCCGCCATCGCCACCCTCGCTGGAGTGACCTCGCGCTTGAGCGCGCTCAGCAACTTTGCAGCCTCTTGTTCTGCCTCCCAATCCTCGAACTCTTGATCCTCGGGAGGAGACCCGCCCTGTCTCAAATCCTCGGCTGTTGGTTCAGACATCATCCATCACCCGAAAATCATCGCCAAACCGCTGGCAAGCGCAGAACTGATGGGGTCGACCACCATGATGTGGCGAGTTTCAACAAACTCGCCCGAGAGGGACCCTACAAGGGAAAGGTCAGTGACAATTCCGTTAACACCGACCGAGGAAGCGGTGGGTACAATACCCGTGAATTGAGCATCCAAAAGAACAGCCCTGCCCTCCATTTCGAAGTCTCCGAAGATCGGGTTCAGCCACGGCTCGATGACGCCCGGCTGCACGTAGGCTTCAGCCGTGGCCACCAAGCGGCCGTCGGTGATGTCATCGATGACGATGAGGGGGTACTCGCCTGGCAGCGTGTGGATGTGGATGGTGGCTCCTTTGAGGTTTTGACCAACCACTTCCACCCGTTCAATGGTCACGCCTGGCATGGAAGGAACGTCGGTTTGGCGCACGTAGACTTTCTTAACGCCTGAGCCCGACGATTCAACGCGCATGCCGAAATCTTCGGTCAATTCCAACACGAAACGGGTCGGCAAGTCTTCGGCCAGCATCAGCACGTCGCCTTTGGCTTCAATCGCCCGACCACTNGCCTCCAAGTACAGGTCCATGTCGTTCGTGTTGGATGAATAATCCANCGTTCGCATGCCTTGGAAGGCCGTTTGCTTTCGAATGTCAAATCGGGTGTCTGGTTCGGTGGAAAGGTGCATTTCCCCAGGCAAGTCGCGCATAAACGCTGTTGATGGGTACCAAAACCCGTCGATATAACGCAATTGTTTGAGCATCAAGGAATCTGCAGAATGGCCGTTGATTCGGTAAATTTCAGGCACGACAAGGTCAAGGATCAACACGTCCCCAATGACAGCAGAAACGTCCGTGGACTGTGGGATGCCCACCACCAACGCCTCGACCCGTGTCAATGCGTTGTGGTCGACGAGAATGGCATGCGCCGATTTGAGGCGGACACCAGCATCGTAGAACATGTCCACAGCGACCCTCGGAACGGTCAAGTTTTCTTGGGTTGAGAAGAGGGCATTGACTTCGACATTGCGTGGCATGGTGGTGTCAAGTCCATCGATGAAGAGTTCAACATCTTGGCCGTCCAGCCCGTTGGCGATGATGGTCAATTGAGGATACATCGGTTGCCATTGGGACATCTTGAGGTCAATTTCATAGGTGGGTACACCAGCAAGCATTCTGAAATCGTACACCACTTCGATTTCCCCAGCTGGTAGGGAGGGCATCCACGCCCGAAGGTGCCAAGCTCTCATGTCTTTCAGCGTCAACCCCTCATCGGCCAGTTGGCTGAGGTTCACATCGGCCATCTCGGTGTCGTCGACGCGACCGTCTTCCAGTGCGTCCACCAAGGCTTCAGCAGCGGTGATGTTGATCGACTCGAGGATGGTCAGCGCTTGAACCCGTTCAGTAGCATCAATTCGGCCGTCCAGAAGAATCTCTTCCATGGGCCCACGGGTGGTGGCGGTGAAGGTCGGTAAGCGCGATAAATTCGCTTCAAGTCGCGTTTGCTCAAGCGCTTCCACCCCGAGACCGTGCATCCAATCAGGTTCGGATTCAAGGTTTGATCCTTTCTTGAGGTCCACGGTCATGTTGAACGCTTCGCCGGTGAATAAATCTAAACCCAGGCTCATGTTTTCACTTTCGCCTATTTCTCCACCGACGTTCACGGTCAGTGCATGGACGAAATCGTTCACGACGCTACCAAAGTCAACGAGGTCCCCGAGGAAGAACGAAAGGGCTTCAATGCCTTCTTCTTCTCCGAAGGTGGGGAGTTCAAGCCCTTCCGAGTCGACATCGGAAGGCAGCGTAAGAGAGATGTTGGCTGGAAGGGGGTCAAAGTAGACCTGCCCGTTCAAACCAAGGAAGCGGTTTGAATGGGTGGAGGCGTCTTCGAATGAGACGCTGAACGGAGAAGACGAACTTCGGACCAATCGAACCTCAGAATTACCTTCTGGGCCAGTGGAACCAGGGGTGAGTGGACTCAGCCGTTCAATGGACGTGATGTCTGAGAGTTTCATGCTGAGGCTCGCTTCTGCGGTGTCTTCATCCACCCAGAACCGTACGTGGTCACCATCCATGGTCAAAGGCGTGCTCGCATTGGTCATCTGAACCTGAATGCTCTCCATCGGTCCATCAGCCACATAACCCACCGTATCCCCCAACACAAGCGTAAACTCGGATGGAAGTCCGGAAAGACGAATCGCATTGCGTTGTTCTCCGGATTGGCCACCGTAGGTGATGGTCCCAATAGGCTCACTTGCCTGATATTGGAGGGATTCGGCTTGCTGAAGGATGTTGAATTGCGCTGGGCGGTTGGAGACCATGGCAGATTGCTTGATCGCACTGGACATGTCACCGCTTTGGTGCTTGATGTGGCCAATCAACAACGAGCCACTTGGCGAGCCATCCAATTGCATGTCTCGGATTTCATTGATCGGGTCGAAAGCGTGGCGCACGTTCGATATGCCGCCGATTCGCATGCTCATGGCTACGGGGACCAGCGGATCAACCGGACCCAAACGCCCGTTCACGATGGTGCTGTCCGTGTCCTCGGAGAGCAAAATGTGGTCCATGTCAGGCAACCATGGTTGCGGGCTGCTGGCAAGAGCGAATTGCATGTGGCCAATCTCCATTGATTCACGGTTGCTGCTCGGTAGACTCTTCTTGACCTGATTGAAACACTGAATATCAATCACGCCGCCGGTGGAGCCCGCTGTTCCGACGACAGCGTTGGGCAAGCCGTTGAGAATAGCACCAATGTCGAGAACAATTTCCACCACCGTAAGCAGTGCGTTGTCAAAGAATTGAGCGATGGTGTTGAGGTTTGGATTGTCGAAATTCACCCGATTCACGCCTGTGGAAGAGAGCAAGAAGCTGCCTTGGATGACAATCACGCGGGGGAGGTCTTCGATTTGCACCAGCATCGAGGAACTATCACCAGAATAGCCTCCTCGCTTGAAGGTCGAAGCGTAATTGAATTCCTTTATGGCCGACGTACCCGCAATCAACAACAGCGTGTTCGGTGGTTCAGCGGGATTGAGTGGAAGCGTGGGGTCGTTGACGTTGTTGCTGTTGTCGGCAGAGAAATTCTTGATGGCGATCATCAGCGAAAGTCGGTCTGGAATTTCTCCGGGCAAGTTTACCGAACCCGGCGCTTCGCCGATGGTGGTGAAGATGGCGGCGATTTCATCCGCATGAAGGCTCCCTGAAGGAAGGCCTCGGATCCATAAGCGTGAGTCGGTTATGTTTCCAAAGGGATCGTCTCCTTCTGGGACGTTTGANCTGTCCTCAAAGTANTGAATGTAGACGTCCGTCCCGACGTCCGAGTAAATTTCGATGGTGTCAAAACTGTTGTCGCCGAGGTTGTCGTTGCGCAACGTCAAGTCAACTTCGCTGGGGATGATGGTGTTCCCTTCCTCGGGGTGGAAGCCAACATCGAGGTAGGCATATTCGAGAATGTCAATCGATTGATCGGGCTGAACCTCTCCGAAACGAACGTAGCCCACGCCGATGCCAATGCCGCATTTGTGATCCCTGCTCTTCGCATCGGAATCGGTTTCTGGATCGTAGTTTAGGGTCTCACTGCAATCGGTTTGATCGGTACTCCCCGGTGCATTGGGGTTGTTCAGGCGCACAGCGTAGGGGGCCGTAATTCCGGTCAGCGACAAATCACTGGAGTTCACGGTGCCCAGCAAAAGCGAGGCGAGGAATTGTTGAGGGAGAGCGATGGCACTGCTGATGTCGAATGAAATTCGTTCAATGCCAACGCCCAAGGTCACATCGGAGGGGGGTTGTGTAAAGCGAGTGTCCACCACGACGGCGTAGGATTCTGANTTTGANAGCGTGATGTCAAAAGCCANGCCTTTCATGAGNGTGACTTCAAGATGCTCGAGCTCNTTCCACAGCGGNTCATTGATGTTGAGCGCATTCACGGCCCANTGGAAGGTTGGTCGAATCCATAACTCGGTTGGNAAACCNGGCGCNCCGGGGACGGGATTGCTGCCCGTCTCAATGCCGAAGCCTTCGCCGAGGGTGGTCAGTCCTTCAAGGGTCAAACCGACCGAAAGATCGTCAGAACCATCTCCATCAATGTCGATGTAATTTTCAAACAAGACCAAGTCGGTTCCAACCAATAACTCGCCGGTAAAGGTACCCTGATCCCATGCCTCGTAGGATGGGCCGTTGTTTCGAGATGAGAAATTTACGTAGACGGCGTAGGTGTTGATGCCGATGCCAAGCAGGTTGTCGATGCCGAGGTTTTCAACGGAAAAGAGTGTCTGCCAGAGGTTGTAAGGCCATGCATCCGGGTGGGTGGCGACATCGGTCAGGAATTCATACGGTCTGGGGTGGTCTTCTTCGAAAGGCGAGGTGTCGCGAAGTTCNACCTGATTCAACACGTTTTCAGCGTCAGCCAAAGCGTCACCGGACTGAACCGGCCGCTTGGAGGCATCAACCAAAGCGAAAGCGGATTGCGCTCCTTGAAGCGCAACCAGCGACTCACCCTCTGCTGCACGATCTTCGAGGGTGGAAGCAAANGCATCGAGCACACCAAAGTCATCTCGGGCCACGGTTACATCGCCTGAAACGGGAGGCATCATCGAAAAGAGCATGAGCCCAACAAGCAAGACTGCCATTCGCCCGCGCCGGTTGGGTTGTGGAAGACCCACACGCAAGAGACGTAGCGCGGGCTCATCCATACTTCTTCCTCAGGGCTCCTCCTTTGAGAAGCATTCGCCGGATTGATTCAAAAAACATGATTTCAGGCGCCTTGGTTCAACCGTCTAAAACGANGGTCTGGTCAGANGCGCAAGCGGGGCAAGCGACAAGCGCTTGACGGAGCCCAGCCGGCATGTCGATTTCAAACACAGCGCCGCATGATGTACAGGTGTGTCGGACCGATTGAGAGGACGGGAGCGCCGGGGGGGTCTGCGCAGGAGGAGCAGGTTCCGGGGGTGTTTCTTGTGCAGCAGCGACGGTTTCAGGAAGCGAAATGGGCATCGCCACAGCATCGCTTTCTTCGGGTGCCGCAGTGCTCGCCGAAGCATCCGAGGGAAGAGCAACTGCAGCAGAGGAGTCTACGGGAAGTGAAACTGGAGACGAGGTCGCAGCAGGCATCTCAACGGCAACGGCTGAAGCCCCTGCGATCTCTTCAACGAGGTCGTCCATCGGTTGATCAAAGGAGGTGTCGTCATCGTTGAACATGGCGGCTGCCTCAGCGGCCGCTTGACTGCTGGCCTGGGACATTGAAACTTGAGCGGTGCTTGGCGGAGCAAAACCAGCGTTCACATCCGCTTGATTTGATGAACCATAGATGGCCTCCATTTCGGCCTTGGCTTGGGCTGCACGCCGTTCTTCCACAGAAACGGCTTCACCCATGTCAGCACCAGCATAATCCTCGGGCTTCGAAAAGAAACCAAGCTTGCTCTGTTGCGCTACGCCCGCCATGTGNGCACGGGCCTCCTCGCTGCTGAGCCCCTTTTCAATCAGGAGATTGAAACCTCGGTTTCGCTGGACGGTTTGGAACCCAACAAGCCCAGCGCCTCCAAGCACGAGCACGACGAGGAAGGCGATGAGAGCAAACGATGGGGAACTGGTTGAGGCTGGTGCATCGGCGATGTCGATGGAAAAGGCATAATTGACGGAATTGTTTGAATTGTCAAAGACCGTGACGACGATTTCCTGTTTTCCGGGAGTGCCAAACGTGATGGTCGGGTTCAAACCCACCCGGTCGGGGTCATCGGTGAGCACGCCGTTCCCGTCGGTGTCTTTCCCCGGTTGAAGGTCCCAATGCACACGGAGTGTAGCGTCGGCATCGTATTCATCGAAGACCACGACCTNAAANGAAACCGCCTCACCTTCGGTGGCGGTGGTTGGGAAATTGGGCAAAAGGGAGGGATCAAACCTTGGAACGGTCGGATCAACCGAGTTGATGACCGCAGAAATCGTACCAACGTTAGCGCTGGCATCCTTGACCGTAAGGGAAACCTCGTACATTCGAATTTCATCNGGGGTAAANGTAAGCGAGGAAACGTTGGTTGAGACCTGCCCGTCGATGGTCCAATCGCATGAATCGATTTGATGGTCATCGGTGCTGGAGGTGCAGAAAAGTTGGATGGCATTGTTGACATCAATTCGCCATCCACCTGAAACGGGGGTGCCGTTNGATTGGATCCTAGCCACGGGCGGTGTGACGTCCTGAACCATGACGGCGTAGGTGGTGGAAGCTTGTTGACCGGAAGGAGCGGTCATGACGACCGAGACGGTTTTTTCTCCCGGCAGGGCCCAAGAAGGAGCCACAACAACGCCAGTAGCATCGGCGTCGTTGGTCGGGTTGCCGTCGTTATCGCTGTCAACCNAAGCGTCGTAATCCCACGAAAAGGTTCCTTGCTGACCCAAACGNTTTGGCGTTGAGGAAGCGTTCAAAGAAAGCGATTCACCCAAGGAAACGGTCGCCATCTGTTCATCCGTGATGACGGGCGTCAAGGGCGGAGCCAATTCCAACCTGACACTGATGCGGAGCAACTCTGTCCCGTTGCCGCCGCCAAGTGGAGCATCGGTGTTGTCAACCACCAGCAACAATTCTTCCCCTTCGAGGGCCGTTGGGACCTGCCACGTTAACGACTGCGGCGTCTCAACGGACTGAAGAGCGCCTCCTTCGATGAATTGCACCCCGACGCCTCCGGCGAGATAACGGTCGTGCATCGTTCGGGTTTGAAGGTAGACATCGCCGACAAACGTCAAGTCCCAGGCCGAGAGAACGACCGTCGTCCCAGCATCCAAGCGGAGATCATCACCAGACAGCAACACATCAAACCCGCCTGCGTCCACGGACAAGAGGTCGTGGTAAGGCGTCCAATAGGCTTGGTCCAACCGTTCAACCGTGGCCGAAACCGTGCTTCGCAAGCCGCCCTGATCGCCCTCAGAAGCATCGCCATCATGGGCGGTGTTATCCAGCACCATGTACCAGCGTTTGGCCGAGATAGAAGGGGGAACCTTCCAATGGAATTCAAGGGCTCCCAAAGCCGATTCAGTGCTGGCAGGTTGAGCCATGACCGAGCGGTAAGATTGGCCCAATTCATAGGGCTGAATGCTGTTCTCATCAAAGAAGAGGACATCGAGNGCGTCATCGACCACAATGATGCTGAGGTCGTAGACATCGCCGGGTTGAAGCGCCCCAAGGTCCACAATGACGCACGTACCGGGGTCGACGTCAAGGGTGGAAGGAAGCGTTTCNGACGTCTGCGTAAGGCAACCCGGGGCGGCTCGCCCAACATCGGCTTGAACGGTCAAGGGCGCTGCGAAGAGAAGGAAGACCAAGGCCCAAGCCGGAAACCAACGCATAGCCGTTCCATCTCCGCGGTTCATTTCAACGATTGGGTGCGATGCTCGCCGCAGTCCAACCCTCTTTGGTCCAAATCAAATGGTCCACGCCGCCATCGTCGTCAACCACCAGCCGGTCATTGTCGTTCAGCGCCACCACCGGCAATCCATCGGCCTCCGCTGCCGCTTCTTGTTGAGGCCCGGTGGAGGATTTGATGCGGTTGCTGTAGTGGGTGAGCGCCAAAACCGATGCCCCGACAGCACGGGCCGAAGCGGCGGCTCCTGTGGCGGTTGAATGTTGATGCTCCTCGGCCTTGTCTTGTTGCTCGTTGAGGAAAGTGGCTTCATGGATCAACACGGTCGGTGAAACATCAGCCACCCAAGCAGGGGGTTCTGATTCGGTGTCCCCGGAGAGGAGCACGCTGATGGCTGCACGTTCTCCACCTCGGAACCAAGCCGCCTCAAGGGTGCTTCCATCGGCTGCCTGTACATCCTCTCCTCGGGCGAGCATGGCTCGATCTTTGGAGGTGAGCTGGAGGTCATCGGCCCGTGCCCGGTCGAATTTTCCAGCCATGGCACCTTGCTGCACCATCCAGCCGCATGATGGAACCGTGTGGCTGGTAGGCAAAGGAGAGAGGACGCTGCTGTTCCAACCCTCGGGCTGGGGCATTTCCTCGAGCAAACTGGCCTTTCCGGTATGTGGATCAAGCTCAATCCACCGGTCGGCAAGAACATCACCAAGCACCCAACGGATGGGAAATCGAATTGACGCCCCTCCAAGTGAAAACCATGCCGACCATTGGCGAGCAAGGTCAGCCGGTGCCACGCTGTCGGGCAACGATGCTCCTTGGAGCAACGCTTCAATCGCATCGGACGAGGTTGGACCGAGCACGAGAAGGGGGCTTTGTCGGTTTTCCAAATCCATGGATTGCAACCATGGCAGCGCGCCCCACGTGTGGTCGAGGTGCCCATGGGTGAAGGCGAGCACATCCACAGCACTGGGTTTGAGCGTGGAGCCCACGGAATGCTTCTTCAGGCGGCGACGCTGCTGGCTGTACCGGGTTTGAAAGCCCTCACCAGCATCAATGACGGCAATGCCGTCGGGGCCTTTCACCAAACTGCCACTGACGGCTCGGTCGGGTGTGGGTCGGGCCGAAGCCGTACCAAGGACGTGAACATCAAGCGCCATGCGAATTCACCTCATGATTGAATGGGGATTGGAGTGGGAGGAAACCACCGAAGAAGGACGATGTCGTCAATGGCCCGAATCCAGCGCCAAGGAACGGCGAGAGGCAGTGAACCTTCGACCAGGACTTCGGGCGTCCCTCGTACGAACAGATGAGTGCAATGAAGCGATTCGGCGTCGATGACGGCATCGTGAACAACGCCCAATTTCCGTCCATCGGGCAAATAGACGTCCAAGCCCGTCCAGTGGGACATGACCTCAACGCCTTGGACCATGCACCTCGTTACGGCTGAGGCTCAATAAAGCCACGGCTCATGATAGGAAAAATCAGGCCGATGTTGAGCACGAGGCTCGGTTTCACTTGCCACGGTTGAGGTTGGCACGGAGCGAAGGTCGCAACTTCTCAGCGCCCTTGCCCTTCTTGTGCAGACCACGACCACGCTTACCAGCGGAGGTCTTGCCACGGTAGGCACGTCCACGGTGGGCGTTCTTTCCGTTTGCACGGGAGAACACACCGAGCTGCTTGTCGTTGATGATGGCAGGGTGGTGGGTGTCAATCATGATGACTTCGAAGTACTTGTGCTTCCCGTCTTGGCCAACCCAGTAGGAGTTGAGAACCTCGAGGTTGGGGAAGTGGCGGTTAACACGCTCTTCAGCGATGCGCTGCGTGTTCTTGGCCATGGTGATCTTGGAGATACCGGCCTTGGATGGCTTGCGCTTCATGTGAATCTTGCCCTTGCGAAGTCCACCACGGCGAACACGGGTTCGGATGAGGATGATGCCTTGCTTGGCCTTGTAGCCCATCCGGCGAGCGGCGTCCAAACGGGTTGGTCGCTCAATGCGGCAGTTGACAGGTTCACGGCGCCATTGGGCCATGCGCTGCTGTCGGTACATGTGGGGCAGTGCGTCTTTTGGACGTCGCCAGGTGTTGCGAACGTGTTGGTACAATCCTTGTGCCATGGTCATCACCTCTGCTTCTCAGCATCTCGCCGACCAATCTCCCCTTTATGAGCCTGCCCACGCGTTTTGAGAGGCTCACGGCGTCCATATCGGCAGACCTTCTGCCTGGATACCACGCCACCCACCCCACAGAGAGAGAACGTTGGACCAACCCATGTCTTGAAGCGATTTGGCAGCGATGGCGCTTCGAAAACCACCGCCACAATAGAGCACAATGCGCACATCGTCAGCGAAGTCATGCTTCTCGATGTCCCGTTCAATCACGCCTTTGCCGAGGTGAANCGCGCCCTCCATGTGNCCNGCTTCAAATTCATGGCGCTCCCGCACGTCCAGGACNANCAAAGGTTGGCCGTCCTCGGTCATCGCCCGCAGGTCCGCTGCTTCGCATTCAGCGATTTCGCTNCGCGCCGCCTCGACGATGGCGAGGAACCTCGGGGTGTGCTTCTTGGCCATGCATTGGCCACGGGGGTTAGCCTCTTGAGCACACCGCCCCAGCCGGAAGCATGGCAGGTCAAATCACGGGCCTTGACGACGTCATGAAGGCACTTGAACAGGGCGTCGCCATCGACCGCGTGCTGGTGGACCGAGACCATGACACCACAGCGCTTCGCGCCCTGTGCGAGGCTGCCGAGATTCCACTGGAGGAAGGTTCCACCAACGACCTGTGGCGGATGTCAGCCGATGGAGCGCAAGTCGCCTTGGCGTTGACGGGACGACCGCAAAGCGAAACGCTCGAAGAAGTGATGACCGCCGGGGGATGCGTCTGGTTGTTTGACGGCGTGGAATACTCAACGAACCTCGGTTTTGCCATTCGAACCGCTGAGGTATCCGGGGCCGACGCCGTTCTTCTCAACGTCTCCAAAACCCATGAAGAACGCCGCACAATTCGCCGGGCCAGCATGCGAGCCGACCGTTTCATTCCCGTCATCTACACCTCAACCGATGACATCCTCGAGGCAGCCAAAGCCCACGGTTTTCGGATCGTTGTCGCCGAGGACGTCGGCGAAAAAGGACCGTGGGATGAAGACTTGACGGGCGACGTCATCTTGGTCGTCGGTGCCGAACGGGAGGGCGTGAGCCAACCGGTCTTGGAAGCCGCCGACGCTGTTGTGAAGCTCCCCATGGACGGTTTTGTACCGTCCTACAACCTCCAAGTCGCCGTCAGTGTGTTGGCGGTGGAAGCGCTCCGACAACGGGAATCTCGGGGAAAGTGAATTAAAGCGGTGGATTTGTGGTTTTGCCATGGGTTTCTTTGCAACCATTGGACGCGGCTGGGAAATGAGCAAATTAAGCATGAGCGTGGTCAAGAAAGATCCGGAACTGATGGTCTACATGATCTTCGCCGGTGTCATGAGCCTCGCCTGCCTCGTCGGTATGAGCATTCCACAGCTCTTCGAGATGGAGTGGGCGGTCAACGCTGATGGCTCATTCACTGGTGCCTACCTCGGCTTCACGTTCATCGCCTACATGGTGTTGAGCATCGTCGTTGTCTTCTGGAACTGTGCCATCGTCGCCAACGCCAACATCCGATTGACGGGTGGGGACCCGAAGTTTGCCGACGGTGTGAACGCAGCGCTCAAGCGCTTGCCCATCATCATCGTTTGGGGCATCATCGCAGGAACGGTTGGACTCATCCTCAAGTTCCTCGAAGGAGCTGCACGAAGCAGCGATAACGACGCCATGCGTGTGCTCGCGGCCATCATTCACTTCATCGGTGGCCTGGCGTGGTGGTTCATGACCTTCTTCATGCTCCCACACCTCATCCTTGAAGAAAAAAACATTGGAGATGCGCTCAAATCCAGCAGGGCCATGTTTGGGGGAACGTGGGGTGAAAACATCACCTCAGGCCTCGGCATCGGTTTGGTCGCCTTCCTTTTCGGCATCCCCATCGTAGCCCTGACCATTGGAATGACCATCGTTGCCGGACCTTTCGGCCTCCTCATCGGCGCCGTCCTCATCGGACTCTTGATCGCTTGGGCCAACGCAGCCGAACAAGTCGCTGTGGTCGCTTTGTACCGCTTCTCAAAGGACGGGCAAATGCCAAAAATCTACCAAAACCAGGGCATGACGGCCTACACCTTTGGCAACGCTCAAACCGTCTGATTCCAAATCAAGGGTCGTCAGCGTCTGAGGCTTGTGGGGCCGAATATCGCCAAATGGCGTAAGAAAGCACCATCATGCCGAGTTGAGCCACCAAACGAAGCACGTGCCAATGGTGGGCGTAGGTCTTACCGCTGAGTGGGATGTTGTTGTACCACATGTTGAAGTTCGCCCAGTAGATGCCGATGAGGAACACAAAGCTGCCCAAGCCGGCGTAGCGACGGGTCCATGGAAGAATGAGCCCAACGCCGATGGCAATCTCCATCACGCCGGTAATCAGCACCCAAATCGTGGGGTCGCCCAACACGGCCGGCACGATGGGTTCGAACCAGGCGGTGTCGGT
>PAGK01000010.1:0-21230 GCA_002704515.1 Methanobacteriota archaeon
TCCGCCACCACCGGTGGCCGCTCAAACAGCACCGCCACCACCTGTTGCGCTTCCAGTCCCTCCGGCCCCACTACCGGCACCAGCTCCCCTTCCAACGCCACCCCCTCCGGCGCAATTGCCACCGGCTCCGTTGCCACCGGCCCTTCTTCCGCCACCTCCATCCAAGGTTCAAATGGATGAAGATGCCCTTTGGGATGACTTGACTTGATTATGCTTTGACGCCCCCCGCAGAGGGGAGATTGACGCTTCGAGCGAGGTTCGAGACTTCGGTCGTCAGTCCGACCATGTCGCTTGGAAGCGGCCAATTATCTTCCTCAAGCGGGAGATGTTGGCCAAGGCCAGGAATCCGCTCGAGGGCAACCCCTAATTCCATGGCATCAGCTAGGAAATTTCCTTTTGACCCAGAATGGCGCGCTTCCAAACGTCGGCGTGTCCACCGCTTCAAGGTGGGCACCATGTCGCTCAAGGCAGCTAACAAACGCGCCCGCTCATTGTCATCCTCATCTCCCGCAGGCAAGAGGCGCAAGGAGAGCCGCAACAATCGGCCGATGCGGACATCCCTCGGAGCGATGTTCACCTGGCCGGCTAAACTCCGCCGCACATCCTGAAGCGCCTCTAAGCCTCCTTGTTCAACGGTTGTAGCCAGTTCATGAAGGCCCAACACCGCTACCAGGTTGGTCAACGAAGTGAGGGCTTTCTTGGTCGCATCAACCGCGTTTACCTCGGTTGGGGGGGTGCTCGCTGCCTCAACGGGTTGGGCTGGAAGTTCCTTTGTTTCCAAAACCTCCTCAACCTCTTCCTGAAGCTCCTCTTTTGGAGCCGGTAGAGGCTGCTGTATGGCTGGCTCATTTCTTTCCCTCGAGACCTTCTCGCTCACGTTTTCGTTTTCGTCGAGGGGCTTTTCTTCCTCGCCAGCATCCATGGCTTCCAACATGGCTTCGTGAGCTTCCTCAAGGGCTGAAGCGGGTTGAAGCACCTTCCGCTCGCGCTGTTTCGGAATGGGCATCAGAGTGGGGCGACCAATCGGCGGTTGCCAGAGCTGCAATTCATACCCCTCGTCTTCAATGGCGCGTGAAGCGAGGTGCGTGGTGTAATTCGGGATTTGCAGGTTGAGGTGAGCCAACCAATGGGGCTGCTGACTCATCATTTCTACCTCCAAGGCCAATTTCACATCTCTTTTCCAAGGCAATGCAAGAAGACGACGTCGGAGAACATCATGCCGTTGGAGGTGTGGTCGAGCATCGCTCAATGCTCGAGCGACTTGCAGCGGGGCATCCTTGACCTCTGTCAACCACTTGTCAACCCCCCACCCGGCTTGGCGAAGTGATTCGAGTTCTGATGCAATCGAGGCCTGCATTTTGGAATGAACCATGCTGGGCTGGCTTGAACGTTCATAGGCACCATTTGATCGGGTGATATGGGCGACATGGCGCTCAAGTTCGACCAGATTCAACTCGGTGGTCCTCGTCTCATGCTCCAACCTTCCGGAACGACGCAGAGCGGCTAACTCCTCTTCAAGCATCACGCGATGCCGTTCAACACGTCGAGTGAACCGTTCAATGAAAGCTTTCATTTCATCAAGAACATCATGCCCAATGTCTTCAGTAGCAAGCAATTGTTGACGAAGGGCGACCTCCTCCTCACCAGAAAATGAGGTGTCCAGGGTGCTGAACAGTTCAATCAATGCAACCCTCGCATCCCATCGCTGTCGCTCCACCGTTATCCGCTCCATGGCGTTCATNGGGTCGTCAAAGACCCGTTGCCGCCANTCACTCACNTCCANTCCAGCGTGNTCGTAGGTTTCCAANAATTCNAGNCCNTCAAGTTCCAATTTNTTCCACAGNGCGTCCATTTCNTCAACGGCATCTCTCAGCCGGTCGGTNTGGTCAAGATGGCCAATGTAGGCGCTTGAAACCTCAGTTTGAGATGGCCAGTAGCGGGCAAACCGCTCCCATCGCTCAATCAGCGAGAGGTGCCGCTCAACAAGGTGAGCGACTTCGTCGTGATTGGCCTCCCACTGCATCAAATCATTGGGATGCAATTCGCCTTCATGGGGGAAAATAATGCCCCTCCTCCGCCATCCTTGAATGACGTCGGACAAGACCTTCCTTCGCTCTTCCAAGGTTTGAGATAAGGCTTGAATCTCGTTGTTCAAGTCTTCCAAAGCCGAAGCATCGTTAACGTCCTGCAAGGCATGGCACCTCGCTTCCAATTCGATGGCCAATCCTGCATCAAAAGGTTGAATCATTTGAACAGCACCAAGCCGCACATGTTCCTTTTCTGCGTGAAAGGCCTGCCAGCGTTCAAGGATGCGTAAGCCTTCAAGCAACGGTCGTTGACCAAGTTCTTCGACGGCATACCCATGGGTTCGGAGGCGTTGAGCACCAGCTTCAATCATCTCGACTTGGCGTACTTCATCGGCCTCAACCGTCTCAAGGTGCCTCATGAGTTCATCCACCCGCTCTGGTGATGAGAAGAGTCGGTGGAGCGGCATGACGGCGGCATGGCTTGAGAGGTCNAGTCGGGCCAACCGATCGTAAAGAGCGTACCATGCATCACCGTCCCCTCGTTCAAACCAAGCGGACCTGCTCTGGTTCAACGGCGGTTCCCATGAAACCACCGTTCTTACATCGCGTTCGAAGGCAAGGTAGACTTCCTCCACAGTAAACGGGTCGCTGAGTTGTGTAGCATAATTCGATAGAGCCTGACTGAGGGGTTGTGTCTGGGACAATGCATTCAACCGCTCTTCAATTTCGCTGGCTGTTTCTCGCCGTTGTTCAAGCCAGACAAGACGTTCATGAAAGGCGTCGGCGTGTTCGGAAAGGAAATCGTCCATCGCCGCTTCAGAAAACCCGAATTGAACGAGCGATGCCAAACGTACATCACTCGTATCGTGCCCCTCGCCGTCGTCGTTCATTCGCCCTCGTCCATCCCACGGACCATGGAGGGCTTTCAATATGAGCGGTGTAAAAGGGGNAAATACCTCCCTCTTTCCTTCGTTTTCCGCGGTTCGGCATCCGGGATGAAGGCAAAAAACGGGCGTCTTCGCCCCAAAATCTTCCGCAGACCATAAAGGTGCAGCGGACCGCTGTGGGTCAATGAGCCTCATCGTCCTTGGTTTTAGTTTGCTTTCTGCGGGTGCAGCGGGGGCCTTTGGATACTCGCTGTATCAGGGCCACAACAAAATGACGCGTTTGCTTGACATGCAAACGCTTCTCAGAGAATCTCAGTCAACTCACTTCCACCACCTCAACGTGGCCACTGAAGGCGTGCTCTCCGACATTCAAACGCTTCAGAGCACCATGGACGCCCTTCGTGCCATTCATCCTGAAATCGACGCATCACTCTCCGTTCATCACTTCTTGGTCCAACACGAGGGAGGAGCCTCAAGCACCGTCGACCTACCAGCGGCCTGCGACGTCCTCCGTTCCGTGGTGCAACACCAACCCGTGGAGCAAGGCACCTCCTCCGTCCTTTCCGTCAATCACGCTGGCCTCCTTCGCCGCCTCCTCGCTGTGTTTGATCATCATCACCTCACCATGGCTTCTCTCCATGTGGACGCTGATACTGCTCACCGCCTTGGTCTTGCAGCGTCCCATCTCCAACTTTACGAATGGGCAGAAGGGGCNNTNGGNGTCGCCTACCAACTTTCACCCGGCCACGTCAGTGTGCTGGAAGGTCTCGAACACATCGCACGCCTTCGCGGCGATGACGCTCTCCATCGACACTGGCTTGAGTCTCGCATGAAACTCACGCCTGACAACCCGGACTTGCTGCGAGCCCACGCTCACCTCTTGGCCTCGATGGGCGATGAGGAGGCTGAGCGAGCCGTGCGACGCTTGGAAGCCCTTGGNGTCGACACAGCGGCCGACCGTTCCCTCCTCTCTGGACTTCGGGCACGAGCAGGTGCTCGGACGGAAGCCATTGAAGCCATCCTTCAAGCATTGGAAGAAGACCCATCTCGCTCAGGCGATTGGTTGCACTATGCCCAGTTGCTTGAAGCGGAAGGCGAATTTGAATTGGCGCTTGAAGCCAACGAACGCTGTTTGACCCTTGACCGACAATCCGGCGAAGCATGGGCTCTCAAAGCTCGCTTGTTGGCGGAAAAGAACGGACACGAGCGTGATGCTCTGAAAGCGGCGACCCACGCTGTTGCTTTGGATGCCGGCGGAGTGGACGCTGTGTTCCTCAAGGCCGAACTTCTCGAATTGGAGGGGTCGGCCGTGGCCGCGGAAGAAACGCTGCTTAAGTCATTGAACGCTCAACCTCACAACGGAGAATTACGTGCAAGAATCGCTGGGCGTTATCTCATACAGCATCGGATTGACGACGCCTCCGCTCTTCTCTCGTCGACACCGGATGGAATTGACCATGCGCTGCTTCATACCGTTGAAGGACGATTGCATCTGGCTCATGCAGACCGCCTTCGGGACGGCACCGGGGCGACCGATCAAAACCTTCTGCAGGCTGCNTTGAACGCTTTCAANGGCGCCCTTTCGCTGAACCGGGAACTCGGTGTTGCTTGGCTCGGCCTTGCTCGTACACAACGCATGCTTGGAGCGCTTGAAACCGCCACCGAATCTTTGAGCCGAGCTCAGCGCCTCAGCGATGAGAAAGACCCGTCCATCGCCTGCGAGTCTGCTTTGTTGGCTTTGGACCATGGCGACTTGCAAGCCGCTCTCCTCCACGTTGATGCCGCCGAGGTTCACGGGCAAAACGCAACCACGGCCTACATTCGCGGCAACATCTCTGCGGTCAAGGGGCAACTCAAACAGGCGTTGTACCACTACAGCGATTGCTTGACTCTTGACGGAGCACACATCCGAGCTCGCTTGAATCGAAGTTCGGTCCACATGGGCCTTGATGATGCCCGCAAAGCATTGGATGATGCAGAAGTCCTCCTTGATCTGGCTCCACAACTTGCTGTGGGCCGCGTTCGAAAAGGCGACGCCCACATGCATTTNGCCGAATGGGAAGAAGCATCAAAGGAATTCAAGCACGTCTTGGAGCAAGCACCGCACCACACGCATGCCCTTACTCAACTGGCGGCGTGTTACATGAGCATGGACCGTGCTGAACGTGCTGAGGCGCCACTCAATGAAGCCCTCCGACAATCTCCGGATCATGCAGCTGCGTGGCACCAGCGCGGCCTTTACTACATGCATTTCAACAAAATCGANAANGCTCTATCTGACTTTGAAGCGGCCGTACGATGCGATGGACACCATCTTGCCGCTCGCCTCCAAATCGCCGCTCACCATCACGGTCTTGGGGACATGGACGCCGCCAGTACAGCATGGAAGGCGATTTTGAGCATTGATGCAGAACATCAACTGGCCAAAACCCGATTACACGAGTGTGAGAAAAACTTGATGACGAATGCGTGAACCCATTCATAATAGGGGGCGCGCAGTTTGAGCGAAGTCAAGGAACTTAATTTGTCCGAGATTTTGATGGCGCTCCAGGACTTTATGACCTCAGATGGGGCCATTTCAGGAGAACAGCGAGAATTCTATGCCGTTTTCCGAACGCACCTCAACGGCCACGTTGGAGAGTTCAAGGTTGAAGACATCGAGACGTTGCTGATGAATGCGAAGGGCGATGTCCCGAACCTCCCAGAAGANGAGTTCATCAAAATGGGTGAAGCCATTCTCAATCGATATCGCAACAAAAACGAAGATGCACTGAACGAACGTATTCGTGCCCTTGCAGCTGAAGAGGCACGAAAGCGAGCGCTCGCTGAGGAGGAGCGCCTTCGACGGGAGGAGGAAGAACGCATTGCCGAAGAAGCTCGCCTCGCAGAAGAAGAACGTCTCGCCGAAGAAGAGCGCCTTGCGGAAGAAGAACGGCTGGCGGAGGAAGCCCGTCTTGCCGAGGAAGCCCGCGTGGCGGAGGAAGCCCGACTTGCGGAGGAAGCCCGCCTTGCTGAGGAAGCCCGCGTGGCAGAGGAAGCCCGCCTCGCCGAAGAAGAACGGCTGGCCGAGCAAGCACGCTTAGCAGAAGAAGCTCGTCAAGCCGAAGAGGCACGATTGGCCGAGGAAGCACGANTNGCCGAGGAAGCCCGACTTGCCGGGGAAGCCCGTTTGGCCGAAGAAGCCAGACTGGCCGAAGAAGCCAGACTGGCCGAGGAAGCACGCTTGGCAGAAGAAGCCCGCCTCGCCGAAGAAGCCAGAATGGCCGAGGAAGCACGCTTGGCAGAAGAAGCCCGCCTTGCTGAAGAAGCACGGATACAGGCTGAATTGGAAGCGGGCGAAAGCGCCAAACAAGCCTATTGGGACGGCCAAGAGATCCCTGACGATGAAGCAAAGATTGTCCCAGACCTTCCGGCTGATGCCAATCCAATTTCGGAGTCAAGGCAAGGGAAATCGAAACTTCTCATGATGTTTGGAGCGATTCTTGTCCTCGGAGCGGGTGCTGCAGCATACCTTCTGTTGTGAGGCGGCTCAAAGCAAGCCATTTTGACCCATGAGCAAAGTGGGCCGTCTATGCCTCTTCAGACAGGAGACCCCGCACCGGACTTTGACTTGCCCAATGCAAACGCCACCGTTGGCGAAAACACCGTTTCGTTTTCAGATGCTGCTGGCGCCAACGGGACACTCGTCGTTTTCGAGTGCAACCATTGCCCCTACGTTGTGGCCAGTGTTGACCGCATCAACACGATGGCGGAGACCTGTCAAACGAAGGGAATCGGCTTCGTAGGCATCAATTCCAATGATCCGGTTGTCTACGAGAACGATTCATTCGAACACATGGTCAAGCGAGCCGAGGGAGGCATGCCGTACGCCTACCTTCACGACGCATCCCAAGAAGTCGCTCATGCTTACGGAGCCAAGCGGACTCCAGAATTTTTCTTGTTCGACGCAGGGCATCGTTTGGTCTACCAAGGCCGAATGGACGATAGTCCACGAAACCCAAACGATGTCACCACGGCGGAATTATCCGATGCCATCGATGCCATGCTTGATGGCCAAACACCGAAGGTTGACTACACTGAATCCATCGGCTGTTCGGTGAAGTGGAAGGCGTGATGACGATGACCGGTTGCCGCCGTCAGTGTGACTGGGACGAGAACATGGTTTGCCGTTCTTGTGGAATTGATTACTCCCCGCCTTCCGAAGAAGAATAGGGCCTCAGTATTGTTCCAAGACGAGTTCAGTGGTCGTGCTGGCGATTTCATTGGGCGCAGCGAGCCACATTTTGTCGAGAAGGGCCCGCAAAGCCATGGTGTCATCAACGTGAACCAAGGCCACAAGGTCGGCTTCTCCTGAGACTTCGTAGACGATTTCTACGCCTTCCCAGCCCGTTACTTCCGAAGCAAAAGAACCGATCTCTGAACCTGGGGAGACTTTGATTCGAACAAGCGCCGTCAAACCAACGCCTCCTTCTCGAATGGTGTAACCTCGAATGGTGCCGTTTTCTTCCATGTTTCGAATGTGTGTACGAACCGTTCGTTCGCTGGCCTCAACCTTGGAAGCAAGGTCCACGTAGGACATTCGGCCGTTCTTTCGGAGTTGTGCAAGAATGGATCGGTCAATCTCAGCAATTCGTGGCATGGTTTACGCTGGAAAAAGGGGTATTTGAATCAATTCCCGTCGCGATACGGCACCATTGCCCCGTTTTATTACAGAAAATGAACTATATTGGCTGAAAAACAGGACATCACCCTTCTCCCCCATTCCCGTTGGTGCAGAGGAGCCTCGCTCCCGTTTCATTCAAGGAGCGCGTTGCCTTCGCAAGGGTGAGGGACCCTCATGACGGGACACATTTCAGGCCTCGATGCGCGAATGGTACTGGACAGCCGAGGCCAACCCACCGTTGAAGTTGATTGCTTTGTGGACGGGGCCCTCTTGGGCCGCGCAATCGTCCCATCAGGGGCCTCAACTGGTGCTTACGAAGCCCTTGAGTTGAGAGACGGCAACTCCAATGTTTACCTTGGCAAAGGCGTCTCTCAAGCGGTGAACAACGTCAAAGATCACCTGGAAGAAGCGCTTGTTGGCTTGCCCGTTGACGAGCAACGGATCATTGACGAGGTGATGATTGAGCTCGATGGCACCCCCAACAAGGCCAATCTTGGTGCCAATGCCATGCTTGGCGCCTCCATGGCTTGCCTTCATGCTGGAGCAGCGTTTCATGAATTGCCCCTATGGAAGTACGTCGGAGGCGTCGCAGGAGGATTGATGCCTGTTCCCATGCTCAACATTCTCAACGGTGGAGCGCATGCTGCTTCGAACGTGGACGTTCAGGAATTCATGGTCATGCCCCATGGTTTTGACTCGTTTGGTGAAGGTTTGCGGGCAGGTGTAGAAACCTATCATGCTTTGAAGGCCGAACTCAAGAAAGACGGCTTGCTTGGTGGCATTGGCGATGAGGGTGGGTTTGCCCCAAACCTTCCCGCCAATGAAGACGGCCTCAAGTACATGGTCAGAGCCATCGAGGGCGCAGGCTATTCCACCGAAGAAATCGGTATCGCCCTTGACGTCGCTTCAACTGAATTCCTCAAGGACGATGGCTACCACATGGACGGCAAGATTCTGTCTTCTGATGAGTTGGTCGAAATGTATGGCGGGNGGTTGGACGATTACCCGATTCTCTCGATTGAAGACGGTTTTGGTGAGGACGATTGGCGAGGCTGGGCCGCCTTTACGAAAGCNCATGGCCACCGCGTTCAAACCGTGGGCGACGACCTTTTTGTGACCCAGTCAGAACGACTTTCTCAGGGCATAGAACTGGGGGCGGCCAATGCCATGCTGGTCAAACTCAATCAAGTGGGCACGGTCACTGAAACGCTCGAAGCGATGGACCTTGCTTCGACCAACGGCATGAACAACGTGGTCTCTCACCGCAGTGGCGAATCCGAGGATGTAACCATCGCTGACTTCGCCGTNGGCACTCGGGCAGGTCAAATCAAAACCGGCGCACCAGCCCGTTCNGACCGCGTGGCAAAATACAACCAATTGCTTCGAATTTCGGATGATGTTCACGAATACCGCTCACCGTTCAACTGAGTCGACNTTGAGTGAAAATGAAACCACAACCGAGGTCAAAAGTCTCTGAACCTTGATTTTTGGAAAAGAAACANGGTTCTCGNGCTTCTTAGGTATATGATTAAAAATTCCACTCCCTAGGTTTAAGCATGGCCTCCATCGGCGAGCATTATGCTTTAGCCTTCAGTTCAGAACGATTTTTCGGTCTTGAAATGGTCATCAATTGGGTTTCAGTCATCATTGTACTGTGGATTATCGGCCTTGCTTACCTGGTATGGCGCTCAGACTCAAACAATTTGCGAAACCGTTTCATGGCCACTTTGCTTCTTTGTGAAGGGCTCAAAGGCCTCTGGCAAGCGGTGAACATTGTTCCTTACAGCCATGAATTCCAATACATTTGGGACTACACCTGGATTTTGAAAATCGATGTATTCTTTACTGCACAAATTGCCGCCCTGTTCCTTTATTTGCTCTTTCCCGTTTATTTCAAAATTGATCGATTGAAATTCATGTACAGGAAATCCTTGCAAAAATATGCTTGGTGCATGGCGCCAATCCTTGCCCTCATTGTTTGGCTAGTGATCAAGGATTTGCCACCTTTCACCCTCCAAAATGCATCATGGCTAAGTTGTGCAGGCCCGGGAGCAGAACCTCAATTGCACGTGTGGTACGGCCAAATTACGGCTGAAGCAGAAGGCATCCGCCAAGGGATTGGTGTTTGTTCAACAACCGTCGACAGCCTGGTGAGCGACCAGCAAGTCGCTTTGTGGGGCATCACCTTGATCGGCACACCGATTTCGATTGTTGCCCTCCTGCTCATCCGTTCCTCAATGAAGCGGGAAGCCGAGGAATCCGAAACCCAAGAAAGTGCCCTCACCACTCAAACGCTCTACAAAGGGTTCCTTGGCAAAGTCATCATCAACACCGTCTTCTTCTCGACCTTTTTGGTCTTCATCCCTCTCCTCAACGGCGGTCCAGCAGGATTCACTGAACTGTTGTCATGGCGAACGGTTGACAATTCCTTCATGGCGAAGCTCAAGTACTTCATTTTCACAATCAACCTCGCCCTACCTATCGTGGCTGTTGGTTTTGAAGCGATGATGTTCGTTTTCGCTTCCCTCAACGAGACCGTGTCCGGCATTGACCAAAACCTGAGAAAAACTTTCACCAACACCACGTTTACTGGTTTGGGAGCAATTCTGTTCATTGTGGCCAGTGAAGTCATCGAGAATGTGTACGGGTTCGGCCTCGCAGGTGGAGTTGTTTTGGGGGTTGGATTGTTGGCGGTTCGCAAACCCGTCACAGGCATCATTTACGGTTTCTCGAACCGACTCATCCCTTCCACCTACGCCAAGGAAGAAATGGATTACTTGGACCTCTTTTCCAAGTCCATAAAAGACGGCGAAATTACGGAAAACGAGCGGTCCCTCCTCGTTTCACTGGCTTCAGCCTTCGGAATTGATGACGAGAGGGTGAACGAACTTGAGAGCGAGTTCCTTCAACAATCAGCCGTTCAAGAAGCCGAATGACGAGGCCTCGAGATTTCAGACTGAGGCCTAGAAAGGCGGCGTGGGATACAGGGCATGACCGGCGACGGGCGGGCATTCAAGACACGCTGCCCCCTCATCGTTCAACGATTTGCCAGTCCTCCCCGCTCCACCAGTAGCTTGTGCCATCGGACATGCGACGCCAGGTGTGACCGGCTTCGTCCGTCCACTGGTGGGTGATGGAGGGGCCTACAGGTTGAGCGGTAGTGCTCGCCAATGCGTCATGGGCAACGCTTGCGTGTTGCTGGGCGACCCACTCTTCTTCGTTGGCGTGGTACCATTCCTCCAAATGGGCGATGCGTTTTTTCGAAAGGCCGTAGTTTTGAGCTTGCAGGGCGAGCATCGTTCGTTCCTTCTCGCTGATGTTGCCGTCCTCAACAGCCAGCTTGTAGAGTTCCAAATAGCCGTCCTCGTCTTTGGTGTGCACCTCGGGCAGCAGGAGGTTTGACACCGAGAATATAGATGCCAAAATGGGCTTCCGAGTGGTAATCAGCACCGAACCCATCACCACGGCACCGACCCACCCAACTCCGATGATGTTCTCCATCAGTTCAGTGCCTGCGATGAATGTAACGGCTCCAATTGCGGCGAAAATGGTCCCCGNGAAGGCCCTGCGCAATTGTTCGTCAATTCCGAGTACGTCTTGTTTGAGAACGGCGTAAGCAAACAGCACGCCCATCATGAACGACCCAAAGATGTTCATGAACAGCGTCACCGATTGGAAGGAACTGAAGAAGNGATCGCCCTGGATGATGTCGCTGCCCACCAACTCGCCGCTATTCATCAGGCCATCTGCTAAGATGATGAGGGCTGTTGCACCGACCAGAAAAATCAATTTTATGAGGAAACCAAAACGAATCGCTCTGAGTTCACGTTCGTCAAAGGACGCCGCCTCGTCGATTGCCTTTGGGTCAATTCTGTACAGCGCAACCGTCGAGAAGAGGAGGAGGAGGGCCGTCATTGGCACCAAAATCGGTTGGAGTGGTCCGACCCCGATTTTGGTTGCGGAAAGCGGATACATGGATTCCAGCGTGGCTGGGCAGGTTGTGTTGAAGATGAATTCGGTTCCTCCGTACGTTTCGTTGTTCCCTTCGCCTGGACCTTCGCATTCCAGCATGTACATGTCGCCCATTGCGTTGACATCCCCGCCTAGAGCGCTGAGGGTTGCCACGAACAGCACGAACCCGATGACAGGAGTGAACCAGAGGATTTTGGATGCAAAGACATCCCTGACACGTTTCATCCATTTTTTATCAAAATAGAACGCTGCGATGCTTGCGTAAAACAACAACCGAATCATGCCGGTCGACCCGCTGACGTATCTCACTGAATACAAAAAATCAATCTGTTCAATGGGAAACGGGTAGATCCCGAAGAAGTTCAAAGCGCCAGCACCAACGCCCTCAAACGCCAGAATGAACGAAAGAAATCGATTTTTTGCATTTTGTGGGTTGGCTCGGAAGATGAGTACGGCAAGGTAGAGCATCATCCCTGCCGTCAGCAACCCCAAAATAGCGATGAGATGAGGAATCAGAAAATTCACGATCGTGTTCTCGTTGAGGTTTGAGAACAGCCTGACAAAATAACTCATGTTCAATGCGCTCCGGGATGGTTCTTGTGTGTCAAATTGCCAACACCATCTCGTTCTCAATGTTAAAAGATTGCGCGATTCCTTAGTGCAAAGTAGATGAACAAATGAGCGTCAGCCTACAACATGGACTTCGCATGGTACTCCCTTTCTCTGGTGCTGACGTTCGCAGCCGTTCGATGGGTAACTGAGAACTTCAAATTCCATCTCAGGACGAAGAAGGTCTGGGTCCATCATTGGATTCTTGCTTTGGGGGGAATGGTTACGCTCTTCGGCCTCGGCGTGGATGAACCATGGGTTTGGGGAGCGATTACCGGTGTTGCTCTCGAGGGGCTCCGTCGAGACCAATGGTCCATTGTTCGCAAGGCGAAATGAAGCTCAGGACAGGGGATTCAACTCCCGGACAAAAACCGCGCCTTAAGTAAGGCTGGATTCGCAGATACTCCATGAACCGTGCACTAACGCTCCTCATGATTGCCTGCCTCAGCCTCTCAACTATCTCGTTCAGCGTCAGTGCTGATGAGACAAAAGACATTCCAGCCAACGCCGAAGCCACCGGCTCGCACGACTCACTCGTCGCTGCCCTGGCTCACGCCGGACTGGTTGAAACCCTCCAAGGCGACGGGCCGTTCACGGTCTTCGCCCCAACCGACGCCGCTTTTGAGGCGGCTGGCATTGACCTGTCAACCTACGACACCGATGCGGAAAATGAAACGCTCACGGACATTCTCCTCTACCACGTCATCTCAGGGGCTGTCGATGCTGCCAACGTTACCGATGGCATGGTTGCTACGATGGTCAACGGCGACAACGCCACCTTCACCGTCACTGATGGAGCGGTCATGATCAACGACGCCAACGTCACCACGGCCGATGTCAATGCCAGCAACGGCATCATCCATGTGATCGACAAGGTCCTCATGCCTCCCTCAGACGAACCTGTTGTTGTCGACCCGTTTGACGGCGTCAACTGTGCAGCAACGGTCGGCATTGATTCGTCAGGATATGCCTTCAGCCCAACCGTGGTCAACATCGCCGTTGGAGAGACCGTTTGTTGGCTCTGGGAAGAGGCCAGCATGCCTCACAACGTGAAGGAGATTACCGGCTTCAAGTCGACAACCTACGTCGAGAACGGCGTCACTTCNGGAGCAGCATCCGCTAACGTGGCCTTCCACCACACGTTCACCGAAGACACCACCTTCTACTACGCCTGCGAGCCTCACATCGGGCTCAACATGTTTGGCGAAGTCGTGGTCGGCGATGGCGGCACTCCTGCCGCCACCACGGACGACTCAGATGGTGAAAGCGAAGACACACCAGGCTTCGTGGTTGTCTCAACCCTCGTAGCCGTCGTCGCAGCGCTTGCTCTCATGGGCCGTCAAGGTCGCAACGATTGATGCGTTCGTGTTCGACCACGCTTCCGAATCGTTGAAACAAAAGCAACGATGCCCAAGGAATAGATGCGCCGACACCTGCTTCCAGTGGCGATGCTCATCGTCGCACTGCTCATGGTAAGGCAAATCTATCCATATGCTTCTGGTTTGGAACCAACGGTGGTCGAAGGGTATGAAGTGCATCAAGCCGCAGCTCAATTGGGGGGCCCGACCTGTCTTGTTTGGGCCAACACCACACACCTGCTCGTGTGTGACCGAGACGGTGGTCAAATCACGGAGTTGAACATTGAGACNGACCAACGGCGCACGCTCTTGGATGGCCTTGACCGCCCCCACGGNCTTCTTCTCCACGAAGGGCGCGCCATTGTTTCTGAAGCCGGTCGTTTGAGTTCCTATGGCGTTTCTGAAGAGGGTCTGTACGAAGACCAAAACGTGTTGGTCTCAGGTATTCCTGTCGGAAACCACCAAACCAACACCGTTGAAGTCATGTCAAACGGGACGTTGATTTGGCACAGCGGCTCCACGTGCAACGTTTGTCAGGAAGAAGATCAACGAAATGCAGCCCTTCTGTGGGTGAACGCAACCACGGGAGACCACGGAGTGCTCGCCAGTGGCGTCCGCAACTCATTTGACGGCACCTGGGTTGATGGCCATGGGTATTTCTTCACGGACAATGGCCGAGATTGGGAAGGCGATCACCCGCAAGAAGAATTGAATTTCATGATTGAAGGGGCGGCTTACGGATGGCCGGACGATGAACCCGATACACCCGTTCCTGAAGGCACCGAAGCACCTGTTGGNCAGTGGACNCCCCACACGTCGATGAACGGGTTGGACCTCCGTCCTGTGCATTCACCACTCCCCGGGCTTTCGCCTGCNGAAGGTTTCACGCTCTACGCTACGGTTTATGGCTCATGGAACACACTTCTTCCCCAAGGCCATGAAATCTTGAGAATTGATGTCTTCCCCGAGGATGGCCCCATCCCCTACTCCACTGAAATCACTCGGTTTGCGTGGGACGCTGGAACACCATTGCCCATTGCCTTTCATCCCGATGGTACGCTTTACTACGCCACATTTGGAGGCGGTGGAACCTTATTCAAAATCGACGCTCATTCTGAGAACGTTTGATTTCCCTTCGTTCAAGCCAAACGAAGGGCGAGGTTGGGAAGGGTTTCGTTTGGTTGGGCGAGTGAACGGACATAGCGGGCCACTGTATGTTGGGAATGTTCCAGGTCCCACACATCACCGCACCATTCCAAGACCGTATCCGGAGCTGTTTGGGTGGCTAAGGAATCCTCAACGGTCCATACAGAGCAACCGCTCCCGTCTCTTGAGGCAACTTGCAGGTACCATGGCGATGGAGCGAGGTTGTGTGNACTGATGAGGTGATGGCGCTGGATGTACCGCACGATGCAATCGTCAACGATGTGAAGTATGCCCGCCTCGTTGAGCATCTCGAGTACGTCTTCGTGTTCTGAACCGGGTTGAAACCAAAGGAGCGGTAGATTGCTTTGCCCGTGGCGAACCATCAATTCCATGACGGCCTGCTTGGCTCGCTCNGGCGCGAGGAAAAAAACGACGATTTCAGGGGCCGATGATTCATCGATGCTTGAGCGAATGGGGCGGCCGAGGATGGCTCCACCAGCGTCCCGTGGGTGGATTGGAACGAGGCGCCATCCCTTCCCGTCCAAATCGTGGATGGCTTGGTGAGCAGGTCGTTCTGGATTCAATCCTGCGCCCAAAATGTGGATGGATTGGGCTTCGCGAACGGTGCCTTCAATGGCGGGGTGGGCGTCTCGAAGCATGGTTACCTTTGGGCGCTTTTCTTTTTCAATCACTGTTCAACCCCCTAAAACAGCAGTATAAAAGCAATCTGAATTGAAAGGAATCCATGAGTAAATCATTTCTTTTGGTCGGTGGAAGCAGTGACATTGCCCGTCTCCTTGCAAAAATNCTCCTCGATGAGGGGCACAACATCACTCTGCTTGCCCGGGACGCAGAGCGCGTCGAGGAACTGGTGGCGCAGGGCGCAGAACTCATCGTTGGCGATGCCTTGGATGAAGCCACCGTCCAATCAGCTGTTGCTCATGCCTCGCAACAAGGTGAAGCAGGCCTTTCAGGCATGGCTCATCTCGTGGGGTCAATCGCCCTGCGCCCACCTCACGCAACCAAGGTTGACGATTTTGAAGCCGTCATCCAGACCAATTTGACCTCGGCGTTCATCGCCCTCAAAACTTCTGGAAAAGCCATGCTCAAACTGGGTTCGGGACGGATGGTGTTCACCTCCAGCGTGGCTGGAAGTTATGGTCTGACCAACCACGAAGCCATCGCCGCCGCCAAGGGCGGCCTTGAGGCCATGGTGCGGGCTGCCGCTTCCACGTATGCCGGGCGCGGNCTGCGAGTCAACGCCGTGGCGCCAGGATTAACGGAGACGCGCCTCGGAGCAACCGTGCTTCGCTCAGAAGCCATCCGTGAAGCCTCGGTCGGCATGATTCCTCTGAAACGCATCAATGAACCAGATGAAATTGCCCAGAGCATTCACTGGCTGCTCACCTCGGCCCCCGACAACATGACTGGGCAAATCTTACATCTCGACGGCGGCATGTCAGCATTGAGAGGCTAAGTCATGAACATCGCCATCGTTGGAGGAGGCTTGGCTGGCCTTGCTGTTGCGCTTGGAAGCGAACAAGACGGACACCATGTGACCTTGTTCGAAGCCTCCGATGAACTCGGCGGCCGAATGAAAACGCTTGACGTGAACGGCCACCCCCTCGATGCTGGATTTCATGTTCTTCACACGGCCTACCCAACCCTCAACCGATGGATGGATGTCGCCGCTCTTGAGGGCAAACCCATGGATGCCTGTACCATGACCATTCGCCCCTCCACAGGCAAGCGCCGAGTTTTGGGAGATGCCCTTCATGCACCCCGCTACCTTCTCCCGACCCTTCGTTCGGTAGGTGTGAGGGACGGCCTCCGGTTTCTTCGCTGGCGACTGGGAACGCCCGGTCGTGATCTTGAACGCTCCATGGATGCACCAACGCCAACCATCAAGGAGGGATTGAAACAACGAAACTTCAGACCCTCCACTCGGCGTGTGCTCGAACCACTCTTTGCAGGGATCACCCTCGACCCGTCCCTTTCTGAACGAATGGCCTTTGCCAATTTTGCGTGGGGGGCCATGTCGCATGGCAAGATGGTCGTCCCACAAAATGGGATTGCAGCGGTTCCACACCAACTCGCTTCCCGCCTTGAAACCACCACGGTCCACCTCAATACCCGTGTTGATGCGGTTTCAGCCACCACGGTGCAAGTGAATGGAGAAACCATGCAGTTTGACCGCGTCGTCCTCGCCGTACCTCAGCATGTTGCGCAGGAAGTGTTCCCTCCATTGGCTGGGGNGCACAAGCCAGTGGAACGTTTGACCAGTACGGTCGTTTTCATTGCCCCCTCACCCCCTTACCAGCAGGGGCGATTGTTGTTGAATGAGGAATGGGGTCAACCCGGTAATGACGTTCTTCACGTTCATCTCCCCACGAACCTTCATCCACATCCGAAGGGCGACCATTGGGTTGTGGCTACCCTCGTTGGCGCAGCAGCGACTTCTCCTGATGTTGAATCGGTTCGTCGTGAATTGCGGACGTGGTTTGGCGAAACGGCGAACGAATGGGGGCACTTGGCTACCACGACGGTTCGCCACGCACTGCCCCAAATCGACCCGGAGCACCACGAACGTTTCTTGCCTGAACTTGAGATTGAAGGTGTTTTGCTGGCGGGAGACCACCGGGCACACCCCTCGGTTCAAGGAACGCTCAGAAGCGCAGAACGCATTCTTGAGCACCTCAAGATTCCCATTCCAAGGAGGAACCCAACATGACATGGCACAACGTGATGAAATCAAACAAATTAAAATCAGGTAAGAAGAAGATGAAGACGGTCAAAGGCAAGCTGATCATGGTCGGTCGTCAAGATGGCGCTTTGTTCGCCACCGAAGCTCTGTGCCGCCACATGCGATGGCCCCTCGCCTATGGAGCCACCATCAAGGATGGTTGTGTTCGATGCCCACTGCACCAAACCACACACAACTTGGACGACGGCTCGTTGGTGGAATGGTCCCCTTTCCCCCTGCTCCCTTCCTATGGCCGTCTAGTCGGCGCCATGTCAAAGAAGAAGGATTTGAAAATTTACGAAGTTCAGGAACATGAGGGATACATTCAGGTCCGTTTTGAACCCTCTACGCCGGTCCCCGTTGGCTCCCCCGATTGACGTTGGCCTTGGCTTCAAACTTCAAGCACCACGAGGCCTCAATAGAAACATTGAGTTAATGGACGCTGAAATTGAGGAGTGAACAAGGCGATGAGCACATGGACGTCATCATCATCATCGGGCTGGCTGGGTGCATGCTGGCTGCAGCCCTCACGGTGCCTGCGGGTTTCGGCCTCGCCACCATGACCACGCCGTTGTTTCTTNTTTGGTTTGAGCCCCACCAAGCNATTGCTGGTGTTGCCATTGTCCATGGAGCCCACAACGCCATGAAATCCCGGATGCTTCGTGATCACATCGATTCCGAAGCTCTGCGGCGCTTTGGGTGGGCCCTTCTGCTGGGNGCCTTGATTGGAGCAGCGCTGCAAACGGTCATTCCAGCAGACCCCCTGTTACTTTTGGTTGGCGTGGCACTCATCGTTCTTCCCGCCCTCAAACTGAGTGAGTCATGGACCTCCATCCGGCTCCCTGAAGCGGAAGACCGCGTCGGTGGATTTGGTTCTGGATTCATGGGGGGGCTGACCGGACATCAAGGGGCCCTTCGTGCCATGTTCTTACGCCAACGCCTGCCTGACAAAACAGAGTATGCGGCAACCGCTGCTGTGCTTGCTTTGGTGGTTGACTTAACCCGCATCCCGATTTACCTCTGGCATGACACGAGCGTCTTGTTCTCCCAATCTTTGTTGTTGATTGGATTTGTGATTTCTGCTTTGGTCGGGGCTCAGATTGGACGTGTATGGTTGGAAAAATGGAAAAACGACTCCATTCAGAAAGGCATCATGATCGGCCTGGTTCTTTCTGGCATCCTCTATGTTCGAGAGGCCATGGATGCGTTGTCAAGCTCGTGATTCAAGCCATTNGCGAAGCCGACGAACCCCTTCGTGGATGTTGGCAATGGACGTGGCGTAGCTGATTCGAATCAACCCATCTCCACCCTTCATGAGCGAACCCGGGATGACCTGTACCTGAGCGTGTTCGAGGGCCTGATGAGCAAATTCAATGTCCGTNAGGCCGGTTCCTGTGATGTCGCAGAGGATGTAGAAGGCACCCTCGGGTTCGGGAACAACAAATCCGGGAAGGGTGGAAAGCCCCTCGTGCATCAACACCCTGCGTTCAGCAAAAGCATCCTTCATGACCTGGACTTCCTCATCGAGCGTGAGTGCTTTAGCAGCGGCTGGCATGAGGAAGGTGGGGACGTGGGTCGCCGAACTGACGTTGACAACTTTGACGCCATCCATGACGTTGGTTGGTCCTGTGATCCATCCGAGTCGCCACCCAGTCATGGCCCAACCTTTGGACCAACCGCCGATGGTGATGGTTCGTTCACTCCCTCCCTCAAAGGCACAAGGCGAGGTGTAGCCAACATCGGTCCAAACGAGGGTGGAATAAATCATGTCATCAAGAATCCAGAGGTCGTGTTTGACGGCAAAATCAACCAACCTTTTGGTTTCTTCAGGCGTATAGACTGCACCGGTTGGGTTGTTGGGGGTGTTGAGAATGATGGCCTTGGTGTTCTCGTTCACGTACGCTTCGAGCTCATCAAAATCCGGGTGATAGTTGTCCCGTCGAACCGGTACATGAACGGGAAGCGCTCCTGTGAGGCGGACCATCCCGTCGTAGGAAGGCCAAGCGGGGGAGAGGAGGAGGACCTCGTCACCGGGTGCAAGCACCGCCATCATTCCATAGAACAGGGCTTGCTTGCAACCGGGAGTTACCACAACATCGTTGGCATCCACGTCAATGTCGAATTGGGTCAAGTGCTGTTGAACAGCCTCGCACAAGGCCACGGTCCCTTGCGGCCGCGTGTAGGCTGTCTCGCCTCGGTCCAACGCAGCCTTTGCTTCGTCCACAACGGGCTGTGGCGTTCCAAAATCGGGCTGGCCGACAGTGAAGCGAATGACCTCGGGGCCGGGCGGNGCTAAAAAGGCGGCAAAGCCGATACCAACCTGACTGAGAACGGGGTTGATTTCGGGCATGAAGTTCCTCTCCAATCTGTGGTTTGCTGACCAGTTTTGCCTTTGAAGGCTCGTATGATATTTTCACCAAGTGAAGGGTTTTGGAGCACGGACGGAGATTCGAACTCCGGTCTCAGGATCTGCAATCCCGCTCATAGCCACTCTGACATCCGTGCTGTATTCACGCCCAGCGACAAGACCTATTTCAACGCGTCTTTGGCTTAGGTGACAAGTTCGGAGGATTGTTTAAACCGACCTGTGGCGAGCAGTAACTATGTCGGATGATGAAAGCTCAGTGACTTCCGACTCTTCCAAGAAACCGTTCTTTGCCATTGATCCAGAGGAACTTGGTGATTCCACGGCCCCCTCTGTCACCGCCACCACTCCGCCAATAGCTCCGATGATGATGGGNACACTNNCTGGAGNAGCCACNCCGTCCGAACCTCACGCCCAAGAAAACATGAACCCGTGGGGAAGCGCAACGCCCCAAATGACGGGGAACGTGGCGGAAATAAACGGCATGTTCCCCCTCCAGGTGCCCGCCGAGGCGGTGAAATCTGCCTTTCGATGGGGGCAATTTTTCCTTGGGCTCTTTTTGCCTTGGATGGTGTTCATTGGTGTCGTGATTGTTGGAGGGTCTCTTGATGAAACCCAAGACCAACATCCTGATTTTTCGAGGAGCGTTTCGGTGTCGATGGAGCCCGATGAAAACGGGTGGTATGTGCAATCAGTTGACCGCACTCAGGGAGAATCAATGGATTTCTATTTCGACAGCGAGTACATCAACGACACCGCCTGGACCAGTGTTTATTGTTGGTATCATCCATACGATGTAGAGTGGCAAAACAACGGCAAGGTGGTAGAGGAATCCTATTCTCCCGGATCGAGAAGTGCCCAAGAAGTCATTGGNGAATANACGGAAAGCAACCAGACGGTGTGGTTCAAGACCAANGAAAGCACCGCNCCCACAACGCATGATGTCGAGATTTTCTATTACGATGAAGTGGCCAGCGATGCGTATTGGGAGGAACAATATTCCAATTTTGAGATGGTGGATTCCTTCCTCTTTTGCGGAGGGCCGCTCTTGTTCATCGTCGGCACCATCGCTGCCTTCGTGAAGGGNAACAAAGGATTGGGNATTGGCCTTTTGTGTTCAATCCCGATGTCGGTNATCATGTTGCCGTTTATGTTTGTTCTTCTGCTTTTGATGTATGGGTTCTGAGGAGTGGTGGAAGAATGGTTCATGTCCTTCACGGTACACCTGATGAAGCGTATTTCCGAACACGCTACGCTGTCCTGAGAGAGCCATTGGGCATGCCGCTCGGCAGTGAGCGTCTGAGCGATGACGGCCAAGCCGTTCACGCTTGGGTCCAAGACGGCGACGAGGTGGTCGCTGTCGGCCGCGCCCACGTCATTCCGAATGAATCGGATGGCTCCGGAGCTGACCACAAAGGTCCCGGCGCCGCCCCCATTCCTGCCTTTGGNCCNCTNGCNNA
>PAGK01000010.1:21235-23496 GCA_002704515.1 Methanobacteriota archaeon
CCTGCNAACGNCCNGCNTTCCAAATNNGNCANATGGGGACNCTNCCNTCNCANCAACGANGNGGNTANGCTGNNTTGGTNCTNGGNGAACTTGAACNCCTCATGGTTTCAGAGCACGNCTGTAAAACNGGCCTTTTGCAAGCCCGAGAACACGCCATACCGTTCTACAAATCGCAAGGCTGGAGCCTTATTGACGAACCGTACTCCATTGGCNTGATTGGACCACATCGTTCGATGATGAAAGAATTTTGAGNGAGCAGAGTATATATTCCCTCACTCACTTATCTTTGCAACGGCAGTTTCCATGAACGCCCCTTGATTGTAAAAAAACACACAGAAGACGGAATAAAACGATGGATTTGCGCCCGAAAGAGGGAACAAAGATGAGATTGGCACAACACACTGAGACAAAAGAACATAAAAGCACCACGACGCCCGTTAGTAACATGAACGATTCTCGTTCCAAGAGAAGCCACGCGAAATCAGAGCCTGATTTTGATTATTATGTGGCTAAAAANTACAATTCAAAATCCGATAAGGACCGAGAANTGTACTTCCAAAAATTGCTCGATGCTTTTCGTACCCTCTCCGAGGAAGCACCAGAAGTGTTTGACTCGATCGCTCCGGAGATGCTTCAACGAAGCATTTGGTCGTGGAGAGGCGCCGACCCACTCCTTTCCAAGAAATTCAACAACTGGCTTTTAGCTGATTATCAGTGGACTCCATTCGATGACATTCTTCCGAAAGAACACGGTGAACATGCGCCCTTTGAAGTNCCGCCGCTTGATCCNGCTCATCTCAATGAAGCNCACCACTCGTTGATCGAAGCGCTTCAAGGACGGTTTCGAGGCGACCCCCACCGTTGGGATGCATCCCGCCGTGACCAGTTCATCATCCTCGGGATGATGGCAACGGCCGGAGGNTATGGNGTACGTCAAGGCAAACTCATTCATAGCCTGGGAATGGGCCTTGCTGAAAGCGGCGTTCGTGGGGCAAACACGGTTCGAGCAGCGAAAATCGCCCTCTCTCGCCTTGCGAAGCCGTTCGGACTCCAACTCTTTGCTCCAGCGGTCGGCAATGGTTCGGAACGAATTCACATGTTTACCGATGAAGAATTGGCCTTGATCATCGCTCGCTATGTGTTCAATCACGACGCATCAATGCTGCTGCCAGCCACGAGTTTTCCGAACGTTTGACCGTGATGGTTTGTTTTGCGCAGTTTATCGCGCCTTTCATATAGGGTAGGGCCCTTGTTTNGCTTAGAGGGAACGCTGGGTTCCCTATGAACAACCCGTGAAAAACGATGCAAACGGAGGATTTGAACAAGCAAATGTGCAAGGTAATTGGAACGAGGGTCAACGATTCCCCCTCTCGAGCGCCCCTTTCGGGGTGCCTGCCACACCATGCACAAGTCTTGGCCACAACAACCCCAAATCGCGAAGCGTTGCATTACCCCATGAATCAAGTCGCACGTACTTCGATTTCAATCGATGATGGTGGGATTGCTTCACTGGAAAGAGAGAACAGCGGGTTCTCTATGTAAACAACCAAAACAAAAAGGAAGTGAAAAAACATGAAGACGAAAATGATGAGCGTGCTATTGGCTTTGTTCCTCGCCCTTTCAGCTGTTTCGGCAGCCTCGGGCGATGGATCTGATCCCCTCGACCCCTCAGACGGCGGTGCCGACTGGGATGGCGATGGTTTGACCAACGCTGAGGAGCAATCCCAAGGCACCAACATGAACAATGCAGACAGCGATGGCGATGGTCTCCCAGATGGCTGGGAGGTTTCGAACGGACTAAACCCCACCAACGGCGGTGACGGAAATGCAGACCCTGACGGAGATGGTTTGACCAACTCCCAAGAGTATGCTAAGGGTACCAACCCGAACAATTCCGACACCGACGGTGATGGTAAGTCCGACGCGACCGACCAATTCCCCAACGACCCCAACGACGGTGAGTACTCCGACTCTGACGGTGACGGTATTCCTGACGCTTACGATCCAGACTTCCAGGAGTCTGGAGCGGGCGCAGGTGATGGCGACACCGAAGGTGGCGGCGAATCCGACGCTGGTGCCCAAAACCCACAAGGTCAAGGGCAAGGTCAGGGACAAGGTCAGGGCCAAGGTCAAGGACAAGGTCAAGGACAAGGTCANGGACAAGGTCANGGACAAGGTCAAGGACAAGGTCAAGGACAAGGTCANGGACAAGGTCAAGGACAAGGTCAGGGACAAGGTCAAGGACAAGGTCAAGGACAAGG
>PAGK01000011.1 GCA_002704515.1 Methanobacteriota archaeon
CAAGACCGGTCGTCCTGTCATTGGAATGAACGATTCCGGCGGTGCTCGTATTCAGGAAGGCGTGGCTTCGCTCGGTTCCTATGCCGAGATTTTCTTCCGAAACGTTCGTGCTTCTGGCGTGGTCCCACAAATTTCAGTCATCATGGGTCCATGTGCGGGCGGTGCCGTTTATTCTCCGGCCATCACCGATTTTGTCATCATGGTTGACCAGACCGCCCACATGTTCATCACCGGGCCAGAAGTCATCAAAACGGTCACCAATGAAGTGGTCAGTTTCGAAGACCTCGGTGGAGCGGCGACCCATGGTTCCAAGTCGGGCGTCTCTCACTTTACGGCCAGCGATGACGAACATGCTATTCAGATGGCAAGGGACCTGTGTGATCTCCTTCCGCCCAACAACCTTGAGCGACCGCCGATGAAGAAGACCTCGGACAGCAAGGACCGTTCCTGCGACGGCCTTGACAGCATCATTCCCGAAGACCCAGCCAAACCCTACGATGTTCTCGACGTCATCAGCGAAGTGCTGGATGACGGTGGTTTCATGGAAGTTCAAGCCGAGTGGGCACAAAACATCGTGGTCGGTTTCGGCCATCTCGGCGGCCATACCGTCGGTGTGGTCGCGAATCAGCCAAAGGTACTCGCCGGATGTTTGGACATCGATGCAAGCGACAAGGCAGCCCGTTTTGTTCGGTTTTGTGATGCGTTCAACATTCCTATCTTGACGTTTGAGGATGTACCTGGATTCTTGCCAGGAACCAACCAAGAATGGGGTGGCATCATTCGACATGGCGCAAAACTCCTCTACGCTTTCGCTGAAGCCACCGTGCCGAAGTTGACCGTGATTCTAAGGAAAGCCTACGGCGGGGCCTACGATGTCATGTCCAGCAAACACATCCGTGGAGACTACAACGTGGCATGGCCTTCTGCTGAGTTGGCCGTGATGGGTGCAGATGGTGCGGTTGAAATCATTCATCGGCGTCGAATTGCTCATGCTCGGAACCCTGAACAGGAGCGTGAACGTCTTACAGAGGATTTCAAGGAAACCTTTGCCAATCCGTACAAAGCAGCGGCACTCGGCTACCTTGATGATGTCATCGAACCCAATCAAACCCGTCAGCGTTTGAGCCGTGCTCTGGAGATGCTGATGGACAAGGAAGAACTTCGGCCGGCTCGAAAGCACGGTAATATCCCACTTTGAGGTGATGCAGTGGCTGATGAGATTTCTGAATTGATGATGGCGGCCATCGCTGCCGTGCTTGCTGAAACTCAAGCGGACGGTGATGACCCAGCTCAAGTCGCCCGTCAACCTGGCTCGGCATGGTCCCAAGACCACCGAAGGCAAATGACTGGAAAGAAGTCGCTCATGAACGCTCGAGCAGGGCGTTCCCCTTGGAGGTGAATATATGTCGGAAACTCGTAAGGTAATTGTCAACGGTAAGGAATACGAAGTTGAACTGGACGGTGAAGGCACCACATGGAAAGCCACCGTTGGCGGTCAAACCTTCGAGATTGAGATGCCCGAAGCAGTGGTTGCCGCTAAGCCCAAACGGTCTGGCGGTCGTAAGAAAAAGAAATCCGGAACGGTTTCAGCGAACATACCCGGCAAGGTGGTCACCGTTGAAGTTGAAGAAGGGCAGGCCGTGGTCGAGGGGCAGGTTATTTTGATCCTCGAAGCGATGAAAATGCAAAACGAAATCCAAGCACCCGTTTCAGGGACAGTTGTCTCCGTTGAGTGCTCAGAGGGAGAGGCCATCGAAGCAAATGTTCCCCTGGTAGTCATTGAGCCCGAGGCCTCCGACGATGAGGACTGAGGCGGGATGAGCAAGAGTTAATGTAGAATCAGAGCGGAGTTCTAACCATGGAAGGAAAGGCAGCCTGCGACTTTGTCGGATGTGGGGAAGTCGGGACCATCGTTTCCCGCCTCTCCCCAGAGGGTTATTTGGTGGCCACCGGCAAGAAGGCATACTCTTTTCGAGAGGCCTACCGCCGTTTCCATTACTGCCAGAAATGCCATGACAATCTGATGAACGGGGTTTGGTCTCGCGTTCGAAAGCCTGATGACAAGAGTGACGGGCATGTTGCCCCCACGGCCATTTGAGTCGTTTCATCCGGCGCAGGCGTGATATACCTCTTATGCGTGGACGAAACATGTACGCCAATGGTAACACTTCATCAAAACAGATCTCAGCGTTTCTCAGTTTGATGTTGCTTTTTTCCATTCTTTTGGTGGGTGCGAGCCCAACCGTGCAAGCGGTGGGGCCAAACCAAAACGATCTCAATTCTGGTGGAGATCTTCCAGACAACACCAGCGTCAACATCACGAACTACATTTTCACAAGTTCCTACACCGGTTCGGGAGAATTGGATTACGGTGACGACCACGATATCCTCAAAGTGGCGTTGAACAGCAATCAGGGATTGTATGCTTCGCTTTCATTCCCCTCCTCAACCACTTACGCTAACGGGACAACGGTGTACAACGATTTTGACTTGATTTTCTACAACAGTCAACTGAACATGATGGGCACTTCCATCATGTCCAATCCGGAGACGTTGAGCACAAATTCGAGCATGTCTGGAGCTCATGGTGGAATGGTTTACATTGACATTGAACGGTACTCCGGCGCAGGAACATGGAATCTTTCACTCACGAAATTCACCGTTAGCAACGGCACCGGTGGTGGCGGCAGCGGTGGGTCATCTGTGACCAATTGCACAGGGGCGGGAACGGTTACCTCTGACATCCTTGAGCCAAACGACTCAACTTCGACAGCTTCGTCTGCCACCCTCTTGCCGCTTGCCTGCACAGGACTTTCCATTCACTCAACCACCGACGTTGATTATTTTGAAGTCCAGATGACAACTGGTGTTACGTACTACGCTAACATCACCTTCATCGATGCCAATGGTGACATCGACACCAGTTGGGATTCAGCTACCGGTTCGTATTTGACCGGTTCAGGGGGCACGAGCAACCTTGAATCGATGCAGGTAACGGCCCTGACGAACCAAACCACCTACATCGAAGTCTACGGGTTTTCCAGTGCTACCAACACCTACGACATTGAGATCACAACGGACAACCCTGGCGGCGGCCAATCTTCTGAGATTGTTGATGTCAGCATCATCAACACCACCCATGCAACGCTTTCGTTCTCCGGCTTAACCAACGGGACCACGTACAATTACAACCATTCCTACGGGCAGATTCATCTCGATGATGACGAGCACTGGGGCCCGTCAACGAACGGTTCCTTCAATGCCACCAATTCAACCCACAGCGTCAACATTAGCATCGCAGCAACCAACAATGAATCCTCGCTTCTTGTTTCCTCAACGCTGTTTGACGCCTCAGGCGTGGCTTTGAACACGGACACGGATGTGCTTTACATTGAGATGATGGAAATCGCAGTGACATCTTCCACCACCGGTGACATTGAGATGACCAACCTCACCACCGGGGCGGATTATGTGGTTGAATGGATCGTCCTTGATTTCGTCGAGTGGACCAATAATTTCACCGTTTCCAACGACGTCAATGCGGCCATCAACCATTCGATGATCGATTCGGACATGTGGTACTTGATGCCAACCACCAATTCAATGTCTTACCAAATCAACTGGACCGGACCGACCACCATGAACGAGCACCTCTTCCTCGCTTACATCTCCCTCAACGGAACGAACGTGAACTTGAGCGACAATGATAACCTCACAGGTTTGCATTTCGACGACTTTATCCCTCAACTTCCGAGCCTGGTTATTGCTTCCTATTCGGCGAGTGCAACGGCATCGTCGAACAACGTACAAGCTGAGGGGCTTGATTTGGTGGTTGGTGACTCCTACCAGTATCAGTACCGAGTTACCGATGCCTCCAGTGCGAATTTGGCCACCTCGTCGTTGACCAGTTTCAGCGCCACAGCGCAAAACATGAGCCTTCCAGCCTTTTCCTATGCTACACCAAACGCATCCGGTACCTACTGTGTTCACATAGACTTGTACTCAAACGTCTCAGTGCAACTCATTGGTGACTCGGATTGTTTCGCTCTGGTTCAAGACGACGATGGAGATGGGGTACCAAACGAATCCGACCTCTGCCCGAACACTTCGGCAGGATCTGCGGTCGACCAATATGGATGTGCTCTGTCCCAGAAAGACTCTGACGGCGATGGGTACAACGACGATGTCGACGCCTTCCCCTCCGATGCCACTCAATGGTCAGACATGGACGGCGATGGGTATGGCGATAATGCCAGTGGCAACATGGCGGATGATTTCCCCAACGATGGAACCCAATGGTCCGATGCTGACGGTGATGGCTACGGCGATAATGCCAACGGCACCTATCCCGACGCCTTCCCAACCGACCCCACCCAGTGGTCCGATGCCGATGGTGATGGGTACGGTGACAACGCCAGTGGGAACAACCCTGATGCTTGGCCATCGGACAGTTCACAATGGGCGGACAGCGACGGGGATGGATTTGGTGACAACCCCTCCGGGACCAACGGCGATGCTTTCCCCAACGATGCAAGTCAGTGGTCAGACGCTGATGGCGATGGATACGGTGATAATCCGAACGGCACAACCCCCGACGAATTCCCTGCCGATGGCACACAATGGGAAGACAGCGATGGCGATGGCTACGGGGATAACCCTCAGGGCAACAATGCCGACAAGTTCCCAAGCGATGCGAGCCAATGGTCCGATTCTGATGGCGATGGCTATGGAGACAACCAAGCCGGGACCACACCCGACGCCTTCCCGAACGATTCAACTCAATGGGCGGACAGCGACGGTGACGGCTACGGAGACAACGCTGCTGGCTTGAACGCCGATGCCTTCCCGAACGACCCGACCCAATGGCGAGACGCCGATGGTGATGGTTACGGGGACAATGCCAACGGGAATTCACCCGACCTTTGTTTGGACACGCCTTCGGGAGAAGCCGTTGATGAGAACGGATGTTCAACCTCTCAACTTGACGCTGATTTGGACGGTGTCAACGATGCCAACGATGCCTGTCCTGATACGCCAGCGGGTGAAACCGTTGACAACGTTGGATGCTCAAGCAGCCAAGAGGACGCCGATAACGACGGAGTGATGGATGCCTTCGATGCCTGTGCCAACACTCCGCTTGGTGCCGTTGTTGATGCAGCTGGCTGTGCGGCCAGTCAACTTGACAGCGATGGTGATACCATCACCGACGACCGAGACCAATGCCCAACCACCACCCTCGGTGAACCCGTCAATGGGGTCGGTTGTGCTGCATCAGAACGAGATTCGGATGACGATGGTGTGATGGATGCCAGCGATATTTGTGATAACACGCCCTTCTCAGAAAATGCTGACGAACAAGGTTGCTCACCTTCCCAGAAGGACAGCGATGGAGACGGGGTGAACGATGACATTGACAATTGTCCTGGAACCGAGAACGGCTTGAACGTCGACATGCTCGGGTGCGCTACCAATCAACGGGATGCCGACAGTGACGGTATTTCGGATGCCGATGACACCTGTCCAGTGACGCCCACGGGCGAACAAGTCGATGCTGCCGGATGTTCAGATTCGCAGAAAGATGAGGACCTTGATGACATCATGAACAACAAAGACCTCTGCCCTGACACTCCGGTGACACAAATGGTTGACCTTGATGGGTGTTCTGAGCAGCAAAAAGACGATGATGAAGACGGTATCAAAAACCACGTGGACGAGTGCCCGAATACGCCAGAAGACGAATTGATCAATGCGGTTGGATGTGCTCTTTTCCAACTTGATTCCGACCAAGATGGCGTCAACGATGCGGAAGACGCATTCAAATTCGATGCCAATGAATCGGTGGATACAGACAACGATGGGGTCGCTGACCGATGGGATGCTTTTCCTGAAGACCCAACTCGTAGCCAAGCCGAAGTTGAAGACTCCGGCAACGGCCTTCTGTATGGGGTCCTTGCTCTGCTGATCGTCGGTCTTCTAGGCGGTGGAGGCTACTTTTACACGCGTAAGCCTGAGATGGCAGTAGGACCATTTGATGAAGCCATGAACTCGATGGATGCTGCTACCGAACAAAACATGGGTGATGAAAAGAACCTCCCTTCCCTTGAAGGGACTGGGCCACAGCAATGGGAAGAGAACGGAGTGCACTGGTCTCGGGATGCCAACGGGCAGCTGTCGTATTACGATGCGACTTCAGAGCAATGGCTTCCTTACCAAGGTTGATCACCCATCTTTGCCGGAAGAATCGTAATAGGTTGCCCGTTTCACAGGTGAGGGCATGGGAGACATGGGTGGGTTTTGGAACCAGGCTCAAGACCTTCTTGATGAGGATGAACCAGAGGGCCAAGAATCGACCCTTCCATCCGATGAATCAAACAATGAATCCTTCGCCTCGGTTGGTACAAACGCCATCACATACCGGTCGCGTATTGGCTCGCCTGGTGTGGTCGTGGCCGTTGTTTTCGTGGGCTTCCTCTTGCTTTCATCGGTGGTGGCTTTCCTGCTTTGGAGCACCTCTGACGAGAACCCAAATGACCTCGACGGTGATGGAATCAACAATGAAATGGATGACTGCTATGACGGCTTTGATGAATGGACTTTTGACCCAACACTGGACCACGACCGCGATGGTTGCCATGACGGTGAGGAAGACGATGATGACGACAACGATACGGTTCCCGACGACCTCGATGCCTGTCCAACAGGTGGCTTCAATTGGGTCCCGACTGCGGAAATTGACAATGACGCCGATGGATGTATGGATCTCTTAGAAGACACCGACGACGATAACGACAACGTTTCAGACGAACTCGATGCCTTTCCTTTGGATGCAAGCGAGTGGCAGGACACGGATGGTGACGGTGTTGGTGATAACGGCGACGCTTTTCCCAATGACCCAACCGAGCAAGTTGACTCGGATGGAGATGGATGGGGGGATAACAGCGACCTCTTTCCAACCAACGGAACGGAATGGGCCGATGCTGACCGGGATGGAACCGGCGACAACGCTGACGTTGATGACGACAACGACGGAGTTTTGGATGTTCAAGATATGAATCCCGGGAAAGACGTCGGGGTGGTCATCCGACTGGAAACGTTCACCCTTTTCGATAACGTGGACTGGTTTTCGGACCAAGGCGACATGTACTTTTGCATCGCTATCGACAACGGGTCGGAGGTGTGTCAATATGGAACCGGTAACCTTCAGGTCACCGTGGGTGAACCAGCCTCCATCAACGTAAGCCATTATCACAACCTCGATGAGTCATTGCGGTACCACTCGATTCAGCTTTCTGTCTATGACTGGGATCCCATTGTTGACGATAAAATAGACATCCACCCCGATGCCAATGTGTTGGATTTCACCGTGGTCTACGATAGCGTCTCACCTTCTGAATACCTCTCCTTCACGACCAATGGAAGTGGCGATGGGGACGCAGGATTGTTGGAATTCTCCATGCTTCCCATCGATTATCTTGGAATGACCACCATTGATTACAACTGGATGTTTGATGGCGACTCTCAATCTTTGACCGTCGTCACAACCTATGCCGACTACCTGATGTATCGAAACATGAACCATGCCATTGATTGGTCCAATGCCAACTCACATGCCGACATCATCTCCCAATATGCTGCCTTTGCCACACCCCAAGACCCGACCATCATGAGTTTGGCCAACAACCTCTCCCAAATGGCCACGCAGCTTGGATACACGTCTGACCTTGATGTTTTGAGGTACATCTATGCCTTTGTCGGGCTGATTCCATATGCCTACGACATTGATTCCACCAATTACACGGAATATCCCAAGTATCCATTGGAGATGATCTATGACCGCAGCGGAGATTGTGAAGATTCCAGCGCGCTTTTCATCAGTCTTGTTGAGCACCTCGGATACGATGCTGGGCTTATGCTCGGGTCCGTGAAAGCGACCGAGGACGATGAGTGGGGGGGCCATGCTTGGCCGGTTGTGGCTCTTGAAAACCATTCAGGTTGGAGCGTTTATGGCGTTGGACAGAAAACAAACGTGTCCTATTACTTCGTAGAGTCAACTGCATACTATGAGGGGTCAAGCGATATCGGCATGAACCCATGGTATGACATGGCCAACGAGACATTCTACGATGTTGGTGCCTGATTGGCCGCTACCATCTCGTCTGCGTTCAAGCAGAAGATTCCAGAAATCACGTCAACACTTCAAGCAAACGGTCTTGCTCAGCAGCCATGCGAAGTTCCATCGCGATTCGTCGACCGCTGGACATGGGCTTGCGCCATGTGGCATTTCCGTAAGGATGTCCGACGCTGACGTGGACGTTGGTTCCGCCACCCAAACGAGGAGCGACGTCGTAGATGTAGTAGTTCATGTCCTTGTCAATGCAGGTTTGCAAACAGAACGGGCCAATGATGCCGGGGTCGTAGTGTTCTTTGCTTGCGGTGATGAATTTCTCACCCAATTCGAAGGCTTTCTCCAGTAGCGATTCTCGTATGGTGGCCGTGTTGTGCCCAACCACCGTCATTTCAGGGATTTGCTGATGAAGGGGCATGGTCATCTGTTGTGGGGCGGGAAGGCGGACATGTCCATCAAGTGAGGATTCAAACCGCCAGTCGACACCCAGCAATTCAAGACGCTCGCCCTCTTCAGCCAGCGGGCTGTAGAAGAAGTTCAAATTGAACACCGGACCGATAACGTAGCGTTCAATGCGGGCGCCGTCCAGTGAGGCTTGGTCAATGACGCCTTCAGCCAACAGTGCAGCGGATTTTTCTTGGTACTCTTTGTACGAGGCACATGTGAAGAATCCTCGTTCAAGCTTCTTTTGTGCGTGATGAAGTTTAACGATCACGAGGCAATCAATTTCTTCGGGACTGTCGATTTTTTCCGGATAAGGGAGACCAGCTTTCTCGAGGATCCAGTAGTAGTCTTGGTCCTCTGTTCGTTCTTCCATCCTCAGCATGTTTCGGGAACCAAACATTGGAACTCGGAAGTTTTCTTCAATATCAGAAATAGCCGAGTACGACGTAAACGAACGGTTCGGGATGTAGATGACGTTCCTTTTTCTCATTTCGGCTTGCATATCCGGGTCAAGGACGTCGTTGAACTCGTTCAAGACAATTGCTTTGTCAACCATACCTCTGAACACCCGTCCTGATGAACTTCGGTGTGTTTTGAAGTAGTTGGCGTAGGTTTTGTGGCGTCCTTCTTTGCAGTAAGCCACCGTTGGAAAGCCTTCTTCGATGGCCCCGTCGCAAATGTCCAAGGCTGAATGAGAGGCTGTCATTCCGATGCGAAGTTTCAGTCGGTCGTATTCCTCAACGATAGAGGCGATGTCAGAATGGCCAATCATGCATACCACGTCCGAACCAAGTGCTAGGTTGGGGGTTTTTGATGTATCCGTACGGTTTGTTTCAGTCAAACCGCTGGAGTTGCATCAATTCCTCGGTAGAAAGCGTCTCTCCAGCAAGGAGTTTGGCCATCAAATCTTGAGTCTGGTCGCTCGCTGCAGGTCGCTGGCCTTGTCCGGCACTGGCACCTCGCATGGCTCGTAGAATGTCCTGGATGGAGTGCAAGCATCGAAGGGACACGATGTAGAGGCTGTGCTCTTTGTCGGCTTCTTTCTTTGAAGTACGGAGTTTTCGGTGGGCTGCTTCCGCTTTTTCTCGCTGCCGGTCGACTTCTGCGTTCCATTGGAGCATGTTGTCGTGGGCACTTTGAGCGGCTTCGGCAGCCTCAGTCACGGCATGGTGAGCCGATTCTTGGAGTGCAATGGCTTCTCGAAGCTCACCGCTTCCTTCAGCATTCTCGGATGCCACCTGGGCGGCTTTGAGGGCTTTTCGCTTTGCGTTCAGTTCCTTCATTTTCTTGAAGTACTTGCGTTCGTTTTTTCCTTGGTGCTTGCCTTGTTCGAATTCTCGTTCCAAACGTTCCATGGTTCGTGTCAACGATTGGACGGTGTCAGGACGAATCGGTCGTCCCCTTCGGTCGAATTGTTGAGGTTGTTCAGGCTGCCCATCACGCATGGAATCTTTTGCCTCACGAACGACTTTGTTCGCTTCCTCTCGCTCTCGCTTCTTCTCACGGACCATTTCGTTCATTTGGTCGCGAAGGTCTCGCTGTTCACGCACTTGAACAATCAGTTCACGCACTTCGTTGTTGAGTTCGTTTCGTGTGCCGGTGTATTCCTTGGTTTTCTCATTCCAATCGTCTCGAATTTCACGATGTTGTGTTGCTTTCTTGTCAACCATCTTTCGTCGTTCATCAAGAAGATCTTTGAGTTCTGCCATTCTTCATCTCACCTGGTCTGTGGAGGATTCCCATCCTCCCGCAGTCTTGCGACCAACCTCCCCCATTTAATCCTTCACGGGGAGGCGGTCCAACGCTTGACACGCTGATTATGCTGGCCAGTTGACCTCTTGAATGGCAGTCCGTACCGCGCCAAGGTTGGCCATTCGGGTGCATTTGACAACCAACATTCGAGTTTCAACAGGATGAAGAATCACATAACCGTGTTCCATTACCAGGGTGATCATGGCCTTTTCTTCAGCTGTTTGTATGAGGGTCTGCCACCTGGTCATGGTCATTGAAGGGTCCTCACCTGGCTCTTTTCCATGAGTGTAAATGACAAAGCCGTCTTTTTCAAGAAAGTGAACGGTTTGGACACCTTCTACGGAAGTCAGTGCCCGCAAGGCCGCCTCAATCATGAAGTGAACTGGCAACCAAGGTGAATAATCCTTCTCAATCGGTTGGAGGTGGAAGTGGCCCCCTCATCATGTATCCAAGGCCTGATTGATAGTAACCTTTCAATTCCTGTTGAATCGATAGACCACGTCGCTCATAAAATCGTTGAGCGCCTGTGTTTCTTGCTTTCACTTCAAGTTGAACATGTCGAAATCCTTTTTTCCAAACTTCTCGGTTGAACCGTTTCCATGCCTCACTGCCATGGTTTTGGCCTTGGTGTTGAGCAGCGATGACAAAGGCCGCCACCCTCACAATATTTTCTTTGAACGGCGTCCCGTAGAACACGCCTTGGATGGTCCTCGGGGGTTCCTGGTCAAGATCCACCAGCACCAAGTTGGCGTCCCAAACCGGTATGGGGAGGTGGCGAACCGAGGCCTCAGCGTACCGTTCACCGGTTTCGGTGAAAAAAAGGTCAATCACGTTCTGTACCGCACTGGGGGCATAATCAAGGAGACTTCCTCCTTGGACCCAAGCCATGGTTGGCATTCGCCTCACTCCTTTTTTGCAGACGTTTTACGGCCGCCCTTGGGTTGGTTTTTGGTTTTCTTCTTTCCCAAGGCTTGCTTTTGAATTGGTTTCTCTTCGAGGCCTTTCTCGTTGAGTTCGGTCAGTCCTCCATGTTCCAGCATGGATGCAAATTCTTCCATGCTGAGTGCATCTCCAGCCAACAAACGCTCACTCAATTCTGGCATGGACGGTGGCATGGGATGTCGAGTCCCAATTTTGTTCTGTTTCAGAAAGGCCCGCAACCTCCCTGCTTCCTTTCGCAGTTCTTTTGATGTCTCTCTTGTTTTGGAAATGATCTGAGCGTACCTACGGTCGTTTTTATTCACGGCCTTGACCGTTTCCAAGAGCGTTCGTCGCGCTCGGTCGAGGTCGGCAACGACCGACTTTTGCTCATGGTAAATTTTCAGCATGGTTTGCAATTCAAAAAACCGGGAAAACATCTCTATTTCGTTGGCCAGCGTGGGGGATTCGTGGTTCTTGGATGAACTCGTTAGTTTGTCATAAAACTCGGATAGGGTGTTGCTGACACGATGGCGAGGAACACTCAACCGCTGAACCAGTTGGTCCCGATCGGCGAGGCATATATCGAACTGATTCTTCTGCTGAATGGCAAGCGTGATCAGTTCGTCGGTATGCTCCGAATCATCGCTTGGTGGCGAAGGTCCTTTGTTGACGGCAAAACGGATGGTTTCCGAATGAATTCTCTTCTTGATTTGGAGGCCAACTAGCTTCGCATCAATGGCTTTCACCTCTTCCAAAGCATCGCTGTACATGGCTTCAACTTTGGAGGTTTCGAGACCAACGAGGTCTTCAAACAACGAAGCTGCTCGGCGCGTCATTGCTCGTCCTCCTCAATGGAACGCTGGTGCCTTGATTTGGCATAACTCGAATCCCCGCCTGAGGCGAGTCGGTTCGAGTCATCCAGAAGGTGTCCCCATTTCCCCTCGGCCATGTCGGTCCAAAATTCAATGGCCTCCTCGGAATCTTTGATGCTGTTTTTGAGCGTTTGAAGTCGAGAACTCGTGCGGCGCCTGAACGATTCATGCTCGTCGTAGATGGATTGGGCTTTTTTCACAGCCTCCTTGTGAGCTTCAGTCTCGTCTTCCTCTGCCTTCAGTGCCTTGAGTGTGTCTCTGGCATCTTTGGCCAGCGTGTAGGCTCGATTGTTCTCTTCAGTGCGCTGGTGAAGAGCATCGGGTAGTTTTGATGCAATGGCTTGCCTACGCTCAAGGATGGCCTCGACCATCGCTTCGGGCGTGATTGACAACAACCCCTCCGACTGCATTGGTTTGGGGTGTTCATTCAACGTAAAAGAAACAACCCCTTGACCAACCATCCTGCGAGAAGGTGAAGAACCACTTTCTCCACGCATAATCATGGAGGGCGATATCGGTGCGGCCAGGCGGCTAAGTTCCGTGTTGGTCATTTTGCTTGTTTTGCCCCTGTTTTCCAGCGTGCAAGCCGAAGGAGGTTCTGCCTTGATCGAGGAAGCATCGTTTGGAATCGTGGACTACGCTACAGTTGAGTCTGCTAACCTTTCCACCACGCTCGAAGTCCACGAATTGACGGGCCTTTCGGCCAACATCACGTTGTTGTTGAAAGTTGAATCCCTCGAAGGAGCCTTGCTTTCGAATGAAACGCAAAACGTTTCAGAACTCAGCGCTTTCGAAGAGCGAAACCTTTCGGTCACTTTCACAGACCTTCCCTATGGGTACAGCAAAGTCTCGGCGGAACTGCTTGGTGAAGTTGGGATGAACACGAGTACTCATCTGAGTACCATCACCCGAACGGTCCAACGCCTTCGCCCGTTGTCTATTTCCTTGGGCGGCCTTGGAAGCGTTGTCGCCGAACCGTTGAATCAAGACGGTTCCTCAACGACCAATCTTTCCCTTCACGATGGGGATTACCTACGGGTTGAGTTTCCTCTCATCAACAACGGGGATATCAATTGGACCGGCGGTGCGGTCGTTGAGCTTGACAATAACGGACAGCACGAGCAGGTTCTTGCACAGAACGTGATTGTTGAAGCCTCATCATCTCATGTCGTGGTGGTTGAACCAACCCTTCAACTCACGGAGGGTGTGATCGACTGGTGGATCAATCTCACTGGTGATTTGGGTGATGAATCAGGAACGCATGCCCTCAACGGCTCATGGGCTGTCGGCCCCCCACCTTTGCCCGTGCTTGAAGGGGTCCTCACTTCGGACAGCGATGCCGTTGAAGCAGGTGAGACTCTCACGTTCCATCTTCAGGTATGGAACAATGGTACGGTCGCTTACAATGGGGGTCTCTCCTGTTTTGAGGACGAGCTTGTGGTCTTGAACGTCAGCGCTGCCTCCATTGCGCCGGGAACATCCCTCAACTGGACGTTTGAACGATCTGCTAAACCGATGATGGTGGAATGCGAAACGCTGGACGGTCGTGTTGCACCAGGCTCAAACTTCCCAGTTGTTTTGGACATTGCCATGCCATCGGCGGTCTTTGAATCGGCGGGTTCCACAACGCCAACGCTTTCCGGTGGACCATGGCACAAAGGCGATACGGTTGCCGCTAATCTCCTCCTTCGCAACACGGGTGCCCTCGATGGGCGGGTCCGACTGGTACTCGCCATGGAATCAACCATCGCTCAAGGGGCGTGGGTGGAATTGAGCGAAGGCTCTGCAGGTGAGGTCGCTTCAAGCATGCAACTTCTCAGCGATGGATTGCAAACCCTCTCGTGGTCTCTTGAGAGCGATAATGGGTTGGTGGTCGGTGCGGATGAAGGAGACCTGGACATCGCCATTCGTGTCCAGCAGTCCATTGGACTTTCCATCACGGACGTCAATTCGTCCACGAACGATGGCGTTCAGTTTGATGTTGAACTCACCTTGGACGAGGGGAGCGAGCGTAACGTTCGTCTTCAAGTCGGCTATGAAACCGGTGATTCAACCGTCTTCCTTCAAGAGAATGACCTTCTTCTTCAGCAGGGGATTCAGCAATTCTCTTTCTCTTTTGGCGATGTTGAAGCCGACAGCCTTGTGGCTCAAATCTCTCCGGTTGGTTGGTTGATTGGGCCGGGCCCGCTGGCTACGAGTGCATCCCTCCCCGATGACCCAACCGTGTTTTGGGTTGAATTTGACGAAAAAACCAACCCCATTCGACCCGTTCAAGGGGAAGCGGCCGAGGTGAACCTAATTCTTCGTCAATCCGGGCCTTTCCTCGATTCACGAGGCGATGTATGGATTGTGGATTCATACGGGTCAAGTTTGGCCAAGGTGAATTCCCCGGCCTGGGGAGGGCAATCCGAAGTGACCTTTTCCATGGAAATTATTTGGCCCAAAGGCAGCAACGTCGCTCTCCAGGCACTTTGGCATGTAAATGGCGATGTGGTCAACGACGAGACCAGTTATGTCTCAGGTGAACCAGTGGTCGAAGCTTCCAATGAATGGCCGCTGGCGGCCATCGTTTGGGGATTGATGCTCGGGGGCGGGATCTCCTTGGTGCTTCGTCTTCGGGCGCGAAAACAACTTGAACCAGGGGCAGAAAAGAAGGCCAAGCCATCCAAATCAACCTTGAGTACCCCAACTTCAAGCGATGAAAAGAGAGAGGTCTCCTGCCCCGAATGCGACCGTCGTCTCCGTGTACCAGTCAGCTATTCTGGGAAAGTTGGATGCCCCGATTGCAGTTTCAAATTTGCCGTTGAAGCACCGGTCGCCCCCTCTGCTCCACCTGAGGATGAGGTGGGTGATGATGACGTGGAACTCCACGAACCCGTTGAGGAAAAACCGCCAGCGAAAATTGAAGTTGGCTGCCCCGAGTGCGGTCAGACGCTGAGGATACCGAGTTCATACGATGGTTCGGTCCGTTGTCCAGCCTGCACCCAAGTCTTCAAATCCCATGAAGGCATCCATCAAGCGTAGGGTGAGTGGATGGTTGGACACTTCCAAGAGTTTGAAGATGAGTACCTCGAGATGATGTATGAATTTCATGAAAGTGACGCCGGTGGAGTTGTCCGTACAGGGGCCCTCGCCTCAAAATTAGGTGTTAGCCCAGCCTCAGCAACGGAAATGGTTCAGCGCCTTTCCACCCGTGGTTACCTCGAATACATCCCTTACAAAGGGGCACGCTTGACCTCCAAAGGATTGGTGCACGGCCAGAAAATGAAACGTCGCCATCGGCTGGCCGAAGTTCTGCTCGATCTCCTCCCGTACGATGGTAACCCACACGAAACGGCATGCCGATTGGAACATGCTATCGACGATGATATGGAGGTGGCCCTCTCCCGTTTGATCACCCCTGAGACACTGGACCCAAGCGGGCGCGAAATTCCACAACCCACGGCAGACATTGCTGATCGTTTGTCTTCCTCGAACCAAACGTGTTCCCTTGAAGGATTGGCCGACGGAGCTGCTGGTCGGTTGTCTATGCTGCTCCTCCCTGCAGCCGAAGTAGCAGCCATGAATCAACAAGGATTTGCAGTTGGTGCGAACATCACTCGAGAGAGCGATTCATACATCTTGGAAAACGGCGCTGTTGCCCAACTCTCGGATGACACCAAGAGGTCAATTTTTGTTGAAATCGAAACAAAATCGGTGTGAACACTTTAGAACAAACCTCCTCATCCTCCACCATGGCTGAAGTTGACCCTCCAGTGATTGATGAGGCGGATGAAGAAACATCCCCGAAAACCGAAGGGTTTGGTTTCCAACTCTCAGAATCCATTATTCATGCCATTGACCGACAAATTGTCAGTTCGGGCTTGCGCCTTATCATGTTCCTGCCAGCCTTTGCAGCCATCACATTCTTTTCCAGTTGGGCTTTTTCCCAATCCTCTCCTTCGTTTTGGGAAGAAAACATCGCCCCGAACATCGGACTTGGTTTTGCCACCTTCATGGCCAGTCTGACCTTTGTTGTGGTCTTGGGGTACATTTTGGCCGTGGGTTTTCATCGTTATCGAGTCAGCATATCCCTCGCCACGTTTCATGAACGGGTCAATGCCTCCAACGTTCAACATCGCTCAGTCCAATCCCTTCATGGCTACGATGGCTTGCTTTACCAATTACAAACTTCCATGGCGCACCATACCAAATCGCTGGTTCTTGCCATTACGTCGGCAGCCACCTTGGTGATGGTGTTTTGGTACGGTACAGGAACGGTCTATGGAAACCTGTTTCTGCTGATTTCAGTATCGTTTCTCTTGCTCTCTTTTGGCCAGCACCTTCCCACCCGTAGTACGCCGTTTAACATGGTTGAACAGACGGGTTTGCTTCCCGCCTACATCCCTCCAGTTCACCCTTCAACCCTTAACATGGTCTTCAATGACTTGATCAAGACCCACATGGACCCGCTGCTTCGGTCCCAATACGACGAATACACAAAGACGTTGGAAAGCAGTTTCAAGCGTGGCGTTGACCGTCATTTTGCCCATGAGAAATTTCTGATGACCCTTTACCGTCATGCGACTGGCTTGGACAGAAAAACATTGGAATCCGAGATGGGAGAAATTTTGACGAAAAAAGGAATGGATCACGTCTTTTCTCACGATACCTTCACGCTTGAGGCGTGGCTTGTCCTTCTCGGACTTATCAACCAGCGTTGTCCGGCCTTTTTCCGGATGGTTGACCGGCTGAAGCAGGACCTTGAAAGTGGACGTGAGCCGGCCATGACCGACCTCATTTTCGAAGTTGACATGGAAAACGTGGTTACAAACAAAGCAAACTTGTTCACGCTGTTCCACAACTTATCTGACCAGACACGAACCGTTGTGTTCCGTGTTCAAACTCCGAATTTCGAACCAAAGGATTTGGCCTTGACCTATCGACTTGAACCCGGAGAAAAATACTGGTGGTCTTCAGAAGCTCTGCCCCTTGCCACAAAGGGCGATGACGATGTGCTTGGAAAAATGTCAGGTTTGCTCAAGGACAGCACGGTTTCCTGGCAGACCCTTATCCCGACCACCGCAGGGGATGCAACCGTTTCGGTACGGCTAGAGGAAACCAATGGGGAATTGTTGCTGGGGCGACAGATCAACGTCCGTGTTCGTGCTGAATTCCGTCAATGGCTCCGATCAACCAGCACCTATGTTTCCTACTTGTTTGGTGGTCTAGGGCTGCTCGCTGCTAGCGTTCGACTTTTGATGGAAGTTTTCGGTGGCTTCACCGTCTAATGACAAAGCCTACCTCAAGCATAGCCTTGAAATGGTGAATGTTGTGGAGGCTTCATGCGCGGCATGCCCAAAGACGATGAGAAGAGCCCGGACGCTGAATTGCGTGAGGAACTTTCGTCCATGGAAGCACGTGTTCGTAAGATGCGCGACAACCGAAACAACCTGCGCGACCAAGGCAAAGCTATGGCCCAAAAGCGCAACGCTGTTCAAGACCAATACAAGGAACACCGTGAAAAATTGGATTTGATGAAGGCTGAACTTGACGCCATTCATGCCGAGCGAAATGCACACCGTGCCAAGCGGGATGCTATCAACGCTCAGCTTCGAGACCTCTTTGCACAAGCCAGAGGCCGCCGTGGTGAGAAGGGTGAGAAAAAGTCAGCAACGGCTGAATACGCCCAACTTGTCAGCCAAATCAACAACCTCGAAGAGCAATTCCAAACCACTTCCTCCAGCACCAAGAAGGAAAAAGAAACCATGGAGCGCATCAAGCGAATGAAGCGACGTGCAGGTGAATTGGAACCAGAAGTGGCGAAATTTGAGATGGTTGCCGTTGACCTTTCAAACCTCGATGAAGCCATCGCCACCCTGAAGGCAGAATCCGACGAAGCACACAACCTGTTCGTTGAAACGCTCAAGCGAGCCGATGAAAAATGGGCCGAGTACAAAGAAGGGCTCGATCACCGTGATTTCTTGAAGTCCGAAGGAGACCGTCATCACAATGAATCGGTTGAATTCCATGAAAAGGCCAATGGCATCCATGCGAAAATCGACGAATTGATGATCAACGTGAACAAAGTTCGTGATCAACTCAACATGGCTCGTCAGGAACGTGAATCGTGGATGACCGACCACAACAAGGCCGTGAAAGCCGAGATGAAAACCGGTGCTGAATCCGATGAAGTTGCCGACCGTCTGGTTGAATCTTTGCTGTCCGATGGTGAACTTGTCTTCGGGGGCGTTGGGCGGGACGATGCTGTGAATAAAGCTCGACGTGGTGGCGGTTCTTCGAAAAAGAAAAACATGCGCCGCATGGGTCCAATTCGACGACGCTGAGGTCCCACGATGTTGGGAATCATCATGGCCGGTGGGCAAGGTTCTCGCCTGATGCCACTGACGGCCACACGCCCGAAACCGATGGTTGAAGTCCTCGGTCGGCCTGTGATTGACTTCGTCAAGGAAGCCATGGTTGAAGCAGGGATTCGAGAACTCGTGGTCACTACGGGCTACCGCGGAGAACAACTTCAATCTCACGTAAATTCATGGCAAGAGTTGGGACCAGAGGGGAATTTGCTCAAGGCTCGAATCAATCAAGAATCAACGCCCATGGGTACAGCAGGTAGCGTTGGTCTGTTGAGGGACCTTGTCACGACCACTTGCGTCGTTGGTTCGGGGGACGCCGTTGCTTCGTTTGATATCTCGTCGCTTTTGCAAGCCCATCGCCAACATGGCGCCAAGGTAACGATGGCCCTTTGGGAGGTTGACAACCCTTCAGAATTTGGCATCGTAGGCTTGGCATCGTCTCCAGATGGAGAAGTCGATGGGGACCGACGTGAAGGATACATTCGCCGTTTTTTGGAAAAGCCCTCTCCCGAGGAAGCATTCAGCAACGTCATCAACGCTGGGCTTTACATCCTGGAGCCTGAAGTCTTCGACCATATCCCTCACGGAGAGAAGTTTGATTTTAGCAAACAACTCTTTCCAGCCTTGCTGGAAATGGGTTGGCCCATGTATGCTCAAACCATTGACGGCGTCTGGTTCGATGTGGGGCAGCCGTTTGAACTCATACGGGCTCAATCAACGTTGATGGAGCGCTACAGCGAATTGCCTTTTTCTTACCCGAGCACTTACACGGAATCAAACGGTGTTCTTCAAGCGCATGATGCTCAAGTCCAAGGTGACGTCCAGCATTCCGTGGTCGGGCGCGGTTGCCGTGTTGAGGCCCGGGGCGAGGTCAAGCATTCATTGTTGATGGACGCTTGCACGGTCGAGTCCGGAGCATCGGTTCAGGAATCCGTCGTCGGAGTTGGCGTTATTGTGCCATCTGGCACGGTCCTGAAGCACTGTGTGGTTGGTGACGGAGCTGTCCTTAATCCCGGCGAAACCTACGTGGATAAAAAAATTCCAAAGGAAGCGGACGCGTAGGGCAAGCATCTATGAAGGTCCAGTGTCGGCGGAAAAACCGATAACATGTCAACAACACCAAACCGAACCTACGAGCGCACGTGGGCAGAAATTGAGGAAATGTTGGAGCAAGCCACTGAAAAAATGAATCAGTGGAAAGATTGGTACGATGCGTGCAAGGATGAGAAAGACAAGGCCGGCATGAAAGAAGCCGCTCGAAATCACAAGGCCCTTGAGGGAGTGGTTAAGACTTTGAAATGGACCCTCGGAGAAGAGGGAATCAGCGATCCTCTCAACTGATCTGGTCACCATCCACGCTGGTCCATTCGGATTTCCAGTGTTTCAAGTTCGTCCCCTTTCATGGGGATACCTTCCATCATGGCCATGGCTTCTGCGACCTTGCTGGGTTCGTCATAGTGAGCGGTGGCCATGACAATGGCGTCGGCCATGGTCGGTGGGTCGCTTGACTTGAAAATTCCCGATCCAACGAAGATGCCATCCATGCCCATGCGCATCATGAGCGAGGCGTCGGCGGGTGTGGCAATTCCACCAGCAGAAAAGGTGACGACTGGAAGACGGCCAAGCCGGTGTACATCATCCAAGACTCCACGGATGCCCGCATGCATTTCGTCATCGATGGCGCCAAAGGGTGTCATCAGATGGGTACCGGGAAGTTCGGAGTGTGATGCAAGTACACGGTATCGCTCCATGATCTTCTCAGTGGCGAGGTCAAGTCCATGGTCATCGAGGGATTGAATTTGGTTGATCTCTTGGTCGATGAGGCGAGCGTGGGTTACGGCAGCCACGACGTTTCCAGTTCCGGCTTCTCCTTTCGTGCGTATCATGGCACATCCTTCCCAAATCCGACGAGCAGCTTCACCAAGTCCGGTGGCGCCACAAACAAAGGGGATGCCATACTCGTGTTTGTTGATGTGGAAGTATGGGTCGGCGGGAGTCAAAACTTCGCTTTCGTCAACCATGTCAACGCCCATGGATTCGAGGATTCGTGCTTCTCCATCGTGGCCAATTCTTGATTTGGCCATGACTGGAATAGAGGTGCAATCAAGGATGCCTTGAATCATATCGGGATGGCTCATGCGAGCAACGCCCCCGGCTTTTCGGATGTCGGCAGGAACTCGTTCAAGGGCCATGACGGCGACGGCGCCGGCGTCTTCGGCGACAGCGGCTTGCTCTGGGTTGACAACGTCCATGATGACGCCGCCTTGTTGCATTCGTGCGAAGCCTCGCTTGAGGAGGTCGCTGCCCATACGGAGTTGAGAGAAGTCTGTTTTCATGGTGCTCACACCCTACCGGTGTCGGCCTCCCTTATGACGGTTGGTTCTATGCCGTGTGGCGTTCAGTCGGCGAGGATTGGGGAATCGCCTTCTGCGATTTCTGCATCCACGGACTCGTCCGCATTGCGGTCAATCCATGCTTCTTCCTCGTCAGGGACATCGGTGTCGGCAAAAATAGCATCCACGGGACATTCTGGCACACATGCGCCACAGTCTATGCATTCATCGGGGTCAATGACAAGGTAAGTGTCGGCCTCTCGAAAGGCTTCGACAGGGCAGACGTGAACGCATTCCTGGTACTTGTGGTCAACGCAGGCGGATGTGACGACATGGGTCATGGTGGGTCCTCAACTCTCGCACATCCAAAGGTCTACTTAATGCCTTGTTAGAAAGGAGAAGTAGTTTCGTACATACGAAATTAATGGCGCTTAGTCCGCCCTTTTTGAGATTTGGAACCACCAGGACGTCGCGAACAATACGAGCGCCCCTACCACCAAGTATCCTGCATAAGAACGCCCATTTTCTCCCTGCGTCTGTTCGCCATTCTCCGAGGCGTTCTGCGTGTTGGACTCTGTCGAGTTGGATTCCGGCTCGGTGGTATTTTCCTGTGCACCGTTGGGAGTTTGGTCACACACATCGGGTACACCGTCTTGATCCGCATCCAGTCCATCATCACCACCGGAGCAAACATCGTTGGCATCCTCCACTCCATCACCATCGGTGTCGATGAGTGCATCGCACCCATCAGGTGTACCGTCGTCATCAACATCAACGGAATCGTCATGGTTTGGACACAGGTCGAGGGCATCGCTCACCCCATCTTCATCGCTGTCCACCAAGTCGTCGCACGGTTCGGGGATGCCGTCCTGGTCGGCGTCAACGGAGTCGTCGTGGCCCTCGCAAGCATCATTTTGGTTTGCTATTCCGTCTTGGTCGCTGTCCACCAATTCATCGCATGCATCCGGCTTTCCGTCATTGTCATCGTCGATGTGGTCACTGCCTGATGCGCACTGGTCCAACGGGTCAAGAACTCCATCGCCATCGCTGTCGTCAATGCATCCATTTCCATCTTTGTCCCACCCCCATGCCTCCTCGAAGGGGCATGCATCAGTCCAGTTTTCGACGTACATCTCTCCAGAGAGTGATGGTTCAATCGATTCAACAAATTCCTTGGAGTAACTCGTAGCTTTGAATACCGTGTTGGCTGTTGTTCCTGCCCTGTTTCCTTCGGGCAAAACCTCGCCTTGTGTGTATGGGCCTTGGGAACCTACCGGGACAATGTATTGCCAAACGACTTCTCCATTGCGATCAACTTCGTACAGCGTCCCTTTCGTACCATGGGTGACCAATACATGTCCGTTGGTGAGGGCTTGAGCCCCTGATATGAACGCCGAGTACATCGATTCTCCTTGGTTCCACGACCATGATGGTGTCAAAGGCCCAAAGGTCCCGTTGGGCTGAAGAAGGTACGACCCGTTGTCCATGGGTGGTTCGATGATGTCGACCGACGAGTAGGCTGGATACCGCCCATTTCCGTTGTTAAACACGATCAATTTGCCTTCATCCGGATGCCCTGGTTCTATCCATTGAACATCGTGTTGAGCAAACAATTGTTGGTCGCTAGAGAGTCCTTTTTTGTACACTTGGGGATTTCCCCAACGGTAGAGGATGTCTCCGCCTTTTCCGGCATTCCCGCCCGTATGACCTGCGGCTTCCTCGGTTGTCGTGCTGTGGTCGATGATGTAGACCTCATTCATGTTTTTGCACGAAAGGGCGATCTGGTCAAGGTCACTGTTGTAGTCAATGCCATTGCAGTGCATCCAATCGGCTCGGCCTGCTGCATTACCAGTGGCGCCGATGAAATTGATGTCGAGACGACCTGGGTGGTCGGCGACCACACCATAATTGTCTTTGGATTCGTCGTAGTCTTGAATCAAGTGGTCCCAGGCGTTCCATTGCCATACGATTTCGGCCTCATCGCTGCCCACTGGTTTGACCTCAATGATTCGGTCGGGCCACACATTGTTTTGGCCGCCAGGAGAGTCACTCGCTATGGCGGGGTTGCGTCCCGCTTGGAGGCCTTCTTGCTCCGTTCGTTCCTCCCAAGCGATCAACAGAATGTTTCCGTTTGGCATGGGTTCGATGTCATGGTGTGAAATGTACAAAGCATCGTCATAAGCCCACGACCATTCCAAGGTTCCGTTCCATGCAATGCGTTCGATTTTCCCGCTCGTACCGCCGCCAGAAAAATTGCCAACCGCATGGTCTTGATTGTTCGCTGTCCGAAGCAGATCACCATCAGGAAGGAGGTAGGCTGAGAGTCCAGGTCGATGCTCTCCGGGCGACGTCCAATTGTGGACATGACGTCCCTCATGGTCGATCAAATAGGTCGTGTTGGATGGAATTGGTGAAAACAACGTGTACGCTGATGTTGCTCGTTCATCGCAATAAACAAGCCCCATGGTCCAGTTGATTCGGTCGGCATTACAGGACGGACGGGGGTTGGTTTCCAGTTCCGTTTCCTCTGCGGTTAGAACGGGTGCGTAGCCGAGCAGCATCAGGGTTACCAAAGCGACCGAGACGGGCATCAAACGCGAGCCGTGCATCCTCATTTCCCCTTGAGGAGTTCATGGGCCTCAATGAATGTATTTTCCAATTGTTCTTCTTCAGATCGACCCGAATACACCTCAAACTTTGCCTGGCCCTTCACGGTCCCTGTGGCTGAACCGATGGCCAATTTAGGTTCGCCTTCAACCACTGAATCAATGGTCAGGCGGAAGTGAAGAACATGTTGGTCGTCCATGCGTTGCTTCATTTCGCTTTGGAGTTGTTTGAGATTGGCCTCGCCCAATTTTGCCAGTGACTGCAAGGCTTTTCTCTTGCTCGCAGATGAAGCGGTTACGAGGGTGAGTTCGGGTCCGTGGTAGGAAGTACTGCGGTCCAATTCAACAGCCTCTGCATCGCCAATCAACCACGCGATTGCATCGGCGAGAACGTCGGCACTCGACAGGGCGCTGGCCGTCGCCCTCCATGTGATGTGATGTAGGCCCACATCTTTCCGTGGAGCAGGGAGGTCATGAGGTTGCCGAATCGTCGTTCATGGTGGCGTTCTCGAGATGAGGCCTATTCAAATAGGGGAGGTGAGTCGGCAACTTGCAAGTGGGGTAGCCCCCGCAAGACACACCGAGTTGAACGACATGGCAAAGAAAATCACAGCAAAGGCACGCGCAGCAGCGCGTAAACAACGTGACAAGTGGAAGACAAAGCGATGGTACACCATCCGTGCGCCTCGACATCCATGGGATTTCAAGCCAATTGGCGAAACAATCGGTGAGTCTGATGAGCACATCATCGGACGTGTCTATGAAATGACTCAACAGGAGTTTGATGGAAACTTCTCAAAGATGCATGTTGTCATGCGATTCCGTGTGACCGAATGTGTGGGGCAAGACGCCATAACCACCTTCATCGGTCATCATCATCAAACCGACCACACTCGCCGTCAAATTCGTCGATACCGTGGAAAGGTTGACGATGTTGTTGATGTGGTCACCACCGACGGTTACCTCGTTCGAATGAAGCCGTTGATCATCACGCAACAACGTGTTCAGACCTCGGTCAAGCAAGACATGCGTAGCCGAACCCGCGACATCATCATCGCCTTCACGGCAAAGAACACCTATGCGGATGTACAACATGCTCTGCTTGATGGAAAACTTGAGGAAGAAATCGAAAAGGGTGTCAAATCCATTTACCCTGTTCGCTCTGTGGCCATCCGCAAGACCCAACTTCTGCAAGAAGGTGTGGTTGTTGCCGACGGCCCGACCCTCGATGAGATTCACGCTGAAGAAGAGCGCCAAGCCGCCGAAATGAAGGCCAAGAAGGCTGCTGCACTTGCCGCAGCCATGGCTGAAGAAGATGGGGAAATGGCCGATGGTGAGGATGACTCGAAGGCAGACGAAGAGCAAGAAGCGCCTGCAGAAAAGGAGGAATCCGTTGAAGCAGCACCTGAAGCGGCACCTGCCGAAGAAGCGCCTGCTGAAGAGGCACCTGCTGAAGCGGCTTCCAACGATGCCGATTACGCCAGCATGACCGTCGCCGAGCTCAAAGAGTTGCTGAAGGCTGCTGGAAAACCTGTGTCCGGCAAGAAAGCCGACCTCATTGCCCGTCTCAGCGAGTGATGTCTTCAGCACCATCGATTTGATGGTCTTTGGCCCCTAGGGGTTTTCATGCAGCGGCTCTTGGTTGCCCTCCTTTTGGTAGCGTGCATGGCGTTACCGGGTTGTGCCTCCGTTGCCACCGAGGCTGTGGAATTGCCTCCCGATGAGGAAATCGATGATGGGATGGTTTGCAACGGTTGGGAGGAGTTGTGCTCTCGAACCTATGACAACGTAACCTTTCCCGAAACACACAATGCCTTCGCAACCCATGAGGATGGGATCTTTTACCCTGCAAGCAACCATCGGACCGGTCTTGATGCTCAGTGGGATGCAGGCATGAGGGCGTTCATGCTCGATACGCATTATGCCGACCCTTCCAATCCAAACTCGGATGGTGTTCGCTTTTGTCACGGAAACAGTGGGGGGGCCATCAACCCCTGCAGCTATGGCAATGTGGACGCACGAGAATGGCTCATTGCGTTGCAGTCTCACATGGTGAGCGCACCCACTGATGTGGTGACACTTCTGATTGAGAATTACGTTGAACCCACCCATCTTCACGAGGTTTTGAACGACTCTGGCCTCATGGAGCATGTCTTCATTCACGGCTTGAACGAACCTTGGCCAACCCTTCGAGAGATGATTCAAAACGGGGAGCGGATGGTTGTTTTTTGGGAACAATCCTCCGATGAGGCATTTCCATGGTTCCATGATTTCTTATCCCATAGTTGGACGACGAGCTACGCCGAAGAGAGCAAAGAAGAGATGGATTGCAATCCGCACCGAGGCGATGAAACTCAAGTTGTGTTCCACATGAACAATTGGCTCAGTGGCCCACTTGGACTATCAAGCCCGACCAATGCTGATGAGACCAACGATCCTGAATTCTTGGTCTCTCGGGGGATTGAGTGTTGGGAGATGCATGGGAAACGACCCACCTTCGTAGCTGTTGACTGGTGGGAAGATGGCGATGTTGTCGCTGCTGCCAGAGCCATCAATGAATTGGATTTCAGCGTCGAAGATTCTGAATCGCCGTAGACTTGACAAGTCATCACCGGGTGCGGCAACCATGCGACTCGGCGTGATTGGGGGAACTGGCCTCATCAACATGGACCTCACCAAGCGAATCGCCGACGTTGGAGGCGAAGTCATTCGTACCGATGACGTCCAGGTCGATACTCCCTTTGGGTCGGTACCGGTGCGCTGTTTCTCCTTGGAGATTCAAGGGGTGTCACATGAATTGATTTTTCTTCAGCGCCATCATAGCAACACCGGTCATGGATGTCCACCCCACATGATCAATCACAAAGCCAACATGACGGCCATATCACAATCCAACGTTGACGCCGTTCTGTCGGTGTGTTCGGTTGGAGCAATCGCTTCCACCTTCGCACCAGGGAAGGTTGCCCTCGCTCAACAATACATCGATTTCACGGGGGTGGCTACCACCTTCCATGACGATGAATCCACGTTCACCTCGGTCACCGTTCCCTTTGATGAGGGAATGAATTCCGTCCTTGAGTCCGTTCTTCGCGAAGTTCAGAACTTTGAGGACGATGAAACCATGGGCTACACCTATTGGTTAACTCAAGGGCCTCAATTTGAAACGGTGGCCGAGGTGGACGCCATTGAGCGTCTGGGCGGAGACATGGTGGGCATGACCATGCCCAGGGAGGCAAAACTGGCCCGCGAACTTACCATGGCCTACGCCGCCGTTTGCATTTCTTCAAACTGGGCGGCTGGTCGAGACCCGGCTGATGCAGGGAAGGCGCTCAATCACGAGGATGTTTCGGCTCAGGCCAACGATCGACTTGAACCCGTTTGGGCTTGCATTTTTGCAATGCTTGGCTAAGCCAACCATCAAGGGCTGCTCCCTTGAGTCTCAACCATGGAAGGATTTTCGGTTGAAGATTGGATGGCCCATGAGGCATCAAGCGAATGGGACATCATGATGAAAAAGGTCGCCGCCTTTCATCACAAGCACGACTTCGCCGGTCAAAATGGCCATGACATGGGCTACAGGCTCGCTTTGACGATTGAAGAACTCGGTGAACTGGCTGCGGCCATTACCAAAGGCAAACCCATTGAAGAGTGCGCTGAGGAGATGGCTGATGTTTTGATTCTCTTGATGGGGCACAGCCTCGCTATGGAAGTGGATTTGAAAGCCGCCTTTGAGAAAAAATACGCCCGAATCATGAAGCGAGAAGCCCTCCAAGGGCGCCTTGGAGTTCGAGTCACGGAGTACCGCCCCGAGTGATCAAACGATCCAGTGCTGGAAGGTCATCGGGAATTGGTCCCGATCCCCAGCGGCGACGCGACGTTCCGTGAGCAGGTAATACCCCTCGGCCTCAAGTTCAGGCGCAAACGTGTCGGCGTCTTCCACCACCGTGTGGATGATTGTACGGTGAACTTCCTTAGCGTGGGGCAAAAACAGGGCGTAGATTTCTCCTCCACCGATGATCATCACTTCGTTCTCGTCAGCGAGGGCCATGACTTCCTCGTACGACATGACTTCAACATCATCCTCGATTCCTTGTCGCGTCATGACAATGTTCCGTCGCTTTGGCAATGGCTTGCCCAAACTTTGCCATGTTTTTCTGCCCATGACGACGGTTTTGTTGAGCGTCGTTCGTTTGAAGTGTTGAAGGTCGGAGGATTGGCGCCAAGGCAAGTCCCCGTCCTTTCCAATCGCCCCTTTTTCATCGCATGCAAAAATCATCGATAGCATACAGAGGCCTCAAATGGAGATGGGTGCTTTGATGTGAGGGTGATGTTCGTAGCCTTCAACTTCGATGTCCTCGTAGGTGAAACCGTCGATGTCGGTGATGTCGGGATTCAAGACCAGCTTGGGGAGGGCAAGTGGTTCCCTTGAAATCTGAAGTTGAGCTTGCTCAAGGTGATTGTTGTACAGGTGGGCATCGCCCAAGGTGTGAACAAAGACACCTGGTTCGAGATGGCAGACCTGGGCCATCATGTGGGTCAAGAGTGCGTACGAGGCAATGTTGAACGGAACGCCAAGAAATACGTCGGCACTTCGTTGGTAGAGCTGGCAATTCAGTTTTCCATCGGCGACATGAAACTGGAAAAAGGCATGGCACGGCATCAGCGCCATCTCATCAAGTTCGCCCACGTTCCAAGCAGAGACAATGATTCGTCGGCTGTTTGGATTGGTTTTGATGGCTTCAATGGCTTGCTGAACCTGGTCAATGATTCGGCCATCCTTGGCTTCCCATTTCCTCCATTGCTTGCCATACACAGGTCCGAGGTCTCCATTTTCATCGGCCCATTCGTTCCAAATCCGAACGCCGTTTTCTTGGAGGTAGCGCACGTTGGTGTCTCCCTTCAAGAACCAGAGAAGTTCATGAACGATGGAAGGTAGATGGAGTTTCTTGGTGGTGACCATCGGGAAACCGTCGGCCAGGTCAAACCTCATCTGGTAGCCAAACACGGATTTTGTGCCGGTTCCAGTCCGGTCACCCTTGTCGGCTCCGTGGTCAAGGATGTGCCGCATCAAGTCAAGATATGCTTCCAAGTTTCCACCCAACAGAAGACAGCAGAGGAAGCACTTAGGCGTTGTTCACACCGAGGTTTGCAAATCCGGAAGAAAGAGCAGGTCAGTCGGTGTGCTCGGGTTGAAGGCATAGGCCTCAATGTCTTCGGGAGTGATCCCTTCGAAGAGGGGTTGAATGTAGCGCTTTATCACTTCGATTTCCATGCCCTTGCAGGCGTAGCACCGTCGAGCAAAACTGCACAGCATATCGATGGCAGCTTGCGGTATGCCCAATTGGATGGCCTCCCGAATGTCAGAAATCTCTTCGATGTCTTCCAGTGATAATTCGATCAAGCCCAACTTGAGACGTTTGCCCAAACGTTCTCGACGGGCTGCTTCAGCAAATTCCCTGAGCGTGTGAGGTGTTGCCTCTTCGGGCCAATTTGATTCGCCCAACAACACCAGCGACACGATGGCGTCGGCCATGGCGCAACCGGGGTGACTTCCTGTCAAGGCAATGCAAAGGCGTTCAACCGAACCCACCGTTCGATTTCGTCCTCGGTAAAGGTGAACTTCGAGGTGAGGGTCATTGTACGTCAAGAACGATGAGATGGTTTTCACAACGTCAATACGAATCTCAAATCCATCGATCCTCGAGACGAGGTGCCTGTTTCCTGCCAAGCAGTCAAACGAGGTCCAAGCCTCTAGGCTATGCATCACGCGCTCAAGAAGTCCGAGACCACGTAATTCAGCATGGATGCGTTCCTCACTTATTCCATCCAAGGGTTCCTCCGTGCCAAGGAGTCCAAACGGCGTGAGGACTAACGACACATAGACCTTAGTCCGTGAGTCTATATGTAGGTTCAAGGAGCACCAAGTGCCGCCATGGACGCCATGAGTTGGTCGGTAAATTTCCTGAACAAGCGTGAGAGTTCCGCTCGAATTTCATGGTCGTCAGATTTGGCTAACTCACCGAGGGTAGCGGGCGTCATGGCCCCGCCAGAGGTTGAACCAAGCCAATCCAACCATGTGACGCCCTCGCCGGTGTTCACGGAAAATTTGCGATAGAGTCGGGGCCATTTGTCATGCTGCGGACGCATGACGTCACGGGTTCCAACCAAGGCCATCGGGACCACAACGGCATGAGGATAAGCCGCCGCCAATCGAGCCACACCTGTTTTTCCCGGGAGCATAAAAGGTGCTTCTTGCCGCTTGGAACGTGTTCCCTCCGGAAAAATTCCGAGTGCCTTGCCGTTGTCAAGTATGCTGGCTGCACTCGCCAGCGCATCGCTTCCACCCGCCTCGCGATGGGTTTCGATTTGTCCGGTCGCTCGCATGACGAAACTGGTCAAGGGGTTGCTAAAGTGGCCGTCCTTGGCCAGGTAGTGCGTTGTTCTTCGAGCTGCGGCAATGACGGCAATCGGGTCAACGTGAGAGAGGTGGTTGGCTGCAAGGATGGTGGCTCCCGTTCGTGGGATTCGGTTGGCACCAGTAATCCTCCAGCGTAGAAGTGGTCGAAGAAAGGGAGAAAGAAACAACCGCAGGCCAGTGTATACTGGTGTTGATGGGAGTGGGTGGGAACTGGGTTCAATGGCCCAATGAGCGCGAAGAGCCCCCCACGCCTCTTCAATGGCTTTTGGCTCGCTCATGGAGGGTCTTCAGGAGGCCACCGTTTTGATGTTTTTTCCATTGCTTGGCTTCAGGGCCCAATTTTGCCTCAACTCAAAGTGCCCCAAGGACAAGCGTGAAAGGTCAGCGACAGGAGGGCATTGTATGACCACCAGCGGCAGGGGTATACTTTCTGTATTCCTTTGCGCTCTTATCGCTTCGGTGGTCTTCCATCCGGTTGCCCTCGCCGAATCTGCTTGGGAAGAAGATGGATGGTTGAGGACGTCTTTTGGTCAAGAACGCTTGGATCTTGGAGATGAATTTGGTTGCTACGGGATTCCGGGGCTTTCATGGGTCAACGACCCTGGAGCGGTCGCTCAGTCGTGCAAGACGTACCTCGAACAACGCATTAACGCCAGCCGCTGGGGTGTTTCTCCGCTTTCAATTTACACGCCGGACACCCTTACCATGGCCGACCATACCAAGGTCGCCTCGCAAGGGTTTGCCGTTCATGGAGACATGACGGATTTGGAGTACACCGCTTGGCATAACGCCACTGACCAACCTGCCGACCTGTGGGATTGGTACAACCTTGGACGGAGGGGAGGCAGTTTGGAAAAAGGAATGGCCTCACTTGAAGATGTCCAGTTTGAAGTTGAACAGGGTGGTCTGCTCAACCTGTATTGGATTGGTCGAGTCAACGACGCCACGGTGAGGCATGACCGTGATGTCCTCGCGTATCTTGATGACACCCCCGGCATTTGGCTCACGACATGGGGAGAAGCCTGGTCATCTTGGTCAGCCCANCGNTGCTANGANCATNCNCGNGAGGTNTCTCAACAGGGGAATCAAACCATCCTCACGTTCGAATCACTTCAGACGGAAGCCTGCCGAGCGGTCTCCAATGATTTNCCTTGGAACATTCCATTGACTTGGCTCATCGATGTTGAAGATGTTGAAGTGGCCGGTGTTTCAACGGCCAATACGACCGANNCCTTGGCTTCTATAGAAGGAGAAAAAGTATCTCAAGAAGGCTGGTGGCAACAGGAAGANGGAACCCTTGTTCTCTCAGTTGTGAACGGTCATGCGGTGAATATCACCATCAATGGTTCCGATGTTGAGCACGATGTACTGGCTCAAACTGAATTCTTCAACAACCATTCGGCAGCGGTAACCGTGGCCGGCCATGAGACCACGGATTTATTCAAATGGGCCAAGCGCTTTGTTGATGATACCGAGGTTCGCTTCACATGGCTTGTTCAACCACGACCTGCAGAAGGCATTGATGCCTGGATTCCTTATGCGGTGGTGGGTGTGGGTGTGCTAACTGTGTTCTTGATGTTGGGCGTGCTCGGAAGGGAAGGACTTGGACCATGGGCCTCCCTGGCGAACAGAAATCCAGTGCAAAACCCCACTCACCTTGGGTTGAACGAGCGAAGCCTTGATGCTGATGAGGAAGCCTAAACCAATTGGAGGGGACAAAGATNGCCCAAGACGATCTTGTCATTGACCCATGGGGTAGCGCTCAATCCACTGATTATGATCGGATGATTGAGCAATTTGGTTTGACCTCCATGGAAGGCGTCTCCCTTGCGAACCCTTCGAAGCTCCATCGAAGAGGAATCGTGTTTGCTCATCGAGACGTTGACCAAATCCTCGAAGCCCAACGAACCGGTGCCCCATTTGGGGTGTTGACCGGTTTGATGCCCAGTGGTCAAATGCACCTCGGACATTCCATGGTCGTGGAACAGGTCAAGTGGTTCCAGGAACAAGGGGGAGACGTTACCATCGCCGTCGCCGATTTGGAGAGCCAAGCAACCAGAGGTGTATCGCTGGCCAAGGGTCGCTCCATTGCCCTCCAAGAATACATCGCTCATTATGCGGCCCTCGGCTTGGACCCTGAGAAAACCAGTGTTTACTTTCAATCCACTCGCCCCATCGTTCAAAGGCTTGGTTTCCAACTTGGAAAGCGGACAAATTTGAATGAATTTGAAGCCATATACGGATTCAGTGGAGAAACAAACCTCGCTCATGTCCAAGCACCTTTGGTTCAAGTAGGTGATATCTTACATCCTCAGATGGATGAACACGGTGGGCTGCGTCCAATTGTCGTACCGGTGGGTGTCGACCAAGACCCNCATCTTCGATTGACCCGTGGCCTNGCCTCGAAGACCAACTGGTTCAACCTGCGAGAATCCTCATCCAAAGGCCTCATTGTCAGCCTTTCTGTTCACGACGAAAACGCTGAAGTCTTTGGTCAACTTCCAAACGGGCGAATCGACAAAGGGAAGGTTGCAGCTGTCTTTGAGAAAGTGGTCGCTGCCGTTGCTTCCTTGGGATTCTCAGACATTATGTCCAATCCCAANCAAGGGAACGTCCACATTCCGTCCGCCACTCGACGGGACAAACATGGTCTTCGTTTGGCCTTGCTTCGCCTTGAACGGCAATTAGGGGGTCCAGGGTTGATGGCTCCTTCCTCGACCTACCACCACTTTGCCGTCGGCATGACGGGGGATAAGATGAGCAGCAGTCAGCCCAAAACAACGTTGTTCCTGAGGGACGACCTCGCCACGGTTGAAAAGAAAATCAAACGAGCATTTTCCGGTGGCCAACCCACGGTGGAAGAACACCGCCGCCACGGCGGAAATCCGGACATTGATGTTGCTTATCAGTACATGATGTATTTCTTTGAAGAGGACGATGCCTACTTGGCTGAATTGAACGCCTCTTTCCGATCTGGTCAGTTGTTGGCAGGTGAAATGAAGCAATTGTGCATTGACCGAGCCACTGCGTGGATGGGGGAACTTCACGAAATGAGGGACCAAACAGCCCATTTGGTGGATACCTTCCTCGCCGAGGATTCACGCTGATGTTTCAGCATCATCGGTTGAAAACACCGCTGGGTCTGGCCCAACNGGTAGCGATTCAACCTCCTCACCAGTCAATTCGCGTTCTTCAGCATCCGGGTGCAGAATCATCGAATGACCGTGCGGGTCGAGCAACAGCAANGTGATGGGTTCAGCATCCGGCCCNCCCAACTCAGCCAAGGTCAACGTCATGTTTTGCAACGTGGTCATTTGCTCCATGAGTTCATCACGNTCGTCGGACTCAACCTCCAGAAATTGCTTTGAGAGGTCTCGCTCAACCATCGCAATGATCTCTTTGAATCGATGGAGGACACCTTCAACGTTGGAGACGTAACCCGTTGAGCTCGTTCCTGGATTCACTTCGAGGTCCAACTCAGGAATCGATACAGTGCATGAAGATGAACGCACTACGCGTGCTCGTAGTTTTTCCTCTTCATCAATCCTTAGCGACCAAGCTCCCGCCTTTTTCCCTTCGGCTGGGATGAAGTCGGTTTGACGCCAACCGCAATCATGGCAGAGGATGGTGACTTGAGTGTGTTCACCGAAGTACGGTATTTCGTCGACGTGTGCGATCATGTTGACGTTGCCAGTTGCCGAACAAATGGGGCAGGGAATGTCAATCGCTTGCTCCTTCATTCATACACGTCCGTAAGGTCGTCGGAACCAACAGCAAAGCCTTCCATCTCAGTTCCTTTGATGCCTCTACATCCTTGCGGGAGGAGGAGCAGGCGCGTGTCAGTGATGCGAATGATCTGTCCTTGGGCATCGCCTTCAATAAATTCGTAAAGCATGCTTAAGGCTTGATTGAATTCAGTTGAGCGTTTCATCATGCGTCGCATTTCAACCACGCATCCATGGCCCTCTGAGACCCAATCCATTAACGCTCCACAACCGGTNAGGTCCAGCAAGGTTGAGTTGTGGAGAACCATTTCTCCTTCGTAGAGTGGAACCGGTGGATTGGGGTAAAGTTGTTCCAAATTGTGGTAGGTGACTTCGGCACTCGGCATCCTCGGAGTGCTCGCAGTGCTTGAACTCGGCATCGAAAAACTCCGTGGTCCCGTTGAGCCGCTGGGTGGAAGTGCCATCGCCGGAGTCTCCTCGTTCAATTTCGCTTCCGCCGCCTCGAGTAGGTCCAAATCCGGCATGGAGGGGACGGGGCGTTCTAGGGGTTCCTCTGAGCCTTCAACCGGGTGGGCGAAAGCATCGAGTGAAGACTGCGCCTCGTCTTTCTCTTTTCTCCTTCTTCGCCGCACATAGAGCCCTTAATGACGAGGCTTCTTCAACACTCCCCCACTTGGGAGGCGTTCAAGTTGGTTCTCCGAGTCAATGTTCTATCCCGATATCTTTCATGGCCTCAATGCCCAAGGTTCAAGAAGTGTCGGTGGAGTGAGGAAATCATGTCAGAACACCAGACCGTCATGAAGACAGGAACCAGCACCGTCGGTATTACCTTCAAAGGAGGCGTTGTTGTTGGAGCAGACCACCGGGCAACCATGGGTCATTTCATTGCTAACAAGAGCGTCCAAAAGTTGTTCAAAATCGGCGATAACCTTGCTCTTACCACGGCTGGTTTGGTTGGACATGCACAATCCCTCTCTCGCACCCTTGCTGCCGAGGTGGCGTTGTTTGAGCTTCGACGTCAACAACCTATGACGGTGAAAGGTGCGGCAACCCTAACGGCCAACATCCTTTCTGGACGCCCTCACTGGGTTCAATTGCTCATTGTAGGTGTCGACGACGCCGGCGGCCATGTCTACTCCATTGACTCCGCAGGTGGTTCCATTCCCGATGTGTACTGCGCTACCGGTTCCGGATCTCCNTACATGTACGGTGTCCTCGAAGATGGGTTCAAAGAAAACATGACTCAAGCGGAGGCCTTAAAATTGGCAGCGAGAGCCCTCTATGCATCGGGACAACGTGATGCGGCCTCCGGCAACGGCATGGATTTGGCCATCATCACACCAGCTTCCGGCTATCAACAAGTCTCTCAAGACGACATTGCAAAACTCCTCAACTGAGGTTCCTTCTCCCGCGGCACTGCCGCTATGCACCCTTTGGGTGTGCTGTGGTCAACCTTGACTGCGGGAGCCAGTGGTGAACATCATGCGAATGACCTACAGAGAGTTGAAAGACGAAATTGCCAAGATTATCCCTCGAAACATCGAGTACGAGATTGATTTGGAAGCCGGAAACATTGCCATCATCACGACGAACATGAAACCCTTCACGGGCCAAGACGGGCTCATTGGAAAGATCGCCCGTCGTGTCAAGCGTAAAATTGTCCTCAGAACACCCATTGATTCCATGATGGACATCGACAAAGCGAGCGATGTCATTCATGAAATCATTCCTGAAGACGCCGACATCACCGAGATGTATTTTGATGCCTGCTACAGGGAGGTTACCATCCAATGCCGCCAACCTGGTACGGCCATCGGTCGTCGCGGTGATAACAGCAACGCTATTCGAGACAAAACCGGNTGGGCTGTGAAAGTTGAACGGACCCCGCCGCTGTTTTCAAAAACGGTTCATGACATACGCATGTACCGTCAAAGCCACGGAGAAGAGCGTCGAAAATTGCTGAAGGATTTCGGGCTCAATATTCACCGCCCAACTCGACCGGGTGGCACNTGGGCTCGTGTCACTGCACTTGGTTCCTACCGAGAGGTCGGACGTGCATGCCATTATGTCACGACCAATGAATCTCGAATCATGATCGACGTTGGTGTCAACATTGCTTCCGATACCGATCCAATGCCCTTCTTCAATGCACCAGAAGCACTCCCGCTGGAAAAATTGGATGCAGTGGTACTGACCCACTCTCACCTTGACCATGCAGGCATGCTGCCTGTTCTGTTCAAGTACGGGTACCGAGGTCCAGTGTACTGCACTCCCCCAACGCGTGATTTGATGTTGCTTCTGCAAACCGANTACCTCAAAGTGGGTGGTGCAGAAGGCAAGCGAACACCCTACGACATGGAAGACATCCGCATGTGCATGAAGCATGTTGTTGACGTTGACTGGGATTCCACCACTGACATTGCGCCTGATGTGAAAATGACGTTTTCAAACGCTGGTCACATTCTTGGATCATCAGCAGTCCACTTGAACATCGCCGATGGCAAGCACAACATCGTGTTCAGTGGAGATCAGAAGTACGAGAAGTCCTGGCTGTTCGATGCAGCGAACACTCGCTTCCCTCGGGTTGAGACTCTCGTCATTGAATCAACTTACGGGGCGTCGGGTGACTACCAGCCATCCCGTCAAGAGGCCAACCAAGAATTGCAAGACATCGTCTCCCGTACGTTAAGTCGAGGCGGGAAGATGATTTGTCCGGTGTTTGCCGTTGGCCGTAGCCAGGAAGTCATGATTGCTATTGACGAACTGTTCCGTTCTGGAACGGTGAAGCCCGTACCGGTTTGGCTTGATGGAATGATTCAGGAAGCAACCGCGATTCACGCCTCTCACCCGAACTACCTCACCAAAGCTCTCAGCAAATCTTTGTTGAAAGACGACGGTGAAAACCCATTCACGAGCGAATGGTTCCGCCCTGTCAAAGGAAGGGAACTTCGGGAAAGCATCGTGATGGACAGTTCCCCGTGCATTGTTTTGGCCACGTCAGGTATGTTGAATGGNGGACCCGTCATGGAGTACTTCAAGAACTGGGCACACGAAGAGCGCAACTCATTGTGTTTTGTTGGCTACCAAGCCGAAGGAACACTTGGCCGCCGCCTCCAGAAAGGGTTTGGAGAAGTTCCCATGCTGATCAATGGAAAAACAGAGATCGTCAAAATTGGTTGTGAAATGGTCACCATTGACGGATTTTCGGGCCACTCGGACCGACGGCAATTGCTCGACTTCGTTGATCGCATCAACCCCCCACCAAAGAACATCATTTGCCATCATGGTGATTACCAGAAGTGCAACGAACTGGGCCTCACGCTACGTGAACGCTACAACTGCCTTACGTTCGCACCCAGTAATCTCGAAACCGTGCGTTTGTTCTGATCACAACGGCATATCAACGTCGTATGCCATTGGGTCGGGTAGGTCAGCGTTGGCTTTGATGGTCTCATTCAATGCTGAGGNTCCTTCTCTTCCTTGACCGAGAGAGCGTCGGGATGACTCAGCAGGGCTGTTTAACATCATCCATGCCCCTCCTCCAATGGTTGCCAACAAGCCCCCTATGGCTAATGTAAGCGTGTGCTCACCGGACTCTAAACCGGCGAATGCAGCNAGNNAAAGAATAGCCCCAATGCTGATGAAAAGGAGCGGTCGAGACCTCCCTGCCATGGATGGACGAGGACCATGTTGTTCATGAACCCGTTGCGCTTCAGTCCAAGTCATGCAATCCTCTCGTTCCCCAGCCTGCCCGGGATGGCTCATGACTGCCGTCGCTCCGTGGGGGGAAAATGCAGAAGATGCATTTGACCAAGGGTTGGTCGAATTGGGCTTGGGCGATGTACGATTGATTCAGGCCCAAGGTGCCATGCTACCGCTCGGTTTTGAATCGGCCCCACCTCGCCCTCTCCCCATGGGTTCACTCGTTGAATGCCACCTTGCAACAGCCTATTCATGGAACGGCTCTTCTGCTTCGGCTGGTGTGGCCTGGGCATCGTGNGTNACGCCTGAAGGAGATGAATGCGCCATCGTCGCCACCATCTCAACCGACCGAGATTATGAGGAAACGGTGCTGCTCCTCCGACGAAACTTGCAACGTCGGCTTGCAAGCCGTGATCTCGAAGTGTTGCAGTTTGATGTCGCCGTGGATGAAGTGACGGCTGGCCCTGACCACCACGGCGTCGCCGTTGCGGCTCTCATTCTTCCGGAATCCTTGTCGCTTGGTGCCCGTACCAAGACAGGTCCAATCCGTGGTGCCTTGACCAGAAAAGCCGCCCCAGAGAGCAAAAAGCGAGTTGATACAAAAGCTCCCGCNGCTCCTGCCAGGCGTCCAGGACAGCCTCAAAACAACCACGACTTCTCACTTTGAGGCGAATGAAGTGTCGGAGCAGCGTTGGCTTGTCATTCGTTGTGCTTCATGCGGTCAATGTTCTGGGCAACGAAGGCAGAAGGGTCGTTGCCCNCACTGCGGTTCTCAACTTGATGGGACCTCAGAAGTGGTCANAGAATGTACATCCAGCGCCGAGCTCCATCTCGAGGTTGGGCTCGCCAATACACCTGAGGCCTTGAGAGGTGAACTTCGAAACCGTCTCTCAAACTCCGTTCCGAGCGGGCCGCCTGGTGAACTTTCGCATCGAGNATTGTTGAAAGAGTTACGAGCGCTGGCGGATCGTGAAAGCATCATTGATTTTGAGACGGTTCGCCAACATCTTGAGAAAAAAAGTGTCGAAACACCCGTTGACGGCCTTATGGAGCAGGCTGAACTCGAAGGTCTTGCTCTTCGTTTGGCGAATGGGCGCTGGATGTTCTTTGAGTGAAGTTCATAGGTGAGACGCCGTGGCACAGACCAAGGGCGTATGGGTTAGTTTGGCCTATACTCGGGCGTTTGGGACGCTTGGACCCAAGTTCAAATCTTGGTACGCCCACCATCACTCTGGAAGCACGATGCTGTGCACCCAAATGACATGAAATCCGAATTGGGTCTTGATGAAGGTTTCTGGGACGCTTTCCAATTCGGATGACCACACGGCATCTTCGAAGGTTTGGACCATTTGCCCTTCAACAAATTCTCCTAAATCGCCTCCTTTGCTTCCACTCGGGCAATTGGAGTACTTTTTGGCCATTTTTTTAAAGGTACGAAGTGGTTTTTTGGAACCGATGATCTCATCGAGAATCATCTTGGCTTCTGGTTTGTTCGCCACAAGAATATGGCGAACGTGGGCCTTTCGGGGTTTTCGGCGTCGGTCATGTCGTCGCATTCAACCTCAACTCCCGATGGACGCGTGTTGCTGACCTATCAAAAACATGTGCGATGGCCCAAAATGAAACGCACAACATGATGCCAGGGATTCCTCTTGAGAGCAATTCCACCTCTAAGTCATTGGATACAAATGGGAGAATGGCAGACCATCCGAGCATGTAGGAAATGAGAGCAAAGATGGTGTGGGGTGTCAGGTTTTTCGGATGAAGCCAAGCCAGATTGCGTCGGTGATGTTCAACGGCCATCATCCAACCCACGCTCAAGAAAAAGCGGCTTGGTTTTATCCCACTGGATTCGTTTCTATAGATTGATTCGACAGGGGCTTCTGCGATGGTATGGCCTCGCCTTGCAAGGTTGATCAGCCAGAAATTGGGATAGCCATATCCAGCCCATGAGTGGTCCCAATCCCAATTCCGAAGAACGCTGGAGGCCGTGGCCGTGTACCCGCATTGCGGGTCACCAATGGGCTGTCCTGCGGCGAGCGTGGTGAACCAGGACAAGATTTTGGAGGCTCGTTGCCGGTGCTTCGGCATGCGATTATACCCCCCTGAATGGCGTTCTCGGTTTCCCTTGACATGTTCTGCTTTTCCTTCAAGAATCGGTTGTATCAAAGCGTCCATGTCGTGTGGATTCATTTGACCGTCTCCAGCTACCACCACGCTGATGAACGGGGCATTGAACACGTCAAGGAGGTGTTGATGGCCTCGGTCGATGGATGCACCGACTCCATCTCCTCGGCCTTCAAGAAGAAGAAGTTCGCAGTTGGCAGCGGCCGTGTTCACAATTTCAGCGGTGCGATCGGTTGAACCGTCGTTGACCACCACGGCGACGTCCACCATTTCTGGAAGTCCTTCCAAGACTTCACGAATATGCGCTTCCTCGTTACGAGCCGGGATGACCACGCCAATGTGCCACCCTTGTTTCATGTTCCTCCCACCGAGGTGGTCCCAATCAATCTATGCTTGAAAGCACTCAGTAGGGTCCGTCATTGGAACAGGTTTCATAGCCTCTCCGGGGTGCAGGCTGTTCGTGAGTCCTCCTTTGGAACGCGTGGTCCTCATTGCGGAGGACATTGAATTGCGCATCGTTTCACTGATCGTGCGATGCCGTGAGATCGCCAATGACATCGTTCTCTTCGACACGGGTTCAACCGATGAGACCGTCGACCTTGCAAAAGAAGTAGGCTGTTCAGTCGTGGATTACTCCGGTTCCCTCACGCCCCAGGCTTTGGCACAACACGCTGAATCAAATGGATTGGACGACGGGCTTGTTCTTTTTCTTCCAATCACACCGATGTGGAAACTCTCTGAACTTCCCCTCAGCGTGAATCGTGCAAGGGAAGGTTGGGATCTCCATTACTTGTATCGGCAAGGTTCTGGCGTTGATTCAAACAGCTCATTGGTGCTGGAAGAATCAACCGTTAGCCACCTCATTACAAGTCAAAAGGGGTTACGACACCTGGCCCAATTGGGAGCTGATGCCACGACCGATGACGTTTCGGTTGATATCCGAGCCCGTTTTGTCAAAAGCGAGGCCCCCATTCAGCTTCCTCAACGGCAATCCCTTGCGACCGCCTCTCGCTTTGCTCAACTCTTTTACTGGATGTTGGAATCAAAACACCCCTTGTTGTTGTTTGGTATTCCCGGCGTCGTGTTGTTCGTTTTGGGCTACCGGCTTTCGGGAGATCTTGCCACCATGTTCACTGAACTGAATTCTACATCCATTGGTGTCACGCTCATCACCATTGCCATGACCTTGGTTGGATTGTTTGCCATGATGGTTGCGCTCATCTTGTACATCATGGGTAAACAAGTCGCACGAATTCAAAATCAATACAACTGGCCAAAGGAGGGATAGAGAGATGGGTTCTCATTTGGTTTGTTTGGACATGGACCGCGTTTTGGTCGATCACCTGTCAACATGGCAATACGTGTACGATCAACTCGGTATCAACAACGATGAATCCTTTGCCTTGTACAATCAGGGCCTCTTGGATGAATGGGACTGGATTAAACTTGATTTAGCCCTCATCAAATCAGCACCGGGCGGTAACATCACCGATGAACGACTTCGGGGACTCATGGCCGGCATGCCGATGATGAAGGGTTGGCGTACGTTGATTCAGCATTTACTGGACCACCAGGTGAACGTCGCTATCGTCAGCGGTGGTTTGCAAAAGACGGCAAGGGACATCGCTGCAGCCTTTCCTTCTGGCGAGCCTTGGCGTCGAAGATGGGGAGGCATTGACCAGCACACCGCTCGGGAACAGTCGAAAGGATTTGATTCCCAACTCCATGTTTTCACCAATGGATGGTTGATGGAAACCAATGACGGAGCGTCTCCTGCAGGCATTGGGGACTTTGGTAGATACCAAGTGCAAATGAATGGCAAAGGGGCCATCGTCAAGATGCTTCAACGTCGGTTGGGCGTTTCCAAGGATGCTACGGCCTCGGTAGGAGATTCCATGGGCGATGTGGGTATGTTTGGGGAAAGCGGATGCGCGATTTTGTTCAATCCATGGGATGACAGGCCAAGGCAATACGCTCACCACGTCATCGAGGAGAAGGATTTACTCATTGTTCTCAATCTGATTTGTGAACAATTTGGCCTTCCAAAACCTTGATTGGGAAGTTTGTGGGTGTTTAGGACATGGTCGTAGACGATTTGATGTCCATCTGCCCTCATTGTGGGTTTCTGCTTGGCGCTTTCATCCCTGGCATGCCTTGCCCGATGTGCGGCGAAACAATCCTTTGATCACGGCGTGAAGCGGCGTGATGTTCGGGGGAACGGAATCACTTCCCGAATGCTGGTTGCACCAGCGAGCCAACTGACCACGCGGTCAACACCGAGTCCAAATCCTCCGTGTGGTACACCTCCGTAGGATCTCACATCGATGTAGAACTGATAGGGGTCTCGAGGCGTTCCTTCTTCGTCAATGCGCTCAAGGATCTCTTTTTCGGTCCATGTTCGCTCGCCGCCACCAATGATTTCTCCATAGCCTTCAGGGGCCAGAAGGTCGTGGCAAAGCACGTACTTCTCGTCTTCAGGATCCACACGGTGGTAGAATGGCTTGGCGATTTTAGGATAGTGGGTGAGGAAGTGAGGCACATCAAAATCTTGAGTGAGGATGGATTCTTTGGAGTGGTCCAAATCTTCGCCCCATTCAATTTTTACGCCCTTTCCTTGGAGGATTTCAACCGCTTCATCGTAGCGCATCCTCGGGTAAGGGTTGTCAGCGTATCTGGCAATGAGGTCGAGGTCACGATCGATGGATGTAAGTTCTTCTTCACATTCTTCCAGCATCGTTTTAGCGATGTGGCGAACGACCCCCTCGCCGTGAACCATGATGTCGGCATTGTTTGCCCAAGCCATCTCCATCTCTGCATGCCAGAATTCAGTCAGGTGCCTTCTGGTACGTGACTGTTCTGCTCGGAAGGAGGGGGCAATGGTGTAGAGGCGCTCAAGTGCTGGCATGGCGGCCTCGGCGTAGAGTTGCCAAGATTGGGTCAGATACACCTTTTGGTCAGGGTTTTCTTCGTCTTGGAAATAAGGGACTTCAAACAACGTTGAACCACCTTCAACGGCCCCTGCAACGAAATTGGGGGCTTGATATTCGATGAAATCCTGGCCTCGGAAGTAGTTGTGAATGGCTCCAAAGGCTGAACTTCGGAGTTTCAACATGCTGGTTTGGCGACCGACGCGGAGGTAGAGGTGGCGATGGTCAAGAAGAAATTCAGACCCGCCGTAAAGTGGGTTCCCGTCTTCGTCAACATGCTCCAGTGATTCTTTGTTGATGGGAAATGGACGCTCAGAATTAACCCCCCCGACGATCTCCATCGATGAGATTTGTAATTCATGTCCACCTGGGGCCTTTTCAGAAGCGGAAACAACACCGTTCAAGATGACACTTGTTTCGATGAGGATGGCTTTGAGTTTTGCAAATGTTTCTTCGCCAAGAACGTCCAACTTGCCGACGCACTGGATGCTCCCGGTTGAATCACGAAGCACGATAAATCGAAGCTTATTGCTCCCGCGTTCCCGCTTTACCCAGCCCTTGAGTTCAATTTCCTGGCCGTCGTGTTGACCCTTTTGCACATCGCCTATCCACGTCGTCTTGACCATGCTCTCACCATTCATTGCCACCCGCTTAGCCTATGTGAATGTCTCCCTCAAGGACCTTGGAAATCCAGCGTGTAGCCCTTGAAATCGTGCAAAGGGTCAAAACGGTCCGGCGTGAGGTTGAGGTGTGAGAAAGACCGCGGTCTACGCCCTCGGCGGCAATGCCTTGCAATCACCCACGGGAGCATCACAGCAATCCGCTGAAGTCCTCGCTCGGGTTATGAGCGATGTCATCGACCTCTTGGAAATGGACTGGAGCGTGGTTATAACCCATGGAAATGGTCCTCAGGTTGGGCACCTCCTTGCGCTTGATACCTCCCATTCGCAAACGCTCGATGCTTGGGTGGCAGCTACCCAGGGCATGATTGGACATGAGCTCTCCATGCATCTCCAAGCCATTCTCGAACGTCGTCGTCGGCCCGAACGCACGGCTGTTGTCCTTACGCATGTCGAGGTTGACCGCGAGGATGATGCTTTTCATTGGCCCACTAAACCTGTAGGACCGGTTTTGGACGCTGAAACCGTCATGTCTGTAGATTGGAACATCGCTGAAACCGTTCATGGTCCTCGGAGGGTTGTAGCGAGCCCCATGCCTCTTCGCATCCTTGAGCTTGATGTCATCCGCCATCTCGTCAACCTTCGTGCGGTGGTGTTTTGCGGCGGCGGGGGAGGCATTCCTACCTCCCGAATCGGGGAGCATCAACAAGGAATGCCAGCGGTGATTGACAAAGACCATTTTTCGTCCTTGCTCGCCAGCGACCTCCAGGCGGATGCTCTGATCATCAGCACGGAAACCGATGCCATTTACCGCTCCTTTGGGACGCCCGAGGCCGAAGCGCTTCGCTCCATTGATGTCAAGGTTGCAGAAGCGATGGACGAAGACGGAGAATTCCCCAAGGGTTCCATGGGTCCAAAGGTGAAGGCGCTCTGCAATTATGTGGTCAAGAGCGGTGATGGCAAGGCAGTGCTATGCTCGCCTGGTCATGTTCTTGAAGCCCTTCGAGGTGAACAAGGAACGACCATTACAACCTGATGTTGTAACGTCGCCGAGGAATCATGTTCTTATGGTTCCGGCACTTCGCCTTCACCATGAAGACCCCCATTGTTGCCGAAGCCCACTGTGATGCCCCTTGCGGTGTTTACGACCCTGCCAGCGCTCGAATTGCTGCTGAAGCTGTTCAGTCGATGACCAAGAAGATGCTTGCCATGTCATGCCCCGACACAAGTGATTCCGCTGCCATGGCCGCTTACATGAACACCATGTCTCGATATGCGCTGGTCAAGGAGGAGGAAGCCCAGAAGTGCAAAGATGAACTTCTCGTCTTGTGGACGGACTTCTTCAAACCACAGCACCTCGAATCCATTCCGGACCTTCACGACACGTTTTGGCACGCAGCTAAACTTTGTTCGGCTTGTAAGGTGGAAGTTTCTGCCGGCCATGCCCAAGAATTGATGGATGCCTGTGAGGCGATCCACCAGATGTTCTGGTCAGCCAAGGGTCGAGACGTTCCCTGGATTCGAGCATCCTGAGGGAGTCCAATGAGCAACACCGTGGATGTCCGCATCCAAGGTGATAGCATGTGGCCGACCTTTTCCAACGATGACCTTGTTGTGTTTACGTCCGTGAACAACACGGAACTCACCAAAGGCGACGTGGTGCTCGCCACTCATCCATTCAAACCGAAGGTGTTCCTTGTCAAGCGGATTCATCGAATCGAAACCGATGGGCGGTTGTTCCTTATCGGTGACAATCCAGACCCTCTCGCTAGCGAGGATTCACACAATTTTGGTCCGGTTTCTCCCGATGCGGTTCATGCCAAATGGAACGGAGAATGATGGCGGGCCTGACGGGGTTCGAACCCGCGACCGACGGATTAAGAGTCCGTCGCTCTACCTGACTAAGCTACAGGCCCAAACTCGCCTTTTGCCGCGTCTATTTAATGCTTGATGCAATGGGCTTTTGGAAATGGTTCAATCGTCTTTGGTCAGGACAGTGACTCCTGTCTCAGAAGCCATGACAACCACATTGCACATGTTGTTGAACAACCCGACTTGCACCACTCCTGCGAGAGCAAGTAAACGCTGTTCGGTCATCTCTGGATCGCTAATGGATGGTCCAGTGTGGGCATCAGCGATGTAATTCCCGTTATCGGTCTTCAACATTTCAGCACCTGCCATTCGCATGTTTACGCTGCATCCAAGTATGGATTCAATCGCTCGTTTGGTCGTATTGAATGAAAAAGGCGTGACCTCAATGGGGAGTGGAAAGGCTCCAAGGGTTGCTACCTGTTTGCGGTCATCGGCCACGACAACCATTCTCTTCGATGCCTGAGCGACCACTTTCTCGCGCAGCAGTGCAGCACCGCCGCCCTTGATCAACTGGAAGGACGGGTCGAATTCATCGGTCCCGTCAATCACCACGTCAAGCCCGTCAAGGTCGTCGAGGTCGGCCAGAGGGATGCCAACCTCTCGAGCTAAATCACGTGTTGCGATTGATGTCGGGACGCCCACAATGGTCAAACCTTCTTCTCGAACACGGCGGCCCAACTCCAGAATCGTGTACTTCACGGTCGAGCCTGTGCCAAGCCCGACGTTCATGCCTTCGACGACGTACTTGCACGCCGCAATCCCTGCTTCCTCTTTCAAGGCTTCAACATCCATGCAATCCCCTCAAGTTCGCCATCTATGGACTTTCGGTTAAATTTGGTCATGACCGAAAGTCCCAACCCTTTAGACCTTGAAGCGAGCGTGGGGGACCATGAGCCAACGCGGTCGCGCATCCACGTTGGCGCTTGGCTTGGTTCTCCTTTTTGTCCTCTCGTTGGTTCCGCCAACACACCACGAGGCCGCTCCTTTGGCCGAGAAATCAACCGAAATGGATACGACGCCCCTCGGGCAAGCTCAGAAACTGACGATTGGTTCATGGCCTGATGGCGCCAATCAACGGGTGGAATTCAAGGTACCCGACGGTCATTCAATCAAGTCGTTGGATGTTGACATCAGCGCGGCAACACTTAGCAGTTCCATGGCCAGTGAACTTTCCGATGTTGGAGATTTTGATGTCAATGCACTTTACGACGGGATGGATGTAAACAAATCCTCACTCCAAATATTGCCTCAAGACTGGAGTTATGATTTCGAATCCGGTACGTTAGGGCCGCCTGACTGGACGCTTGCTGGAACTTCAAACTGGGCCATTCGTGCTGACACGCGCCTTGGCGGGGCCCAACTCGCCAAAGCGGGAACCATCAGCCACAACCAAGAGTCTCGCATGACGTTGGACGTTTCTCAAATTCCAGCCGCTACCGGTACTTTCCGATACAGCGTATCTTCAGAAGGCAGTTTTGATTACCTTCTCTTTTGCATTGACAACACGGGTTGCTCGAGGTATTCCGGATACAACTACCGCTGGTCCGGAACGGTGAACAATGGGCAGCAAGCCTTCTCCATACCCGCTACGGCTCAGACGTTGACCTGGAAATACGTCAAAGATGGAAGCGTCAATTCTGGTTCCGATACAGCATGGGTCGATGACATCGTCATCACGCCGCAAGGCGGTTCGGGCAGCGGTGAAGGAAACTGGACTTCAGATCCTTTTGGCCCGTCATTGCTTGGGCGTGGAGAAAACCTCATGCATGGACTCCTTCACATGGACGCTCTTGTCTATCCTGGCTCTGAGTTCGAGTGGCAAATTTTGGATGCCGCTACAAACACTCCGGTCCCTGGATTTGAGCGTCTCACCACAACTTGGGCTGATTTGGGCATGATCAATTCGGTGGATTATCCTCTGTTGCGTTTCAAGGTCCACATGAAAGAAGCCGCTGGAGGCGGAACTTCGGAAATAAGGAGTTGGTCGTTGAATGGGCATCTGGAAAAATCATTTGATACCGACCCAACCGATGAGGGTTGGTCCATCCAAGGAGGGAGTTGGTCAAATGGGGCCATAACAAGTTCCGGAACGGTGTTGTCCGATGTATACCACGTTCGTGGGGGATTTTCAGCCGTTGATGTTAACAGCGACCACTCCGGGGGCGGCCGACTCCAGTACAGCACCAACGGAGGCGATTCTTGGAATGATGTGGACGCGGTCGATCGCGACCAACTTTCACAACCTGCTTACATGGTCCAGTTCCGAATGATCAACGCAAACAGTGGAGGCACGTTCACTTGGAACTCCTTCGAAGCAGAGCTGGTCCGAACCTCCGTTCCGGATGGTCTTCGGCTTGATGTTGGGCTGGACGGTGCCAACGAATGGTCCCTTGACCGTCCAGGCAACGGGGTCTTTGGATTGCAAAATGCTTTGATTACCGACGATGATTGGGTCTTGAAGTCAATTGCACCGGCGAATACGGCCTCCCTCGAAATCGCCGTTCCGACAAAGGGTGTTCATGCGTTTTCATTTGCAACGGCTTCACCATCTGGCAATTTAGCGAGCCCGTTCATGGCCATGGCGGTTGACGGGCAAGACATCCTTAGTCGAAACCTCCCCAACATCAACGACCTTTCTGTGGTCNCTTTGACGTCCAGTGAATTGAACACCCTCAACAATGCCCTTGCCCAAACNAACGGCCANAACGGNCCTGNNGGGCTNCCNATGGCTACGGTGGAAGTGCGCATTGGTTCCTCGCTTTCATCGGGCAATCTTCTCTTCGGTGGTGTCTTTGCGCCATATGAATCCAACCTCAGCCTTTCCCTCAACGCAGGCCATCCGCTTGTGTTGGGACTGAACCACGCCCTTTCCTCTACCATACCGGTGCTGGGTGAGCGAACCGTCAACTTGCCCGTTCGCATGGATGCAACTGGTTCGGTATACTTCACCGTCACGGACATTGATTCCCAAGCCTCGGTGAAGGCGCTCGAACTCGAAGTGTCCAACGTCACCGATACCCTCGTACCAGGAATTGATTGGATTGAATCGCTAGCGACCTTTGATTTCTCACCGTTAAGCATCAACGATGCGCTCACCCATGCCANGCAGTCAAGTTGGTTGGTTGAACTTCATCTCTCCGGTTCCCAGCAGCAATCGAAACTCCAATGTCCCATCGCCTCCTTGCCCATCACCTCCTCCAACATCGTTGCCTGCACAGCCTCAGGTACGGCTTTGTTGTGGTTTGATGAGGGTCAATCGGGTTCCATTTCTGCCGTTGGTTCTGGTCAATTCCTTGAAATCCAACACCACTTCAGGTTCCCTGATGGTTGGGACGATGAACCTTCAGCGACCCTGTCGGTCAGCCTCATCTCATCAGCTGGCCCCCTCCTACCCGTTTCCAAGGTGTTTGGTCTGGGCCATGANCTGGGCGTTGAAAACGACATTGAGGTGAAATCTTGGTCAGTCCTCTCCTCCGAAGGGATTCGTTCAACGGCAGAATACCCGTACATGCGTGCGGGTGAAGTGGTCCACTTGGAAGTGGCGCTCGGGTTCGAAAACACATCAGAAGGCGTNCCCCGTTCGGGACAAGCTTTGGTTCGCTTTTTGGTGGATGGCAATGAATACGCTACCACCACGATTTTTGACAATGGTGTAGCCTTGTTCCCCTACACCACGCCGACAGGGCGAACCTCGTTGAATTTGGGGATCGAGGTCGTGCCACTCCGAGGTCAAGATGTGGTGAGCAGTATCCCCCTCTCTCTGAATTTCCTCTTTGACAACGTTCCTCCCACCCTCATGAGTAGTTCGGTTGAACGCTTTGACAGCCGCGACATCGCCCCTCGAACGAGCCTCAGTTTCACCGTGGCGGACCGGCCACACCTGCCCACCCACGCTCAATTCCACCACTGGCGGTCGTGGGTGAACGATGCCAACGGAAACGGTGTGGTTGATGCGAACGAAGTCGTTGTTCGTGATTTGGAACTCCCAGAAAACCTCACGTTGCTCATGGGGGACTACCACGCTACACTGGACACCTCCCAAGCGTCTGAAGGCGATTACTTCGTCGGGTGGATCGAGATTGCCGACAGCGCGGGGCATGTTATGGAAGGTGGCGGCAGTTTTGCTGAACCCATGTTCCATGTTCAATTGAATGCGAACGGCGCCCCTTCCTTGGGTGCATCCTCCCTCAAATGGTCGGACGGTCGCATCTCTCCTTGGTTCCATCCTCATGAGTCCTACGAGATTCGTGTTCCCGTATGGGAGCCAAACGGTATTTTTGACCTTGCTGATATTGAATTGGACTTGGCCACGAACACCGCTCACCCTGCTCCGATTCATTGGAATCAAAGCACAGGTTTGTGCACCTCATCCGACCCCTATGTTGAGGTCGAGTCGTGCGATCTGGTTCCTGCTGATGCCACCGACCTCTTTTCAAGAAACGGAGAATTCGTGGTTAATTTCCTCATTGAATGGGGCTACGACCCCGACACGTCAGTCTCAAGGGTNCCGAAGATTGGTCTGTTTGACCAATCGGGTCAATCGAACAGCTTCATGTTGGAACCGTTGAATTGGCGGTTCTCTGGGGAATTGTCCATTGACCCNGAGTCCATTGAAATCTTCATGGAAGGGGAAGATGCGAATTCACTCGGGTATTGGGTTCAGCCTCGGACGAGTTTCGATGTTGAGGGNGATGTGGTTTGGTATCGGACGGGGAGCTCCCCGGTCCAGCCTCTTGATGTTGAAATGACGTTGGGGGAGAACGGCCTTGAGGCCTCAGTGGTAAACGGCACCTTTTCTGGTTCAATGATTGCTCCTTTGGTGGATGGAACCTACGGACTGTACGGAGACTTGATGGATGCGCCAAATGGTGCGGTCTATAGAGGTGATAATTCGGCCTTTGTTTGGTTTATTGTTGACAATGAGGCACCACGTGTGGCAGCTGTTGACCGACCAGGATTCAATTCCATGCTGGAGGAAGAGGAATGGAAAGACCTGCAGTTTGAATTGCGTCTGGATGAAAATGCACAATTGGACGAAAACACCCTCCGTTTGCACTGGTCGCTCAATGAAGCAGGGCTTGGTCTCAACTCCTACGTCTTTGACAACGGCAGTGTCCCCTTGGAAATTCTTGGAGAACGAAAGAACGGCGATTCCATTCCGGTGCGGTGTTCAATTGATTTGGATGAACTCATGATCCCTGCCTTTAGAACCAAGGCGGTCGAACTTCGCATCTGGGTTACCGGCGATGATGAATCCGGTCTGTCCATCGATGCCGTGTTCAACGACATTGATGCTCCACTTCGCGTTTGGAACTTGGAACAAAGGGTCCCCTTGTACACCATTTCTGACATCGAAATGAAGCCGTCCAGCGACATTCACCAAGGCGACCTCATCGAAGTCTCTGCGCTCATCTCCAACAATGGTTTGGCCGACGGAGAAGCCAATCTTGTTTTGGAACAAGTTGAATCAAGCGGAGCACGAACCCGCCTTGATGCCAGAGCGGTGGAAATCCAAACCGGTGAACAACTCATTTACCAATATCTTTGGAAGCCTGGCCGAGATGGTTCTCAGTGGTTGGAACTCAGCATCGTGAACGGCCCAAATTCGCAATCAAACACGGTCCTCGTCGATGAACCCCGTTCAGACGGTGTCTTTGGAACCATCAGCACCGTAAATCCGGCTCTGCTCACCGTGGTTGCCTTGCTGACCGCAGGCCTCGTTGCCCTTTTGGTGTTCGGACTGCGCAGGGAGGTGCCTCCTTCGATAAGACCCGGCCAAGCACCGTCAAAGAACGTGGCTAGAATCCCCTCTCCTGCTCCGACATCGGGGCCTTACGGNGATGGAGAACAAGCACGTTCNCCNGGNGAAAACCCCTACCAGTGAGNCCNCCTGATTAGGGGTCGCATTGAAATGTCAAGCCTACACACCAACGGTCGGAGGGAGTAGGAGGACCGCTGACAGAGTTCGACTCTGAGGAAAGTCCCCTCTCCACAGTGCAGGCGGCTACCAAAAGGAAGCAAACAGAAATGATTGGGTTCAGGCTGCAGAAACGAACGATGCAAGGTGTGTACAATGACGTTGAAAGACCGAGGTTGCCTTGTGGTCGATGAGACGAGCTACCCCGCCGGAGCAAGTCCAAACCGTCCCGTTGACTCTGCACGACGAGGGACAGGTAGGATGCAAAGTTGAATGCGGTTACCGAAAGGGAACAGAAAGGGGCTTACTCCCTACTCCCTCCCCCCTTCCTCACCCAACCCAAGTGATCCTGGTATGACGGCGTCCATGGGCTTCATCACTGCAGAATCACCCATTGCAACACCTTCTCCAAAATCAATCCACGACGGATGGCCCTTGAGTTTCGCTCGAGAAGCATGCTCTGCTGTGATCACGGCAGGCAGCAAGAAGGTACTGGTGATGAAGGCGAAGATGATGAGCAGGCACATCAGCATGAAGAAATTCTCCAATCCTGGGAAGGCTGCGAGGAAGCCTGCTGAAATACCTGAGACNGTGGTTATGGTCGTTTCAAAGATGGTTTGCCCCGTTTCTTCAATCGCAGACGCCATCCCTTCGGGTGTTTCACCTTCCTCTCGAATCCTGTGCATCACGTGAATGGAGTCATCAACTCCAATTCCGAACACAATCGTTCCAATCATCGCGGTAAAGATGTTGACGTTCACGTCGCCGCTTTGCATCAGCAAGGGTTGCCAAAGGATGACAACGGCCACGGGAATCATCGTGTAGACGCCCAACCGTGGCGAGCGGAACACAAACATCAGCAATATTGTCAGGACAAGGAGGGTTAGCAACGTCGTGGTAGCTTGCGTGTCATGGATGCCTTCGTTGATGTCCAATGAAACAGGAAGGCCACCGGTCAGCAGCGATGTACGTGTGTTGAGCAGCGTGGGCCCTTCCTCAAGGATGTCGTCAATTTCATCACGAAGTTCGCCTGCAACGTTGAGGTTCATGTAGGGTTGGGATACGTAGACGATGGCCTTGGTTCCACCTTCGTTCATCAGCATTGAGCGTACTTCCTTCGACAAGGTGTCAAAGGCGACGTTCACCATGTCCTTTCTCAATGATTCACGTTCGCTAAGTGGAACCAAGGTCCATCCAGCNCAGTTCGGNTCAAGCAGGTCTTCNCTTTCCCAGCAAGGGTCGTGAAGCAGGTCCCAAAGGGAGCCATCACCGAGCGTGANGCCATCGGCTATCGTGATGGTGGCCGGGACTGCTTTGAGGAAGGTGATGATGCTTGTCGTTGAGGTTTCCTCTACTCCGTCGACGTCCTGCTCAACCACATCAATGGAGTCAAGCACGGGCAAATCCCGTATGTTCTCGGTGTTGTTGGTGTTCGGGCGGTTTGAAGCGTCATAGATGAACAACGAGGTTTGACCACTGCTGAATTGACGGGAATATTCAGCCAAGGAATTGAGCGATTCAATGCCATCGGGGGCTTCGGAAGAACCGGTAATGGGTTTGTTCAGTTCATCCATGTTGGCNACACCATANGCGGTNACNGAACCNGCGATGAGNATNACCANNAGGAANCCCTTGATGGGNGCTTTNCCGATGTTTTTCCAGACGCTTGGATTGCTTCGTTTGTTGAACTTGAGCATCCATGCCAAGGTTGGCACCAAAACGATGCTCAAAATCAGGGTTGATGAAATTCCAATCACCAAGGTCACACCGACTGAACGTATCGGAGCGATGGGGACGATGAGAGGTGCGATAAGAACTGAAAAACCGACAATGGTGGTCATCGCTGAGAGGAACACGGCGACTCCGGTAGAGCGTGTCATTTCCATCACACAGGACTTGTAAAAGTCAATGTCCCATAGGTCGGGAACAGCGTTGGGCGGTTGGCCTCGCTTTCGTCTACGCTCGTTTTCATCGTTCGCTTTGTCGATTTCTTTGCGCCGAACCTCTTCAATTCGATTGACCATGTGGAGGGCATAATCCACCCCGAGGCCAATCAGGATAGGGAACGTGGCGACAATCATTGGAGTCAGGGTAATGTCCATGATGACCGATGAACCAAACGTGATGGCAAGGGCCATCAAAATCGGTGTTCCTGTGATGAGGACGACCTTGGCAGAACGATGGAGAGCTGTGATGACCAGAACGGTGAACAGCACGGACCAGGGGAGGATCATCAACAAGTCCTCATAAATGGCGTCGGAGATGTCTTCCAGTACTTTCGTTAAGCCAGTTACCGTGATCGTATCCGTGTTTCTNAACTCGGATGGGCGGTTATCGATGATCTCTTGAAAATGGTTGAGCAAAGCGGAGAAATCCTCCCAGTCACCGGTGACCGATGGGTTNTGATGCATACCAACTACAATCGCCGTGGTGTCCCAAATACCATCGCCGTCCATGTCGTTGGTGTAGTTTCCATCGCCATCGCTGTCAACGGTTGGGTCCATGTCGTTTGTGTCCTTGATGAGGGCATCAAAGGCGCCGTTTGACTCCTCNATGATTTGGTCAATGCGGTCCTGACTCGGAATGGCATATTCNCCACCTTCGGGTATTGAATCGCAATCCAGCGCAATTGGTAAGCGATTGTTTACTCCATGCACACAAAGCGAATTATTGAATCGNCCGTCGGCTGAATTGATCTCCTTGATGACTTGCGCTGGGGAGATGATCCAGAGNACACCATCGTTTCGGCCGGCGTCAGTTTTGTCAAAATCCATGCCCCGACTNGTTGAATCACCCCCCAGATTCCTATCGTCGCCTTCCAACCAACTGATTTCGTTAAGCACCACTTCATCGGTGATGTTCGTGGTATCGTTCGGGTTGTTGGCGTTTGGAGTTGTGATGTAAATCACGGCCAAATCGGTTGACCATTCCGTGCGAACTTCAAGCAGTAAATCGGTGGATGAGGCGCCATCGGGCAGAAAAATTTCGACGTCGTCATCGATTTGTTCCTCAAACGCCATGCCTTGTTGAGCAAAGACGGCACTGATGATGATGAACAGAGCCAGGATGGTTCCTGGCGAGGCTAGAACGGTGGAATACAGGCTATCAAGACGACTCGAGAAGGTTTCCTTGGCTGCTTTGGACGCTCGCTCAAGAGCGTGGCGAAGGGCCTCTAAGGCGGATGCTTCGCTGTCCATGTGATGTGGAAGTCATGGTGGCTCAAGAAGCATTCCGCTAAATGCGGAGGTTTTCAAGGGGTTCAGCAAGCGTCGTAGGCTTCGATGAGGTACTTTGTGATTGGACTCGTCCATGCAAGTTCACTGACCCCTTCTTCACCTTCAACAGCATAGATGCGAATGACATCCCGGACTCTGACATTCCCTTCTGAAGAGCGAGCGAGGATCATGGCTGCTTTGATGGGTTTGCCGGTNCCGTGGGGGTCATAGACGGTGTCAAGAGCTTCCTCAAGGAACCATTCGGCCTTGCCGCCAGGCTCTCCATCGTAGGTCTTCNTGGGTTTCTTCGCACCAAATAAGCCGCCTGNTTTGGGCTTGGCAGGAGCTGGTTTGCTCTTCTTTGGAGCGGTTTTTGTCGCAGCGGCTTCCTTTCCAGATTTCTTGGTATCCTTCTTTGCTGGCTTGGGTTCTTTCGATGCCTTTTCGCCGGCTTCTTCTGCCTCTTCCCTAGCCTTCTCAACCGCCTTTTTAGCATCGGATAGTTGGTCTTCGAGGTCCTGGATTTTGTCTCGATACGTGTTTGAGAGGTGCATCAAGGAGGATCGCATGGCTGCTTCCAACTGGATGGTTAAGGCGACGCCTGATGCATCGCTCCACTTTTTCCATTGGAGCATGGTATTGGCATGAATGTCAGAACCGCATTTCGGGCAGAAACTTTTGTTCGGTGGCTGCATGATGGGGACGGTTTCCAAGGCATCATTGGCCGGGAGGACCAGTCCCTGAGACACTTTGAGCACCTCAAGNGTTGCTTTTCGTCCNAGGTCCATGGCTTCGGAAAAGGTCTCGACTTGCTTATCGAAAGCACCTGCGTTTTTCAAATCCAAAAGTTTGCTTCCGCTCGTGGCGATTTCGATGGCGGCGTTGGCTGCTTCATGGTCCCAGTTCGCCGCTTGGAGGGCAGGGGCGACCTCTTCGGCAGATGGTGTCGCAATCTCAGCGGTTGGAGGGAGATCGCCATCGTCGGCGGCGGCCGCAATGCCAAGAGCGATGGGGTCGGCGCCGTCTTCAATCTGCGCGATCATGTCAAATTTTTCAGCCATGGAGAGGTCTTCTCGGAGCCGAATAACGTCTTTCAATTGGTTGACGTCATGGCCGGTCGCCGTGATGGGTCCTTGCTGAGCCAAGTTGTGTCCGCAGGACAAACAAAATTTGGCAGACACTTCCACGCCTGCTTCACACGTTGGACAATACACGCCGCCCATGGAGAAGGAACACCGGTTACACCTTTTGAATGGTGTGTAGAAACGGGATTGAATTTCCCACCATTTCCCAGTTCACCTAGGATGGCAGGGTAGACGCTTTGTGGACGAGGTCGAGAATTTCTTCTCGATTGCAGTTGGAGAGGATGGGTGCAAGGCGAGGCCCACGTTCTGCTCCCATGAACAACGCATAACTCGCACGATAGACATCACGCATTCCNGTCTCGGCTTCTTGACTTGCAGTCTTGAAGGCCGTTGTTATTCCATCAGTGGTCCATTCTGCTGTGCCTAGTGTTCGGGCGAGTGCATCAATGACTCGACGTTGGTCCTCGTTGAGCAATCCAAGGGCAGCGATGTTCGGCTCAGTGCACAANTCAACTTTCATCTCTTCTGGGAAATGGCCGGAAGCAATCCAAGAACGCATGCGTGTCAAACGATCTTGAAGCTGTTCGGAGGGTTGCTCNATGGCCGCNGAGGCCTGAAGGCTTGTCCAGACCTGATCATCATTGGGTTTGATTTGAGCAAGGAGNGCCAAGTGCCTGAAACTGACCGANGTCGCCACAGAACGTCCCTTTTCATCGATGGCTGANAGTTCCAATGCGACCTTGGCATCTTCAAGTTGAACCATTTTTCTCCGGCTAAGTGAATCGTCTTGCATCTCAAGGTCAAAGTCTCGGGCTGATAGNCGTTCGAATTCATCTGCGAGGTTGACAAGACCCATTCCAGTGTCAAATTCTATAGCCTTGCTGGGTTTTGAATTGGCGATCAAAAAACGAAGAATCTCAGGNGGGACAAGGCGAAGGGCTTCAATGGGTCCGATGGTGTTTCCTGAAGATGATGACATGGCGCCTTGACCGCGCAAACTGATCCACTCATAGGTCAAGGGAGCCGGAGGCTCATGTCCGAAGAGAACGGCGATTTCCTTTCCTGTATCGTAGGACCCACCTGCCGCACCGTGGTCCTTGCCAAAAGGTTCGCACGTGATGGAGTTGAACCCCCACTTGGCAGGCCAATCCAAACGCCATGGAAGTTTTCCCTCACCCTTCTCAATGTTTGATGAACCGCTTTCTCCATGGCTATCCGTCCAATGGACGAGTGGGTAATCGTATCCCGTAATGGTCAAACCGTCAAGCGAACCCTTGGAGTCCAAGGGTTGCCATGGGAACCAAGAGGCTGGNAGTTCCCGCCCCGAAACACGTTCAATGATCTCTCGAATCGCTTCGGGTTCATCGCAAGCTATGCGTGCGGCCGAGCTGAACTTCCCTGACTGATAGGCTTCGAGGTTCGGAAGCAACCGTGGGGTTACACCGATTTGTTTCAAGGCGTCCAAGAATGGAAGGAGGAAGTGATCTCCGTAGGTCCAGCCATCCTCATTGAACCGCTTCCAATCGGGTTTTCCATCGGCATCTGGGGCCGGTATCGAACCAAGTTGGTGTCCAATGAAATCTTCGTAGGTCGGGTCAAGGAACGGGTAGACTTTCCGAAGCGGGTCAGCGTTGTCAACCACGAATACAAGTTCAGCCTCCATTCCGGCCCGGCGTGCAGCACGAGCAATCATGTCGCCCGTGAGGATTTCCCGAAGATGACCAATGTGGAATTCTCCGCTCGGGGTGATGCCGGTNGCTACGATGTGCTTTTGGCCACGCTCAGCGAGCCGCTTGGCCATGACATCGCTCCAATGCATGCACGTTCACCTCAAACCACGACAGCACGAACCAAGCCGCGAAGGGGGACATCATCGATTTCATTGCGNGTGGTTTTGTTGACCAACACAATCGCTAAGCCGACTTCTCCTCCAGCAGCTCGAATGGATTGAATCGTNTTTGACATCGTTTTGCCTGAAGACAGGACATCATCGATNATNACNACCCGCTTTCCGGCCACTTGGCCGTATTTNTTGGACAAGGAACCGCTTCCCTCNCCTTCGTCGGTNGTGCGGAACACCGTCATGTCGGATTCCAAGACTCTGGCGACTTCGTAAGCAAACGCAATGCCGTTGATGGAAATGCCCACCACCGTATCGATGTTCTCGTACCCAAGCTCTTCATCGGCNACATCNGCCATGATGGAGCCGACGGCAGCAATGCGTTGAGGGCGGACGCCAAGGGTTCTCCATCCGATTCGGACGTCACTGGGCCGTTCGCTGTCACCCGTTCCAGAGAGCAGCCAGGTGATGGTATCTTGGGAGAGCGAAAGCTCATCCGCAATCTGCTGAGTGTTCAAACCTTCTTTCATGAGGTTGGATGCATAAGCTTTCAATTCTTCAATGCTCAAGACCATGTTGCTCATGTCCTCCTGCCGTGGAACGCTCATCAATGCTTTCATGATGTTCGGTCTTAGGGCGAAAGTCTTGAAGGGAGGAAGCCACGGGCAGAATTCATGACGGACTTTGATTATGAGAGCCTTCTCGACCGAGCCCGCGAGAACATCCCNGAGGAAATCTCCTCACGTTCTCGGTGGCGTCTGCCCGCTCCACAAATCATGATTGAGGGTTCCAACACCATTTTCCGCAACTTCAACGAGGTGGTTTCAATGATGGACAGGGACGACAATCACGTCTACCAATACATTTTGAACGAACTTGGAACATCTGGGTCCCGNGATGGCCCCCGTGCTCGATTTAAAGGGCGTATTCCTCCAAAACGAATCAAGACCACCATCGCCAATTACGTGAACACGTACATCAAGTGCAGCCAGTGCGGTGCTCCGGANACACACTTTGTGAAGGAAGACCGAACCACGCTGTTGAAATGCCAAGCCTGCGGTGCAACACGACCCGTAAAACTTTGATCAGGGGAGGCGCTTCGTGGTCGCTTCGACCTCTGGCTTTTTTACCGTTGGAAACACTTCAGCGTAGCCTGCTTTGACAAAGCCAATGATTTCTTCTTCCTCGCTGTTGATGCCGAGGTTGGTATAGGTTTCAGCGTGGCGGGTGAGTCCCCCAGTGGACCATTTTGCCGCCACCCCATTTCCCCAAAAAGAGAGCACCATGTTGTGGAGTGCGCAAACACTTGCGGCGTAATCTTCCTTNTCTCGAAAAGCATCATCGGGGCTNAGATGGCTGGTCACCGCCACCAATACTGGTGGTTGCATCACCTTCTCAATGGCTCGTTTTACATCCTCTTGAGGAGTGGTTGAATTTCTTTGCTGCGACTTTGCAGCGGACAGGTGCGAAATGGTCGGGACCAAGGTTTGCCGTGTTTCCTGACCCAGAATGTAAAATCTCCAGGGGTGTGTATGTTTGTGGGATGGCGCTTGGTTGGCTGCCTGTAGGGCTTCGTCGATAATCCCTCGTTCGATGGGTTTCCCAGTGAATCGGTGAACCGTTCTCCGGCTTCGCAACACCTCTTGGAAACGAGCCATGATGTTCCCTCAGAGTTGGTCGATTTTCGCTGCAAGGATAAAGTCTGACCGTGTTAATCCTCCAACATCGTGGGTCCAGATTTTTACCGTGGCTGCACCCCACCGCAAGGAAAAATCAGCATGATGATTTTCTGTTTCACAAATTTCTCCGGCTTGGTTGACGAAGGCCAGGGCCTCTGCAAAATTAGCAAAGGAATAGGCACGTTGAATGGACATGTCCTCCTGAAGAACCCACTCGGAGTTGACTTCTGTCAGCAGGTTGAGGATCGCTTCCTTGCCAAGACGTGCTTGCCCTTGGTGGGTAGGCGTACAGTGTTCCTCGGCNAGGGAGATGCGATCAACCCCAAAGGTGCGAATCGTCGTTTCCTTTGGTTTCTTTTTCGACNTTCTCGTGAAGTTTTGACCGTCGCTTCATGTCCTCTCGTTCGAAAGCAAGAAGTTCCTTGTCATCGATGTAGGCCGGCCGGGTATGGGCCACGAGCACCATCTTCACGATGACCTCGCGAGAAATAAATTCGCACTGGCCATCGTCGGTGAGGATTTCAAGGCTGGTCTTTCCCGAGGAGATAAGTCGGCCACGAATGTGGGCATCNTCTGGGTTAGCAAAGGCTTGGACGTTGAGATGGAGTTCCACCAGGTCATCGCGACGGAGGCCTTGGCGGCGCTCGAGCAAATCTCCGGTGTGGACCGACTTGAGGTCCTCAAGTTTNGGCGAACCCATGTCTTCCCACATCGATTTAGCCCAATCAGGCAGGTTGACACTGTTCTTCTTCGCCATGGAGTGTACCAACCGGCGAGCGTACTTGAACCTCCCCCTTTGGCTTCCCCAACCGTTTCAACACGGGATAGTTCATGAAGGGAAGGCGGCGGCCTTAGGTTGGGGCACCTGCATGAAAGTCTCTTGGCGCACACTTGGTACGGTCTTGCTTGAGGAGGAAATCCTCGATAAGGCGTTCTCCCGTGCGAAGAAGGCCGCTGACCGTGTTGACGACTCCGACCGAATCTTTCGTGTTCGAAAGCAAATGACTCGTATGGTTCAAACGGCAGCTGACATCATTGCAACCGAATTTCAGGAATTGGTGGCTGCGTGGCCTTCGCTTGACCAGTCTCCNCTCTTCGATGTCGCGATGATCGATGCCTGCGTCGGCTGCGATGAATACCGAAAAAACCTCGCCACCCTTCAATGGGCCTCAAAACAAGTCCAACGCATTGCTTCACAAAATGCGAAGAAGATCATTCGAACCGGCAGAACCGATTTGATGCATGATGCTCGTAGGGAAGCCTATGGACGCATTTCCTCCATCATGCGTCAAGTTTCTCCTTCACTGGTGTGGTTGAGCGAAACGCGAGAAANCCTCAAGCGGCTTCCAAGGGTAGACCCAGTCTCGCCGTGCATTGTTGTGTGCGGCGCTCCCAACGTTGGGAAATCTGCCTTTATCGCCGCCCTAAGCACCGGTAAGATGGAAGTGAATCACTACCCGTTTACGACCAAACAGATTCACGTTGGTCATTTTGTGCATCGGCGATTGCAGTATCAAATGGTGGACACGCCAGGTCTTTTGGACCGGCCGATGGAGGAACGAAATCACATCGAAATGCAGGCTATTGCTGCCCTTGAGAACATCGGCTCACTGGTGCTCTTCCTGGTCGACACAAGCGAATCATGCGGGACTCCCCTCGAGGAGCAGATGAACTTGCTCAATGAAGTTCGTTCTCTCCTTCCNGAGACTGAATTAATGCAAGTCAGTTCAAAAGCGGATTTGTTCAAACCGCTCCCTTCCATGTGGGANGAGGTGGCGCAGCATGAAACAGCATGGCGNGANGAGGGTTCGGAAGGCGAGCCAGAACTCCCGCTGCTCATGGACGAGCAAGGGAGGGTGTGCTTGTCGGCCACAGAGAACGTCGGACTCGATGCCATGCGTCTTGAAATTGTTCGAAAAGTCAAATCAGCACGGCCCAACAATCCAATGGAGCTTCCNGAGGGCTGGTACCGCCGAGATGCGTGATCACATCGATTCCAAAGCGACCAAGCCGAGGGCTTCCATCCCGGCTTTGAGCGCCTTTCTGGCCATCTCCGAAACGGTGAAGAAAAACGGGTTCACCTGTCCTTGGTCAATGACATAACAGTCTCTATAGAACATGTTGTAGGCCATGGAAAGTTGAAGCATGTAATTGGCGAAGAGGTTGGGTCGGTGNTCCTTGACCACTTTGGACAATCGGTCGTCATGGACGGCGAGGGTTCNCAANAATTCNACNAGCCCAGCCGGAATCTCTCCGTTGTAGGTTTCAATTTGAGGTGGGTTNTGAAGAAAAGACGGGTCAGCAGCTTCCACGTTTCGGCGGATTGAACACGCNCTGGTATGGCTGTACATGATGAACGGTGCAGAGCCCGCTTCGAAACTTAGGGCGTCTTCCCAACGGAAGGTGAATCCCTTTTCCGGACTAACGGTGATGATGTTGAAACGCACAGCGGACGTGCCAACCGCCTCAGCAATCATCTCCATGGTGGCGGGGTCGAGGTCGGGCCGTCGTTCCTTGAGAACTTCGGTCGCATGTGCTTGAGCCTCTTCGAGCAGGTCATCCATGAAGACAACGTTTCCACGGCGTGTTGACATTTTTCCTTCGGGGAGTTTGATGAAGGAATAAAACATCACTTCTGGGCGGCGCTCTCCAAGTTCTTCGAGGGTAAGNCCGACTTGTTGAGCCTGCAGACGATGGTCCTCACCAAGGACGTTGATGAGTTCATTGCATTGCGTCCATTTCCAACGATGGTAAGCAATGTCCCTGGTGGCGTACAAAGATGAGCCGTCTCCCCGNCGATAGAAGAATTCAGTTTTCCCTTTGAGTCCACGTTGACCGAGGTCGAGGTACTGNGCACCGTTGTCGGCAACACCGTTGATCTCCAAACCCCCTAATTCCTCCATCAAGGCAGCTACGTCGCCGTTGGTGACAAAAAGTGATTCCNTNGTNAAGCGGTCATAGTGAATGCCAAGGCGGCCTAAGGTTTTCAGCATGCCATCCANGACGGGTTGGTAAGCCTGTTCGAATGAATCCAACACGCTTTGATCTCCGTGTTCGCTGGCGTGGACAAGCGTCCCAATNGCCGTTTCAATGGCCTCTGAATCGGCGCTGTCCTTTCGGCGAAGTTGTGCGGCTTGGTACCAACGAACCCGTTGGTGGTCGGCTTTCTCTGCCCATTGGGGATTGATTGGTTCCCGGTCTGCGAGTAAAGTCTCAACCTCCTCCTCGCTCATGTGCTCAAGCGCCCATGCCAGAACTGCGACTTGTTTGCCCATGTCGTCAACGTAGTATTCTGCCGTGACCTTGTTGCCCCATAGCCTGTGCAAACGCACGAGGGTGTCACCTAGAATCGCGTTGCGGGCCCGACCAACATGNAAAGGTCCGTTTGGGTTGGCCGAAGTGTGTTCAATGAGGACTTCCCTTCGTTCATCGTCTGACCTCTGTCCAACGATGCCGCTGAGAAGTTGCTCGGCAAGCCATGTTGGAGAGGCGGTTATGTTGAGAAAACCATTCAGGGCCTCAATTTCGTGAATTGCTTCATGGTCTGCTATGTTCTCACTCAATCTCTCCGCGATNGCTGCCGGAGCCATCCCCAAGGTTTTGGCAAATTGAAAACAAGGAAGGGAGAGGTCGCAAACTGGTGGCCATGTGTGTCCGCTTGACGGTTGGAGCATGTGGCTAACCAAACTGGCATCAACGCCCAAGTCTTCAACCGCCTTCTCAATCAAGGGCTGAATGTTCGATTTGAGCAACTGCATGTCTTCACCTCACATCATGGGGTAGCGCAAAATCGCCGCTAATCCACCAAAGCCTTGCATAAGTTGAGATCCTTCTTCTGTGTCCACAGAGATGTATGTAACTTGTGAGTTACTGTCTTCGGCCAGGGCCGTGAGTGAATCGATGATGGAATGGCTGGACAATTCTTTGACCGCATCACCGGATGCTCCACACGACGGGCACGCAGGAAGGGCTTGTTGGGGTGTGAGGCGAGCCTCCCAGGTCGTCTCAGTTCCATGTCCACATTTTTTGCATTTCATCTGGATGATGTTGCCNCTNAATCCCTCGGAGATGAGAAGCGTGTCGACGGCTCCTCCCTTCAGGGCTTGGTTGATCATCATTTCACCGTACGTGGCTTTGGGATGTGCTCGAACCAATTCTTCGAGGAAACGGTTCATCACTTGACGTTCNGCATCCAACTCAATTTCACCCATCAGTTGGCCAGCGTTCTCCACCAACTCTCGCACNCCTGATTCGTTGGAATATCCNACGTCAAACGTGGTTTTGGCGATTCTTTTTCCGACTTCNTGGTGAAAGTAATCGTTTTTGACGACGAAATCTTTGGTAGCTCCGGGACCTCCAACGATGATGGCCTGTATGTTTTCCAAGTGGGGTAGCCAATACGAGGACGCGTGNTCGGTGGCTCGCTTGAAAAAATTGTGAGCCGCTTCCTCNATGAGTCGTTCGAAACGTTGAGCNGANTGCCCACCTTGTCGGTGTTTGCCCATGATGTTCGAAACGAGNTGCTCTTGGACGTGAATCCGTTTTCCAGTAGCGATGCCGTAGGCTGCTTCAGCACGGTCGATGACAAATAACCCATACGATTTTTTGTCCACCAGCATTTCTTCAAGTTGGGTTAGTTCAAACTTTGAGTCGCATCGGTAGCGGAAGGATACAAGGGTTTGNGGAGGCTCTTCTACCACGATGTTTACCATNCGGCTTTTGTTGTTTCCAACGATGATGGAGCCAACAAAGATGGCCAAACCGTGTTCGCCCGGTGTTTTGAATCGGGAGAGTGTAGAAATGGCGGATTCAATGGCGCCTTGAACATTTTTTCTGGTGCCCTTTGATTTGATGTTGGCGGCTTGGCCGTGTTCGTTCTGAAGCATCCCTCTCGCATCGGAGATTTGTCGGTCCGGTGGGATGATGAGGGTGACCAGTTCTGTTCCAAAGCCCTTCATTTCCCGGAGGTCCTCCAAGGCNAGCTTAAGGCGCATCCGCCGTGCCGACAACTTGGCATCATCTGACATGGTGCTCCCTCCTTTGCTGGGCAGAGGCGTGGCACTTCAACCCTCCCACCACTTCGGAGCAGTTTGATGCCNGTACGGTCTGGTCAAGGGATAGGATGAAAGCATGGGCGCGATGGAGGAGAGTCATGAGCCCGGTCCATGTCGTTGCCCTTGGTGGTAGCCTCCTCCGTCCGGAAGAAGCCGATGCCCGTTCCATGTGGATGGGGCAACTTCGTCAACTCATGGTCCACTTGGAAGGGAACGAACGGAGGATTGCTTTGGTGGTTGGNGGCGGGCTCCCAGCACGGGAAGGGATCGAGTTGGCCAAGAGCACCGTCTCGGATGCTCATCGGCTTGATGAGATCGGTATTGCAGGAACTCGCCTCAACGCCACNGTTCTTCAACAGGTTCTCTTGGACATTGGATGCGATGTAGCCCCCTCTGTGCCACACACGATAGAACAGGCCAGGGCTCTTCTTGAACAGCATCACATCGTGGTGATGGGCGGGACCGTCCCTGGCCATACCACCGATACGGTTGCGGTGAAACTCGCTGCAGTCGTTCACGCTCGCCACTGCATCATCGCCACCAACGTCTCTCANGTGTACACAAAGGACCCTCGNCATCATGATGACGCCGANGCTTTGACCGAAATTACACTGAAGGAACTTGGGGCCATCGTTGGGGTGGGCACTCCCCTCGAACCGGGGGCTTCGGCCGTGGTCGACCCTGTTGCCGTNAAGNTGGCCATGGAAGCGGGTTTGGACCTTGCAGTCCTTGACGGGCGAGACATTCGGCTTCTTGATGACGCTCTTGATGGTCAACCGTTCGACGGTACCATCATTCATGCANAGGGTGATTGAAATGGTAGACGCAAGAAAAGTGAAAGACATGGTGGCCAAGAAATCCAGCCAATTCATGGGCAGCATGACGGGTACAGGAAAAATGCCCCCTCACAAACACTGCAGAATTTGCCATGAAGCTATCCCGATCAAAGCAGACCCAAGGGTTTGCAAAAACCAGGAATGCATTGACCAGCATGAAAAGGACGAGAAGAACCAGAAAGCCGTGCGCATCGCCATGTTTGTGTTCTTTGGAATTTTTGCAATCCCCTACATCCTCGTTCTCGTGACGAGGGTCCTCGGTTGAGCTTCAATCCAGTCCAAATTCTCGAACTAAGAGCAGACGCAGGAAACGTTGCGCACTTTGCAGCACCAACCCCGTCGCCATGAGGGAAAGTCCAAGCAAGCCAATCCAGATGGCTGAAAAGCCTGAGCCGATGATGGTATCGAGCTGCAGTGTGAAATCCTGGGCGGTCCGAGTTCCCATGGCGGCTCCCGTTGCTAAGAGTCCAAAACCAGGGAGGCCCAAAACCAGCAGCGGTTTCTTTTGAGAAAGGGACAGAATGGCCCACGTCATCACGGTGAATCCATGGGAGACGGCGGTGAAATTCGAGCCNTTGGGAACATCGTAGCGAATGACCGTGGGGACCTCCAATACCTTGAGTTGTTTTTCATGGGCGTCTTCGAGCATCTCAAGGGAAAGCTCCATGCCTTCAGAATCAAAACGAAGACGTTCAAGAGCGGTGCGGGAAAACGCTCTGAATCCAGATTGTGTGTCTTTGATGCCCAGGTCGCTTGAGAGATTTGAAGCAGCGGTGATGACTTTGATTCCAAGCCTTCGGTAGGCAGGCATGTCGGTACCGCCCCCGCCGTCGACAAAGCGTGAACCGATGGCAAAGTCCGCTTCACCATCCAAGATGGGTTTCAAGATCTTCGGTATGTCCTTGGTCTCGTGTTGCCCGTCGGAGTCCAGAAGAACCAAGGCGTCAACATCGAGTTCCGAGGCNCGTAAGAAGAGGGTTTTGAGGGCCCCACCATAGCCTCGGTTCACCCGGTGCCGGATGACGGTCGCTCCACATGCTTCGGCGATTCGGGCACTGGCATCGGATGACCCATCATCAATGCAAATGACTTCGTCAACGTACCGAAGAGCCCGCGTCACAACCGACCCAATCGTCTCTTCCTCGTTGTACATTGGCATGCCGGCAACGATGTGCGGCTTGGCCGCACCAGGCATGTTGTCCTCTTGAGGCACGAGTTCCCGTTCACATGGTTCTATATATGGATGTTTAAAGAATCATGAAAAATGAGGGATTTGGCTGTTCAAACAACCTTGGTCGTTTGCGCAGCGTTGTACTTCTCAGAGAGAAGGAATTCACAGACAAGGCCCAGCGGCTTAGTCGTGAAGTTGGGTGACGGTGGTCACGGCGCGTTCTCCAGAGAGCACCTTTTGCAACGCAGCCATTGAGATGACTAAGGGGACATAGGATTGCCCGTCGCTGGTCATGTAGGTGCTGCAATCGGCGAACGCTGCAGTGTTCACGGAGAGTTTGAGTGCCCCACCGGCATTGCTTCGACGAACGTAGCCCACCAAGATGTTGTTTTCCACCACTTCCGATGTGTTTTTTGATTCATTTTTTTTCATGTATTCACCTCCTCCGTGGCATGATTGCCCAGGAATTTAACCATCCCCTTCAACGCTTATGAAAGAATCCAGTGGCTTGATGGTTGGAACCATTTGCCTTATACGAACGGTTTTCGTCGNCGTTTCATGCGAGCCTTGGTAACGGGTGGAGCCGGCTTTATTGGTTCACACCTCATCGACCGTTTGGTAGCAAGGGGTGATGAGGTCGTTGTCATCGACAACCTCTCAAGCGGTCATGCCTCATTTATCCAGGGCCACCTTGATTCTGGAAAAGCCGTTATGGTTGAAGGCGACATCTGTATTCCTCAGGACGTCTCAAAGGCCATGGCCATGGACATTGACTGCGTGTTTCATCTCGCCGCCAACCCGGACATCCGCCTTGGTACACGAATCACGGATACCGATCTCAAACAAGGTACAGTCGCCACCTACAACATCCTTGAGGCCATGCGGGTCAACGGTGTGAAAAACATCGCCTTTGCCTCAAGTTCAGTGGTGTATGGTGAAGATGCACCACTCCCTACCCCCGAATCCCACGGCCCATGCATGCCCATCTCCCTTTACGGCGCCAGCAAACAAGCCGGTGAAGGCCTCATCAGCAGNTGGGTCGGCACGTTCGGATTGCAGGCTTGGATTTTCAGATTTGCGAACATCATTGGCGCACGTGGAACCCATGGCGTCATTTTTGACTTCATTCACAAACTCAAGAAAGACCCATCTCGATTGGAGGTGCTTGGAAACGGCCTTCAAGAAAAATCTTACATGGAGGTCGGCGATTGCGTTGATGGTATCCTCCATGNGATGGAGCAGGCGAATNAGCCGTTGAACTTGTACAACCTTGGCAGCCACGACACCGCATCGGTGCGCCGCATTGCCGAAATTGTGGTTGATGTGACGGGTTGCCACGATGCTGCTATCGAATACACGGGTGGTGACCGAGGATGGGCGGGAGACATTCCAAGAGCAAGACTCGGCATTGGAAAAATGCTCAAATCTGGGTTCGATGTCACCATGAATAGCGACGAGGCCATCCGCCACACCGCTACGTGCCTTCTTGACGAAATTGGANTGGAGTGAACCGCATGNATAACGATATTGAAGCAGATGTACGAACCGATACGGCGATCAAGGTGGCGGCCCTTTTCTTTGCCGCCATGATGTTCCTTGCCTTTACTACCGACCCGATTCGCACCGGTACGCAGGAGGGCGACCGCGCCCCTGACCTCACAGGCATGGCCTACAACGGCAGCGGCTGGNCTAATTTTGAGATGAGCGATTACTTGACCACCAATTGGACGGCAGCGGACACCGACGGCCAGTGGATGGCCATTGAATTCATGGACACGGATTGCCCCTATTGTGTCCGTTCAGCGGGTGAGATTGGATTGGATGCTGATTATTTCACCAAGCGAAATTCATACCATTCCAGCCATCCCGGTGTGGGCCCGTGGGACGGCCCCATTGTGAACTTCTTTGCAAGCGCTACGGAGTTGGANATNCAAGGTCANGANACCAGCCGCNCNGANATNGANGCGTTTCGAGACAANTCCGGTGAAGANTCCTGTGCCGGNCAGTCNTGCGCNAANNGNGATGGCTCTCCTCACAACTTCATTTACATCGATGACATAGACCAGGACAACATGAAGGAATGGAAGGTTCCGGGGACGCCTGCCTATTTCCTGATTCAACCTGATGGAATCGTGGCCTGGGTTTCGANGGAAAACACCGAAGAAACCATTTTTGAAGCCATCATGCGACTCACTCCGGAGGTCTGAACATGGTTGACCAAAACGTGTTTCTTATCGCTTACATCGTTCCTCTTGTCTTTGGACTATCCTTGATGACCAAAATTGGCGATGGGTTGGCTGAAACATTGTCCGGATTCAATCCTCGGGCAAGCTTCTCTCGGGGCCGCCACATGATGGGAATGAACTTCGCTGCCCTCACAGGCTTCGTGGTCTCGGTCCATACCACGTGGATCACGTTCAAAATCAGTGAAGGCGGAAACGTATGTTCCAGTGCGACCGTCTTCTCATGTGATGATGTTCTTGGCAACGCTCAATACAACGTGGACCCCGTGTTTGGAATCTCTTGGGGTCTCATCGGAATGTTTGCCTTTGGGGCTCTCCTTTTCATCACGAATTCGGTGAGTAAGGAGCCTGACGCACTTTGGGCTGAATCTTANCTCAAGTACGGGAAACTCATGACGGGNGCGGGAATACTGGTCATTGCTNTGNTGATTTCCTACGAGGTTCGCATGGGGAAAATTTGNCAATTCTGCACCATGGCGCACNTCGCCAACGTGGTCTGCCTGTTTGGCTTTTGGAGGGCAGGTAAACTGCATGAAGAGGGTCTCTGGAACGACGANGAATCTTCNGATCACAACACGGCAAAGGAGGTAATGACGTGAACAAAGAATCGATCCTCTGGCTCATCATAACGGTCGCTGCGCTCTCAGGGCTTGCGTTCCTCTTGGGTCAAAGCGACGGTTCTCCTCCGTTCAATACGGCCGATGAGCGCCATGCGTTGGCGAATGAATGCGTCGGTGGCCACAGCGGTCTTGCAGAGCACTACCACCCAGTGGTCGTCATTTCTGTCCTGGGAGAAAACATCGATGTCCCAGGAAACGTTGGCCTCAATGACCCAGGCTGCTCCATGCGTCCCCTTCACACCCATGACACTTCGGGTAAAATCCACGTTGAGTTCAAGGAGACTGGCATCGAAGCCCCGCTTGAAGCCTTCTTTGACATCTGGGGCAAACACATGGATGAAACTGGATTTGATGACCACCGTGTCGATGAGAACCACGAGTTCCTGATGTTCCTCAACAACTACAGCTACGATGACAATGGAAACATGGTGGTGAACCCCAGCACCCGAGAACAGGTCTATGATTTCGAAAACCTCATTCTCGAGGACAAGCAATACATCGAATTGGTCTACCGGGAAAAAGCGTGATCACGGGGTGAATGCGCCCATGAACATCGCAATGTTGGGTTCGATTTCGATTTCTTCCATCCGAATCACGGTGACTTCAATTTCCTGTGCTTCCCTGTAGGTTGCCCGGAGTTCTTGCATCAGCTTCCTCTGGACATCCTCCATGTCCTCTCCGTGCAGCACCGTCAGGTGATGCGTGCTTTCCGTGCCGACTTTGGCATAGTATTCGACCACCCACTCCTTTCGGGGGGCTTTGGTCTCCCAAGCCACGTCTTCCCAAGTTTTTGTCATGGTGTTACATTGGCCTTACGGTTTATCAAATCTTCCCCTTCTGGTGAGTTCCATTTCCGGATTAAGGCATTATAATTCCATAAAACAGCCGTCCTCCGACTGGTTTTTTAGAAAAAATTACTTTTTCCGAACAATTGATGCGAGGCCTAAAGCAACGCATCCGATGAGGATCGCTGGACCCCACCATCCTGAACTCGGCTGGGATTCAGCCCGGTCTCGGTAGGCCATCTCAACGGCTCCGTAGGAGGTTGAACGGCCGCCTGCATCAAGTTCGTCTTGGGTTGATTCATGAATCAGGATTACACTCCATGACCGGAGTTCATCAAACTCAACGGCAAAGGAATCCAAGCATGATGTGCCGACCGAAGTTGAGAGGAGGCCGAGTTGGGTGGTGATGGTGTGGTTCTCCAAGGAACATTCGGCCACGCCAACAAGCACCCTGTCTCGATGGTCACCCCCTGGGTTGATGAAACCGGGAGGCATGGATTTACCGTGTTCAAGCACCATCAATGTGAGTTGAGTCCCCGTTGCTTGAATCAAATTGGTGTGAGCCACACTGGCTCTGTAGCCTGATTCTGTTTTTTCCACCATCACGTCGAGCTCAGAAACGGCTTGCCGAGATAGTTCCTCGTTGAGGATATCCCTCTGTACTTCGGACCATGCATCGTATCCTCTCCGAGCCGGGCCGGCTTCCACGACAAAGGTCGGTGTGGAGGTTGATGCTCCGGCTTGAACTGAATCAATGCGGTCGATTCGATGTTGGCTGGCCACCGGTTGAAAGGCATCTTCCCCGTCGGTTGGATGCAAAGCGACCATCGCAATGCGGGAACCATGGCTATCAGCGACCTGGACCAGTTCGGGGTCTATTTCGGCGCAAGTGGGGCACCATGTCGCCGTAATCTCTTCCACCAGCAACGATCGACCACCGCCAGAAGTTGCTACGCCATCTTCGAAGGTTTCCCCTTGACTGACCAGAAGTCCTTGACCGCTAAACGAGCAGAGAAGTCCAACCAACAGAACAGCGAGGTACGGAGACGGTGAGACCTTCATCGACACCTTCCTCCCGGCCCCAGCGAGAGGGTTCAACGCCTTGATTGCTTGCTTTGGGCCTTTTTGGAGAAAAGGATTCATGAGGGCGAGGCAAGGAGGAGCGTTTGAGGACACCCTGATGGCGGAGCACTGGGTTGAAAACCACAAGAGAGATTCTTGGCGAAAACAAGCCAAGGCCAGTGGATACCGTGCACGGTCAGCCTTCAAACTCAAACAAATCCAGGAACGGTTCCAACTTGTTCGCGAGGGGGATTTCGTACTTGATGTCGGCTGTCACCCCGGCGGGTGGGCCCAAGTCGCCGTTGAATTGGTCGGAGCGAAAGGACGAGTCGTGGGTGTTGACCTCATGCCATGTGCACCTGTTGAAGGCGCTATTTTGCTGACTGGAGATATCACTGAACCCATTACGCAGGAACGTATTCTTAGCGAATTGGACGGTGAACTGCTCAACGTCATTGTTTCAGACATCTCCCCAGACATTACGGGGAAGTGGGACATGGACCAATCGGTTGCGATGACACTGGTGGCCGATGTGTTTGATTTTGCACTCCCGCTTCTTACCAAGGGTGGTGGGTTCACGACCAAATTGTTCCAGGGCATCGGGGTTGAAGAGTTGATCACCGCTGTCCGCCCCCATTTCTCCAGCGTTCGAAGGTATTCACCCGAGGCTTCGAGAAATTCTTCCTCGGAAGTCTACCTCGTCTGTCGACATCACACTCCTTGGAAGGCTCCAAAGGCGTCGATCAGGGAACGGTACGAAGCTGGCGTCAACAAATTGGTCGGTGGCGATGAAATTGCGGATGACCCAGAACCCGTGGCCTCCTCTTTCCGAGTGCGTCGGAAAAAATCCAGCGAAGACCTTGAAGAACATTGACCCAATGTTTACCGGCCATGAAACCCCCTACCGGACTTCACTGGCCAACACCTGCAAATCGGATTGAGAATCTTCGACCCAATACACCTGTCCGACGGCTTGAACTGGTTGTTCTCCGTATGTATCCACGACGAATGATCGTTTCTTCGTCGTATACCGGACCCGTTGCAGCAGCCTGTGGCAGGGACGAAACGGGTTTGGTCGGATTGGTCTTTTGGTCTGACCAAGTCAAAGAGGTGAACGTTGGGGATGTTATTCGCATCGAATCCGGGTGGTGCAGGTCCCGAGATGGAGCCTTGGTTGTGAGCACGGGAAAGCACGGCAAATTGAGCATCGTACGGCGTTTTGACACATGATGTTCTGCTGGGGCCTCACGCAACCATAAAGAGGGGGAGGCCATGGGCAAAATCGTTAGGAGCCATTTCCATGAGTGAACGAGCACAAGTCTGCACATCTTCAGGCATCCCCCTCAAAGAAGAAGGTTCAACCACCTTTCCTTGCCCGGGATGCTTCCACCCGATTGGCCGAAGCCCCCGTGTTCGGAACCAAGGTGTGTTGTACAAGTGCCCCAAGTGTGAATTCGTTGGTCCCTGAGGTGATTGCATGGGCATGGTAGTTATGACGTACAAAGTGAACCCTGATTCTGATCTTCAGGATGTTGATACCGACGCCATCGCAGAGACGATTGCGACCCTTCGAAATGATAATTATGACATTCAAGCCATTGAGACCAAGCCCCTGGCTTTTGGCCTCAAATTCGTTCAGGTTCACGTGAAAATGAACGACGGTGAAGGACTGGCTGACGCTTTTGAAGCTCAGATGTCCGAAATCCACGGCGTCGGCGAAATTGAAGTCCTTTCGATGGGCCTCATTTGAGATTGCCAACGGTCTCATCGTGGCTCAACTTGAGTCTGATTTTTGCACCCCAAAGGCGTGTACAACCATACCCATGTGGATGCGGACATGCACATGAGGCCCCCTTTGAAATAGAAAACGACTCAACTCTTATTTCATAGCAGTTAGTGGTGACGCTATGGTCGAAATTCAATGCCCTCATTGTGATGAAGATGTTGAATTAGAGAATGGCGTTTTTGGATTATTTGATTGTCCACATTGTGATGAAGAATTCGCCTGGGAAGATGATGAAGATGTTTCAAACGAGCACACAACCAATCCTCCAGTGATTAGCGGGATAAAAATTGGAATCGGAATCGTCGGTATTGTCCTAATTTTATCGATGATAATTTTATTATTTGTGGTTTGGAGTGCAATGAGTTCACCGTTGACAACTGGTTAGTGAAACTTGAGCACTTAGTGTTTAGAAACAAGTTTGAGAATAGAATAATCGAATATAGATGATTCGCAAGGATCTATCCGAATACCCATTGAAACAGATATTGAATTTCAAAGGGGTTGCAGTTGGTTGGTGCAAACGGTACCCATTGAAAGGACGGGGGTCGCAAGGGGGCCCCTTGTGTTCAAACT